>CALPIE020000014.1 GCA_943323545.2 Bifidobacterium breve | reverse complement strand
CATTTTGGTGAGTTGTAAATTGATTTTCATAGTTTCGTAAAGCGCTGGATTGACAATCGGTTCGGCTTCTTCTTTTAAAAAAGCCACCATATCTCCTTTTTTTTCTTTGTAGATTTTTGCGGTTTCCTGTAAGCTTGGACCTATAATTTTTTGATCGACTTTATGACAAGCGATGCAATTGTTTTCTGTAAAAAGGGCTTCTCCTTTTTCTGGTGTTGGCTCAGAAAGTGTTTCTTCTGTTTTGGAAGTTTCTTTTTTATCACAACTGATAATAAAAAAAGACAGTATTAAAGAGTAAATTATATGCTTCATTACTAAATAGTTTTCTTTGCAGATGAGCCCTAGCCCTGATGGCAGCGGCATCCTTTTTTGGAGCGCAGCGGAAGAAAAGATAGAGCGAACAGCAGGATTAGCTTCAAGAAATTAACTTCACTACATCTTTGGCAAAATAGCTTGCGATTAAATCGGCGCCAGCTCTTTTTATCGCAGTTACTTGCTCCATCATTACGGCATCATGGTCAATCCAACCGCGTTCTGCTGCGGCTTTTATCATGCAATATTCGCCCGAAACTTGATAAACAGCAACAGGAACTTCGGACATGTTTTTGACTTCACGCACGATGTCGAGGTACGCGATTCCGGGTTTTACCATTACAATATCGGCACCTTCTTCGATGTCCATTCGGGTTTCGCGAAGGGCTTCAAGGCGATTGTGGTAATCCATTTGGTAGGTTTTTTTATCTTTAGGAATGTTTTGTAAATCGACTGGCGCACTGTCGAGAGCGTCGCGAAACGGGCCGTAATGTGCCGAGGCGTATTTTGCGGAATAACTCATAATTCCGGTATTGATAAATCCTTCATCTTCTAACGTCTCACGGATTTCAAGAATTCTGCCGTCCATCATGTCGCTTGGTGCCACAATATCAGCACCAGCTTGGGCATGAGAAACGCTCATTTCAGCCAAAAATAGCGACGTTGGATCGTTGACGATTTGACCGTTTTCGATGATGCCGTCGTGACCGTAAATTGAATACGGATCGAGGGCGACATCGGTCATTACAATCATATCGGGACATGCATTTTTTACCGTTTTGATGGCGCGTTGCATTAATCCGTTTGGATTTAGCGCTTCGGTTCCTTTGTTGTCTTTTAAATTATCGGGCACTTTTACGAAAAGCAAAACCGATTTTAATCCGAGTTTCCAAAGTTCTTTGACTTCTTTTTCGAGGTTGTCTAGACTCAAACGGAAGTAGTTTTGCATGGACGGAATTTCTTCACGAACGCCTTTGCCTTCGACTACAAAAAGCGGCACGATAAAGTCGTTGGGTGAGATAATAGTTTCTCGAACTAGAGAGCGAATGCTTTCGTTGGAGCGTAATCTGCGGTTTCTTCTTAAAGGAAACATATCTTCTAATTTAAAATTTAAAATTCAACATTTAAAATAATTCTAAATCCAATCAATAGGATTCATTAGTATTTTGATTAATTTTTCTTCTTCACTTCCAGCTTCCGGATGATGGTCGTAAACCCATTGCACGTGTGGTGGTAAACTCATCAGGATGCTTTCGATACGACCGTTGGTTTTGAGTCCGAATAACGTTCCTTTATCGTGTACCAAATTGAATTCGACATATCTACCACGACGGATTTCCTGCCAGGTTTTTTGAGCTTCGGTATACGGTAAATTTTTTCTTTTTTCTACAATGGGAACATACGCTTCGAGAAAACTGTTGCCCACTTCGGTTACGAAATTGAACCAATCTTCCATTGACCTATTTTCGTCAGCTTTACAATAATCGAAAAACAAACCGCCAATACCACGCGCTTCATGTCGGTGTGCGTTCCAAAAATAGGAGTCACATTGTGCTTTATATTTTGGATAAAAATCGGAATTGTGTTTGTCGCAAGCGGTTTTAGACGTTTGGTGAAAATGAATGGCATCTTCTTCAAAAAGATAATACGGCGTTAAATCTTGTCCACCACCAAACCACGAATTGATAATATTTCCTTTATCGTCGTACATTTCGAAATAGCGCCAATTGGCATGCACGGTTGGTACCATTGGATTTTTTGGATGAATCACTAAACTCAATCCACAGGCAAAAAAATCGGCTTCTACCACTTTGAACATTTGCTGCATAGTATCGGGCAATTTGCCATGCACCGCTGAAATGTTCACGCCGCCTTTTTCAAAAACTCCCGACCCTTCGGGACCGTTTTCAATGACACGTGTTTTACCACCGCCGCCTTCTGGTCGTTTGGCTTCGCCCTGTTCGTCTTCGACTCGAGTCCAAATGTCTTCGCGGAATTTCGCCACACCATCAACTTCTTCTAATTTAGAAGTGATTTGGTTTTGGAGATTGAGTAGGTATTGGTAGAATTTATCTTTCATTGATTAGTTGTTGGTTGTTGGTTGTTGGTTGATGGCTTTGGAAACTTCCCACGACTATCAACCATAAACCATCAACTATTTTTATATTCTTTCACGGCTTCTATAAACGCTTTTGCATGATCGACAGGAATATTAGGTAAAATACCGTGTCCGAGATTGACGATATAATTGTCCTTTCCGAATTCGTTTATCATTTGATGCACCATTTTTTTGATGGTTGGAATTGGCGATAACAATCTTGACGGATCAAAATTTCCTTGTAACGTAATTTTTCCTCCTGTTAAATATCGGGCATTTCGAGCAGAACATGTCCAATCGACACCAATTGCAGATGCCTTTGATTTTGCCATATCGCCTAATGCAAACCAACATCCTTTTCCGAAAACAATAACCTTTGTATCATTGGCTAAAGCCTCAACAATTTGGTTGATGTATTGCCAGGAGAATTCCTGATAATCTACTGGCGACAACATGCCGCCCCACGAATCAAATATCTGAATGGCGTTGCAACCTGCTTTTACTTTTTCTTTTAAATATAAAATCGTGGTATCGGTGATTTTTTGTAATAACGTATGCGCCGCAACTGGATTAGAGAAACAAAATCCTTTGGCTGTATCGAAACTTTTGGATCCTTTTCCTTCTACTACATAACAAAAAATTGTCCATGGTGATCCGGCAAAACCAATTAATGGCACCTCATCGTTCAACATTTCTTTGGTGAGTTTTATCGCATCAAATACATAGCCTAAGGTTTCGTTTACATCGGGAACAATAACTTGATTGACTTGTACCATGGTGCGAATCGGATTCGGAATTATCGGTCCGAGGTTGTCTTTCAGTTCCACGTGAATTCCCATTGCTCTTGGTACCACCAAAATATCAGAGAATAAAATCGCCGCATCGGGTTGTACAATTCGTATCGGTTGTACGGTAATTTCTGCGGCCAATTCGGGTGTTTCACAACGGGTAAAAAAATCATATTTGTCGCGTAAGGCTCTGAATTCGGGTAAGTATCTTCCCGCTTGACGCATCATCCAAACAGGAGGACGTTCGACAGTTTCGTTGTTTAAGGCGCGAAGGAATAGGTCGTTTTTAATCATAATTTTTGTTTTGCCACGAATTCCATAAATTTTCACGAATTAACTATCGGAAAATTGGAAAATCGTTATGTTTTAATTTTTGTAATATTTTATTACTTCTACAATTACGTTATCAACTGAGGGTTGTTCTGCAATTACAATCTTTTTTATTTTTCTTTTTTCTAAAGCTTCTGCAGTAGTTTCACCAATGCAGAAACAGATTTCATTTTTTATGGTATTCATTTTCAGATAACTTTCAACCGCCGACGGACTGAAAAATAAAATTCCGTCAAGTTTACTTTTTATCTTATGTGAAGTAATGTTGGTTTCATACACTTCGATTTCGTTGAACGTTATTTGGTTTTCTTTTAGGGCTTTTGGCAAAACGTCTCTTCGTAGATTTCCGCTGAAAAAAGTAAAGGTTTCATCGGAATAAATTAAAGAAATTATTTCGGCTAAATCGGAAGCATAATCGGTATACACTGCAACCTCGGACCCATTCTCTTCCAAAAAATCTTTTGTTTTCATGCCTACACAAAAAACTGGTTTCCCACTTAATTCACTGCATTTGGGATTTTCTAAAACACTTTCAACAGCATTTTGACTTGTAAAAATCAAATTGTCATTGACATTTGTCAACTCGAAGTTTTTGATTTTAATTTGAATAAAATCTGCTTCAATCACTTCAAAATTGGCATCTAACAGAAGTTGCTTCTGTTTTGTCAAAAGCTTCTTGGTAGATAATATGTTGATGGTATTTGCCACGAATGCACGAATTACTTTTTTAATGCTGCCTTGATTTTTTCCATCAATTGCGTTCCACCGTTAGTTAAGATTTCTTGAGCGGAATTGAATCCTAATTTTTTCCATTCGGAGATATCAACTGTCTTTTCGATTTCAATTTTTTCTTTTCCATCGATGGATAAAAGCACTCCTTGAAAATGAATAGTATCTTCTTTTTCATTGTATTTTGCAATAGCACCAATTGGGGCTGTACAACCTCCTTCTAAAGTTTTTAGAAATTGTCTTTCGATGTAGGTACAAATTTCAGCATCTAAATCATTTAATTGTGAAACGGCATCAATACTAAAATCATCATTAGCCATTGCCACCACAACCATTGCCCCTTGTGCCGGAGCTGGAGTCATCCAATCTAAATTGATAAAATTATCTGGTTTTAAATTGATTCTTTCCAATCCAGCAGCAGCGAAAACGGCTCCGTTCCAATCGCTATTGTATAGTTTTTGCATTCTGGTATTTACATTTCCACGTAAATCAACAACTTTATGATTTGGATATTTATTTAACCATAATGCTTGTCGACGAAGACTACCGGTAGCGATTGTTCCGTTAGTTTCAAGAAAATCTAGATTCCCTTTGTGTATTAAAATATCCAATTCATTGGCTCTTTCTAAAACGGCAGCTTGAACAATTCCGTGTGGTAAAGCGGTTGGCACATCTTTCATCGAATGAACAGCTATATCAATTTGACCATTTATCATGGCAACATCTAAAGTTTTGGTAAAAATTCCAGTAATTCCGAGTTCGTATAATGGTTTATCTAGAAGTAAATCACCATCCGATTTTACAGAAATGATTTGCGTTTTATAGCTTAAATCGTTGAGTTTTTTGGCGACTGTATTTGCTTGCCAAAGTGCGAGTTCACTATCACGGGTTCCTATTCTAATAATTTTATTCATTATTTTGAATCGGTTTCAATTTGGAATATTTTTTCAATCCATTCAATACTTTCATCAACCATGGTAGTATCCTCTTTTAAATGATTGGCGAAATGATTGGTAATTTTTTGGATGATTCTTGCGCTTATGATTTCGGCTTGTTCTTCGTGAAAATCGGTGATTTTTTTTCTTTGAAAGTTTAATTCGCCTTCTTTAATAGAATTTAATTTCTCTTTTAATGCATGAATAGTTGGTGCAAATTTTCTTTGTTTGGTCCATGCCAAAAACTCATTTTTAATTTCTTCTATAATAGATTCCGCTGCCGGAATGTGACGTTTTCTGTTTTCTAAAGTTTCGTCTGTTAGTTGTGATAAATGATCCATATGAATCAAAGTTACACCATCAACACTGGTAACATTTTCATTAACGTTTTTTGGAATAGATAAATCTAAAATCAGCAATGGCTTTTTAAGATTTAGAATGGCTTTATCTATTGTCGGATTTTGAGCTCCAGTAGCCACTACTACAACATCTGCTTTTTGTAATTCGAGTTGCAAGTCGGCATAATCTTTTACAATAACATTTAACTTTTTAGCTAATTTTTCTGCTTTATCTTTGGTGCGATTTACTAAAGTAATTTGTTCGTGTTTGGTATGTTTTACTAAATTTTCGCAGGTGTTCCTACCGATTTTACCAGTTCCAAAAAGTAAAATATTTTTATTTTCTATGGTTTCAACATTTTTGAAAATATATTGAACTGCTGCGAAAGAAACCGAAGTAGCGCCAGAAGAAATTTCTGTGTCTGTTTTAATTTTTTTACTCGCTTGAATAACAGAATTCACCAATCTTTCAAGGAAATTATTGACCAATCCAACTTCTTTGCTCTGAGTAAATGCTATTTTTAATTGGCTAATAATTTCAAAATCTCCGAGAATTTGACTGTCAAGACCCGTACCAACTCTAAATATATGTGAAACTGCTTCTTTCCCTTTGTAGACATAGGCAACTTTTTGAAAATCTTCTACAGTGCCCTGACTGTTTTCACAAAGTAACTTTATTAATTGAAAAGGGTGTTGTGCAAAACCATAAATTTCGGTTCTATTACAGGTGGAAGTAACAAGCAAAGCTTCGATTCCTTCCTCTTTAGCTTGCTGCATTAAGTTGGATTTTGCTTGAGCATCTAAACTGAATTTACCTCTCATATCAGCATCTGCTTTTTGATAACTCAATCCTATAATGTAAAAAGTAGTATGCTTTACGAAGTTTCCGTTTTCCATAATTGTTACTTTTCCTAAAAGTGGAACAAAGTTATAGTTAAGTGTTTTATAAAAACAACGCTCAAAGTACTTTTTGCATCGCTTAGGGATTTTTTAAAACAATTTGTTTTTTTAGCGTTATTTATTATAAATTTGCAGTAAAATAAAGCATTTACAATTTACTTATGTAGATTGTTTCTAAATAAATAAAATGCTTTGAATGGAGTTTTGAGTAAAAAAAATGACGCTATGAGTTCACAAGAAGAAATAAAAATCGAGAATGATTTTATTTTACATCGTTTTCAAAATGATGAAAATGAAACATTTAGGATAGAAAAACACATTCATCAAGGACTTATTCAATTTCATTTCGGAATTAAAGGGAAAGCTAAATTCATTTTCAATCAAGGCAATTATGCTTTAGATTTAAATGAAGAGAAGTCGTATTTATTTTATAATCCACAAAAAGAATTGCCTTTAAATTTAGAATTAGCACCTAATACTTGGGTGATTTCAATCATTATTTCTATTCAAAAATTTCACTCTTTATTTACAAATGAATCGGGCCATATTCCTTTTTTAAGTGAAGAAAACAAAGATAAAAAGTACTATAAAGAAGGAGAAATTAGTCCGTCTATGGCTATTGTATTAAGTCAATTGTTTCATTATAATTTAAATCCGTCGATTAAAAATTTGTATTATAAAGGGAAAGGATATGAATTATTAAGTTTGTATTTCAATCGGTCAGAAGATCCAAATGCTGAGCAATGTCCTTTTTTAATTGATGAAGAAAATGTCCTTAAAATTAGAAAAGCAAAAGAAATAATAATTGCTAACATGTCTGAACCTCCTGGCTTAGAAGAACTATCTGATCAAGTCGGATTGAGTTTAAAAAAGCTTAAAATGGGTTTCAAACAAATTTATGGCGACACTGTTTATGGTTTTTTATTTGATTATAAAATGGATTATGCGCGACAATTATTAGATAGTGGTTCCTATAATGTAAACGAAGTTGGGTTAAAAATTGGCTATAGTACAGGAAGTCATTTTATTGCTGCTTTTAAAAAGAAGTTTGCTACTACCCCAAAAAAATATTTAATGGCAATAAATACAAATTTGTAAATTTTTTCAATCCAAATAAAATAAGTTATTCAAAATGAAAGGAGTATTATTAGTAAATTTAGGTTCACCCGAAAGTCCAACTGCAAAGGATGTAAAGCCTTATTTAGATGAATTTTTAATGGATAAATACGTCATTGACGTTCCGTTTTTATTGCGTGCATTATTAGTTCGTGGTATTATTTTAAAAACTCGTCCAAAAAAATCGGCTGCTGCTTATGCAAAAATTTGGTGGGAAGAAGGATCTCCTTTAGTAGTTATATCTAAAAGAATGCATAAAAAAGTGCAAGCTCTAGTTGATGTGCCTGTAGCTTTGGCTATGCGTTACGGAACTATGACTATTTTAAAAGGATTGCAAGAGTTAAAAGACAAAGGCGTAAATGAAGTAATGTTATTTCCGTTGTATCCGCAACATGCTATGGCATCTACTACAACTATTTTAGTTTTAGCAGAAGAATTGCGTCAAAAGCATTTCCCAGAAATGAAATTTACGATTGTCCCTGCATTTTACAATAAACCAGATTATATCAAAGCATTAGCAAATTCTATAAAAATGCATTTAGATACTTTTGAATATGACCATTTGTTATTTTCGTACCACGGTATTCCGAAACGACACATTCGTAAAACCGACATTACTAAATCGCATTGCAAAATAGACGGCTCGTGTTGTAATACACCTTCGCCTGCTCATGAATTTTGTTACCGTCACCAATGTTATGAAACAACAAAACAAGTGATAAAATTACTTGGAATTCCAGAAGGCAAATACAGTCAAACCTTTCAATCGCGATTGGCTGGAGATAAATGGTTAACACCTTATACCGATGTAGAAATTAATAAAATGCCAAAGCAAGGAATTAAGAAATTAGCAGTTGTTACTCCAGCTTTTGTTTCTGATTGTCTTGAAACATTAGAAGAAATTGCTATGGAAGCCAATCATGAATTCAAAGAAAATGGAGGTGAGGAATTTATTGCTATTCCTTGTATGAATGATGGAGATGAATGGTGTGAAACTGTTGCAAAATGGATTAATGATTATAAAAATCAATAACAAACTTCGATGGAATACTATAACTATATAAAATCACTTCACCTCATCTTCGTAATTACATGGTTTGCTGGATTGTTTTATATTGTTCGTTTGTTTGTATACCAAATAGAAACCAAAGAAAAACCGTCGCCAGAAAAAGAAATTCTACAAAAACAATACAAAATTATGACGTATCGATTGTGGTATATCATCACTTGGCCAAGTGCAATTTTAGCAACACTTTTTGCAGTTTGGCTGCTATTTTTAATGCCACAATGGTTGCAAATGCCATGGATGCGCTTGAAACTTGGCTTCGTTTTTGTGTTGTTCGCATACCATTTAAAATGCCATCAAATTTATTCGCAATTGCAAAAAGATTTATTTAAATACAGTTCCAATTTTATGCGGTTATGGAATGAAGGAGCTACACTTATCTTATTTGCAGTTGTTTTTTTAGTAATTTTAAAAAATGCTTTTAACTGGATTTATGGCGTAATTGGCATCTTTGTTTTTTCAATGCTGTTGATGCTTGGTTATAAATTTTACAAAAAAATCCGAGAAAAAAATAGTTGACAGTCTCCGTCTCAGTTTACAGAAAAACTACTGAAAACTGCGACTGAAAACTGCGACTGAAAACTGGACATTATGCTTAACGGATTCAAAATCTCTATGCTCTCCCTTCGAATTAGAATTTTTCTTTCGATGATTGTATTGGTATTAATTGCATCGGTTTTAATGGCGTCAATTTCGATTATCCAATTTAAAAACGAGGCAAAAGAATACCATCAGGAGCGACTAGATCGAAAAGAAAACGCTATAAAAGAACATATCAATTATGTGCTTTCTAACACCACATATCCGTTAACACAAAACAATTTACCTTACATTTTTAAAGATAAAATTCATGAATTAGCAGATATTCATAATTTAGATATTAATATTTATAGTTTAGATGGTAAACTTTTAAAATCGTCTAAAGGCTCTTTCTCTATTGATACTGTATCGCCCTCTATTCCAAAATACATAATTAAACTTGTTCAATCATCTATCGAAAAAAGATACGTTGATATTAAAAATATTGATGGGGTAAAAAACAGATCTTCTTTTAGCCAAATTAAAGATGATAAATTCAAACCTTTAGGAATATTAAACATCCCTTATGTTGAAGATGACGGTTTTTATGAAGATGAATTGCAAGCATTTTTAATTCGATTAAGCCAAGTGTATTCATTCATGTTACTAATTGCTTTTGCAATTGCTTATTTTTTAGCAAGTTATATTACCAAGTCATTGAAAACAATTTCAGACAAGATTAACGAAACAAGCCTAAATCAAAAAAATGAAAAAATTGTAATTGAAGCCAATAGTAGAGAAATCAATTCCCTTATTTCAGCTTATAATAGAATGGTTGACAAATTAGAAGAAAGTGCTGTTATGCTAGCACAATCCGAAAGGGAACAAGCATGGCGTGAAATGGCAAAACAAGTCGCACACGAAATTAAAAATCCTTTGACTCCGATGCGCTTAACTGTACAAAGTTTTCAAAGAAAATTTGATACTAATGATCCGAATCTAAATCAAAAACTCAACGATTATACTAAAACGCTTATACAACAAATTGACACCATGAGTGCTGTTGCATCTGCTTTTTCAAATTTTGCTTCCATGCCTGCCCAGCAAAATGAAAATTTAAATGTTATCGATGTTATTGAATTGGCTTTGGATATTTTTAATGAAGATTTTATAGTTTTTGAAAGTGAAAAAGAAGAAATTATTACCAAATTAGATCGAACACAGCTAATCAGAATCATCACTAATTTAGTAAAAAATGCTATTCAATCCATTCCGGAAGAACAAACAAAAAAAATGGTTTTGGTTAGCGTAAAAGAAGAATTCGACCATGTACTTATTATTGTTAAAGATAATGGAACTGGAATTGAATCTGAAAATATAGAACACATTTTTGAACCTAAATTCACCACAAAAAATAGTGGAATGGGATTAGGCCTAGGAATTATTAAAAATATAATTGAAAATTATAAAGGAACAATTACTTTTGAAACCGAACTAGGAAAAGGAACTACATTTACTGTTTCACTTCCTATAATAAAAAAATAAACTATGAATTTTGAAAACATAATGGTTTCCGTTGAAAATGGAATTGGACAAATCACTATTAACCGTCCTTCAAAATTAAATGCTTTAAATGTAGCAACAATTCAAGAGTTACATGATGCTTTTGAAAACTTGGAAGCCAATACAGATGTAAGAGTAATTATAATTACTGGAGAAGGTGAAAAAGCATTTGTCGCTGGCGCTGATATTTCAGAATTTGCTCATTTTTCTATAGAAGAAGGTGCGCAATTGGCTACTCAAGGGCAAGAATTACTATTTGATTTTGTTGAAAATTTAAGAACTCCGGTTATTGCTGCCGTGAATGGATTTGCACTTGGTGGCGGATTGGAATTGGCCATGTCATGTCATTTCAGAATTGCATCAGAAAATGCAAAAATGGGTTTGCCAGAAGTATCACTTGGTGTAATTCCGGGTTATGGCGGAACACAAAGATTACCGCAATTAGTGGGTAAAGGTCGCGCTATGGAAATGATAATGACTGCCGGAATGATAACCGCTGAAGATGCCTATAGATTTGGATTGGTAAATCATGTTGTACCACAAGCCGAACTTTTAGATTTTACAAAATCGATAGCGCACCGCATTATGAAAAATTCTCCCGTTGCTATTGGTCAAGCCATAAAAGCAGTAAATGCCAATTTTAAAGAGGGTGTTAACGGATTTAAAACCGAAATAAAATCTTTTGGTAAATGCTTCGGAACCGATGATTTTAAAGAAGGAACAACCGCATTTTTAGAAAAACGAAAAGCAGATTTTAAAGGAAGATAAATTAGTTGGCTGTGTTCAGTGTGTTGTCACTGCCAACTGAAAACTGAGCACTGACTACTACTTCTCCCCATCCCATTCGGCATAAAATTGTGCGAGAAACGATTCCATAAACCGATGTCTTTCTTGTGCAATTTTTTTACCAGTTTCAGTATTCATTTTGTCTTTTAACAGAAGTAGTTTTTCATAAAAATGATTGAGCGTTGGTGCTACGCTATTTTTATATTCTTCCTTTGTCATGTTTAAATTTGGGGCAATTTCTGGATTGTAAAGTAGTCTGTTTTTAAAACCCCCATAATTGAATGTACGTGCAATTCCGATGGCGCCAATCGCGTCCAATCGATCAGCATCTTGAACAATTTGTAATTCGATAGAATTAAATTTCTTTTTAAAATTTCCTCCTTTAAAAGATATGTTTTCAATAATAGCTATGACATGTTCAACGATTTCTAGAGATATATTTTGTAAATGTAAATACTCTCGGGCTACTTTTGGACCAATATTTTCATCTCCATTATTAAACTTACTATCAGCAATATCATGAAGCAAGGCTCCTAATTGAACAACTTCAATGTTGCAACTTTCTTCTTTTGCAATAAGTATTGCATTTTTATAAACACGTTCTATGTGAAACCAATCGTGACCACCCTCGGCATCTTTAAGTTGTTGTTTTACAAATTCGATTGTAGTATCAATTAATGTCATATATTAATTTAAAAATCCCTTCATTAAGAAAGGATTTAAGTCTGTTTTCTATTATCTGTACTCGGTTATCTTATTAAAGCTGGTTCTACCCATTTGAATATTTTGGTTTCATTTGGCAACACCAATCTTTCAGAAATTTTTGCCATTCGTGCTGGTAATTTCATGAGGTAATCTCTGGCTTTTTCGGCTTCATCAGTAAGATTTACAATTTTATCAATCTCCCATTTTTCTACCAATTTTTGTAGAATATCTACATAATCTGCAGCTGTATAAACTCCAATTTTCTGAGCTGAATTAGAGAATTCTTCAAATGCAGTACTAATTCTATCGCCAGACTCTCTTAAAAAATGGGCGGGCATTGTAATTTTCTGCTTCATCATGTATTGAAAAGCCAACATCATTTCACTTGGATCTACTTTAAAGATCTGATTTACAAATTCGCTATAAGCATGATGATGACGCATTTCGTCTCCAGCAATCATTTTGCAAATTTTTGACAGTTTTTTATCACCATAATTTTTAGCCAATTGAGAAACCCTATTGTGAGAAACATAAGTAGCTAACTCTTGAAAACTTGTGTAAACAAAATTTTTATAAGGGTCTTTACCTGTTCCGATATCAAAACCATCAGCGATTAAGTGTTGGGTGGTCATTTCTATTTCACGCATGTTAACACGTCCTGATAAATACAAATATTTATTTAGTAAATCACCATGACGATTCTCTTCGGCAGTCCAATGACGTACCCATTTTGACCAACCATTTCTTCCTTCATTATCCACTCCTTCTACCTCCATTAACCACGATTCGTAAGTTGGTAATGCTTCTTCGGTTATAGTATCGCCAACTAGAACTACCCAAAAATCATAAGGCAAATCTTTGGCTATTTCACGCAATTCTTTTACCTCTTCGAAAAAAGTTTCTTTTTCTGAATTAGGAAGCATGTCTGAAGGCTGCCAAATTTTCTCAACCGGAATTAAGAATTGATCTACAAAACTATCTACATTTTTCTCTAGATATTGCATTACTTCTAGACGAATATTTTTTAATGACATATTAATTTCTTATTGATTGTACAACCGATTTTTCTACTTTCTCCATCAATACTTCAAATGGAAAATCCTTTACTTTTATTGGTTCATGAATTATAAATTCCAATCTGTTTCCTAGCCCCATTGGAAAGGTCCCAAATTTAACTAATTTCCATGAATTATTAATTGAAATAGGGACAACAACTGCTGATGGTGCATATTTGCATAAAATTTTTAAACCATTTTCAGAAAATTTCTTTGGTGTACCGTCTTTACTTCTTGTTCCTTCAGGAAAAATAACTGCTGATCTTTTATGTTTTTCAATATATTCTCCTAACCCTTTAATGGTTGGTATGGCTTGTTTGGGGTCTTTTCTATCTATAAGAACGGAACCTCCATGCCTTAAATTGTAGGATACGCTTGGAATTCCGCGGCCCAACTCTTTCTTGCTTACAAATTTGGCGTGAAATCGTCGCAAATGCCAAATAATTCCGATAATATCATACAAACTTTGGTGGTTGGCAACAAAGATAATGGGTACCCCTCTAGGCACGTAATTGATGTTTCTAAATTGAAACCATGTTCCTAAAAGGAGCGTACATTTTTCTAGGCAAAAATTCAAATAATCAACACTTTTTTTATGAGCTTGGTAGCCAAATATGTTGAAACAAATCCATTGAATTGGATGAAAAATTATCAAACAACTAACAAAACATAAGTAATAAACAATCGAAATTGGATAAGAAATAAGCTTTTCCATTTATAAAAAAAATGATAACAAAGTTACATAATAATTTTGGGTTACGATTGTTTAAAACTCGTTTTTACAAACTCGTTTTACATTAAAAAAATATTTATTTTTACAAAATTAATTGCCAATTAAATATAGTAAAGATGAGCACAGAAAAAGAAGCCAAGTTAAAAGCATTACAATTAACGCTTGACAAATTAGACAAAACTTACGGCAAAGGAACCGTAATGAAAATGGGAGACAAAGCAGTTGAAGAAGTAGAAACTATTTCTTCTGGTTCATTGGGTCTCGATTTAGCCTTAGGAGTAAACGGATACCCTAAAGGAAGAGTCATAGAAATATATGGCCCAGAGTCTTCAGGAAAAACTACCTTAACATTACACGCAATTGCAGAAGCACAAAAAGCTGGTGGAATTGCTGCCTTTATAGATGCCGAACATGCATTTGATAGAAATTATGCTGAAAAATTAGGTGTAGATATTGAAAACTTAATTATCTCACAACCCGATAATGGAGAACAAGCTTTAGAAATTGCAGAAAATTTAATTAGATCCGGGGCTATTGATATCGTAGTTATTGACTCGGTTGCTGCATTAACGCCAAAAAGTGAAATTGAAGGCGAAATGGGTGATTCTAAAATGGGGTTACACGCTCGTTTAATGTCGCAAGCACTAAGAAAACTGACTGGAACTATTAGCAAAACCAATTGTACTGTTTTCTTCATCAACCAATTAAGAGAAAAAATAGGCGTAATGTTTGGAAATCCAGAAACAACGACAGGTGGTAATGCGTTAAAATTTTATGCTTCTATTCGTTTGGATATCAGACGTTCTTCTCAAATTAAAGACGGCGATAATGTTATTGGAAACAGAACAAAAGTTAAAGTAGTAAAGAATAAAGTAGCTCCACCATTTAAAACGGCCGAATTTGATATTATGTATGGTGAAGGAATTTCAAAAACAGGCGAAATTCTCGATTTAGCTGTCGAATTTGAAATCATTAAAAAAGCAGGATCTTGGTTTAGCTATGGCGACACTAAACTTGGTCAAGGTCGAGACGCTGTTAAAGTTTTAATAAAAGATAATCCAGAACTTGCTGAGGAACTTGAACAAAAAATTAAGGATTTGATTAAATCAAATAACAATTAAAAAAAATTAAAAAATCCGCTTGACGGGTTTTTTTTTACTTTTTTACGCAACCATATATTAAAACATTCATCTTGAAACAATATTAAATAGAACATTATGAGAAAAATTATTTTATTTATTCCTTTTTATTTTTTACTATCATCTTGTGAGCTTAATAGCGGACAACCTGAATTAACATTAGAAACACTCCCTGTTAGTGAAGTTAATATGCCTACAGCTTATGCGAAAGATAGTATAACAGAGATTCCGGTGAAATATATACGTCCAACTTCTTGTCATTTTTTTAATAGTTTTTATTATGCTAAAAACAATTTTGACAGAACTGTTGCAATATATAGTGCAAGAGCAACTCAAGCTAGTTGTCAAACTGACAATGTAACAATTATCGAAGTTCCATTGCGTTTTAAACCAACAGAAATTGGCACCTATCATTTTAAATTTTGGTCTGGTGAAGATGTTGGCGGTATAGATCAATTTATTGAATATGATGCAGTTGTAGATCATTAAAAAGTAATACCTTGAGTATAGAACAACTTATAAATGATTGTAAAAAGAAAGACATAAAAGCTCAAGAACAATTATATAGACAATATGCTCCAAAATTGTTTTCTGTATGCTTGAAATATTCTCGTAATTATACCGAAGCGCAAGATAATTTACAAGATGGATTTTTATTAATTTTTGAAAAAATCCATTTGTATTCATTTAAAGGATCTTTTGAAGGATGGCTAAAAAGAGTAATTATTAATCATATTCTTCAATTGTATAGAAAACAAACTTTTTTGAGTATAGTAAATGAAGAAATAACAGAAGTTATTGATGTTATTATAGAAGATGAAGTAACCGTTTCGTTAGATTATTTATTGAAAATTATACAAGAACTGCCTGATAGGTATCGATTGATTTTTAATTTGTTCGTAATTGATGGCTATACGCATCAGGAAATTGCTGACTTATTAAATATTAACATTGGCACATCAAAATCAAATTTGTCTAGAGCACGCTTGATTTTAAAAGATAAAATTGAAAATAACATCGGTAATTCTTCCATTCCATCTATCAAATGAGTGAAAATAAAAATATAGATAATTTTTTTAAAGAGCATTTAGCCCATTTTGAAGTTAATCCACCTGATATGGCTTGGGATAACATCGAAGCGAAACTAAATGAAAAAAAAGAAAAAAGAAGAATTGTCCCGTTTTGGCTTAAGTTTTCTGGTATTGCAGCTATTTTACTAATCGGATTCGAATTGTATACAACTTATTTTAATAACAATTCTGTTGTTAATCATCCAATAGTAAATCAACAAACTACAGTTCCAAATCATTCGAAAGGAAAAGAAGTTGCTAATTCATTAACTGATTCAACTATAAATAAGGAAGTAGTTATTCAAAATCTAACTAAAGACAAAGACAAAACAGATAATATTCGTTCCTCAAACGCTACTTTAGAAAATAAAATAAATACCACTTTAGCTAATAAAAATATACAAAATAAAGGTATAGCTGTATTAAACAATAAATCGAAAGCAAGTAATTCAAATAAAAAAAGGCCTTCTACAAAAGAAATAATTGCAAGTTCAAATGCTTCATTGGTTTCCAATAATCTTTCAAGTAATAAAACACAAAATTCAATTAAAACCAATTTAGACTCTGAAAAAGAAACAAAACCTTCTTTTTTAAATACTTCAATACAAGAAGTCATAACAAACAGATCAAATAAAACTGATGTTGGAGCTACCGATTTAGCAATAGATAAAATACCTAATAATATAAATTCTAAAACGGGACTTGCTATCTCAGAAAATACAAAAACAAATGCGGAAGAAATTAAAAAAATAGATTCAACAAAATTGGCGGCCGTTGAACCTAATGTGTTGGAAGAATTGCTTAAAGAAAAAGAAAACAAAATTACCAAAATTCCTAAAATAGATAGGTGGCAAGTATCGCCAAACATTGCCCCTATTTTTTTTAGTTCACTTTCTAACGGTTCTCCTTTAGATCAAAAATTAGAGGTAAATCAAAAAAATTATGGCACAAATTATAGTTATGGATTAACGTTTAATTATTCCATCAATAAAAAATACAGTATACGAACAGGCGTGAATTCCTTTTCTGTTGATTACGACACTAAGGGAATTGTGTTTTATCAAAATGCTAATGCAAGTAAAATGCAAAATTTAAATCCAAATTTACAAGGGTCATTAATTCAAATAGATCCTTTAAATAATGTAAATACTAGTTTTGGCAGAATTATAGAAGATAAATTTGAAGGAACTATAAATCAAAAAATAGGATATCTAGAAATCCCATTAGAGGTTTCATATAAATTAGTTTCTAAAAAATTTGGATTAGATGTTATTGGTGGTTTAAGTACTTTATTTCTTAATCAAAATGATGTTTTTCTTAAATCTTCTGGTTTTAATATGAAAATTGGAGAAGCAAGTAATTTAAATATGGTTCATTTTAGTACTAACATAGGATTGGGATTAAAATATTCCTTTTTGAAAAAATTTGACGCAAGAATAGAACCCCTATTTAAATATCAATTAAACACCTTTTCTTCTGGTTCGGGAAATTTTAAACCATATATATTTGGAGTTTACTCTGGAATAAGTTACCATTTTTAATTAGGTTAGTTTGTTTAAAATTAGTTAAGTGGTGTTATTGCTTTCGAGTAATATCGGAAAAGAGTGCTTTAGTTAGGCACTCTTTTTTATTTGTTAAATTGTTGTAATTGTTGTAAAATAACCGTTCTAACTTGTTCACTTATTTCTTTTTTATCTTCTGGTTTTTTTCCTAAAGTAAGAATAAAATGATGCACTTTGGCTCTCATTAATCCTGGACTTCCACTTAAAAAAGTATACGACATTCTTTTTTTATTATCTCCAAAAGTGATAGGAACAATTGGTATTTGATGTTCTATCGCCAATCGAAATGCGCCATCTTTAAACTCGTCTAATAGTATAGATTCGTCCGGCACACCTCCTTCTGGAAAAATGCAAATACTTAATCCTTGATTTAATCTTTTTTGAGCTCTAGCAAATACTGCCATTCTACTTTTAGAACTACTTCTGTCTACCAAAATACAGGTGCGCTTGTAAAAAAATCCAAATAAAGGAATATTAGCAAGTTCTTTTTTTCCTACAAATACAAAAGGATTTTTTACAACCGCCAACATCAACATAATATCCGTCATAGAAGTATGATTGGCAACAAACATGTAACTTTTCCCTGCAATTGTTTCTTCTTCTCTTTCAATTTTATAATAAAATCCTGTAAAAATCAATACCCCTTTCGCCCAAATTCGAGCCAACATAAAAAACATTGTATAAAACTTTTCTGAAAGTATTGAAATCATTAATAAAGGAAATAAAATCACAATTATGGTTCCCATAACTACATAAAACCAAACACGCCATAGTATCCAAAAAATAATTTTTAGTAATCTCATAGCGTCAAAAATAATTGAAATTTTATGAAATTTTGTGAAATTCGTGTTTAACTTTGCGCTTCTATCAACAAAATAAACATGGCGAAAATTCTCACTGGTATACAAAGCACTGGCACACCTCACTTAGGCAACTTATTAGGAGCCATATTCCCTGCAATTTCTCTATCAGAAAAAGCAGAAAACGAATCGTTTCTCTTTATAGCCGATTTGCATTCGATTACCCAAATAAAAAACGGGGCCGAATTGCGAAACAATACCTATAGCACTGCTGCAGTTTGGTTGGCTTGCGGTTTGGATGTTTCTAAAGTGATTTTTTACCGTCAATCGGATGTGCCACAAACGGCTGAATTGTCATGGTATTTAAGTTGTTTTTTCCCTTTTCAAAGATTAACATTAGCCCATTCTTTCAAAGATAAAGCCGATCGTTTAGAAGATGTAAATGCAGGTTTATTTTCCTATCCGATGTTAATGGCTGCCGATATTTTATTGTATGACGCTAATTTTGTTCCTGTTGGAAAAGACCAATTGCAACATATCGAAATTACACGCGATGTTGCTTCTCGATTTAACCATCAGATGGGAGAAACTTTTGTCATTCCGGAAGCAAAAATTCAAAAAGACACTATGTATGTTCCGGGAACAGACGGACAAAAAATGAGTAAATCTCGAGGCAATATCATCAATATTTTCTTAGATGATAAAGCACTTCGCAAACAAATTATGGCTATCGAAAGTGATAGCACTCCACTTGAAGAACCTAAAAATCCTGATACATGCAATACTTTTGGTATATATAAACTTCTTGCCAATGAACAGCAAATTGACTCAATGAAGCAAAATTATTTGGGAGGAAATTATGGCTATGGGCATGCGAAACAAGCACTATTTGAACTCATTTGTGAGAACTTTAAAAGAGAAAGAGAAAAATACAACTACTATATCAATCACCTTTCCGAAGTTGATGAATTACTAAAACAAGGTGCTACAAAAGCCAGTAAAATTGCTGATGGTGTATTAGGTAGAGTTAGAGAAAAACTAGGATTTGAATAATAGCAATATCTTTTTGTAAAACAAATAATACATACAACTCGAATTATGAATGACTAATTCATTCTATATAGCAATCCGGTTGTAAAAATAAAATTTGAATCTAAACTGTATTCCGAATTACTATTAATAGGTTCAAAGTTATGTTGTAAAATATTTATATCCCTTCTTAACGTAATCCCAGGCTTTACTTCTAACCAAAATTTCTTGTGGAGTTTAATTTGAGAAAAAACTAAAAAGTTTGCATTTAAAAGTTGTAGTCTCTGATCTAAATCGTCGTCTACTTCAAATATCGAAGAATTTAAAGTTGTGTTTATACCGTAGTAAAACTTAGAATTATTTCTAATAAGTAATAAAATTGAATTGGGTAGTGTAGCGTTAAATCGCATCTTTGCAGATTCATAATTAAATATAAAAAAAGGCAATATTACATTTTTACCAAAATCATTGTTATAATTTATTCCTGCTGCCCATCTTATAGATTTGTTTTTTTGAGATTGTCTCATATAACCCAATGAGAGCGCTGGAAAAAGAGCATCGCTTGTTAATTGAAGATTTGATTGACTCCTGTAATTGATTCTTGCATTTCCTATAATAAAATTTTTTAAGTTTTTGGTATAAACAAAAGCGGATGTATAAGATAAATCCATGAGATTTTCATCAAATACATTATCCATAAAAACACTTTTATAGGAAAAAGTATTATCCCATCTAATTTTTTTGGCAATAACCTTACTCTTTAAATTATACTGAAAATCTACATTTGATTGTTCAATATTTTTAAGATTATTATCTGATGATGGTGCATAATAAGAATAAAATAACGAGGCTCTATTCTCTACTTGGGCAAAGCTTATTAGAGGAAATACCAATATAAAAAGAATACAATTGAATTTCTTTTTCATTTATTTTTTTTTCAAATTCAAAAGTAATTAAAACATTCTAAAATTCAAATCAAAATAAATAGCTTTTGCTTGAAAATATATAATTCTAAAATGTAATTGATTATTTTACATCAAAATTAAAAGATGCTATTTTAATGTATTTAATCTATTAAATCACTTCAAACAATTTTCCTGGCAGCGGACGAACAACTCCTTTGAGTTCCATGTTTAATAAAATTGAAGCTGTTTTAAAAACCGGAAAATTAGATGCTATAGCTATAACATCTAGCTGCTGTTTTCCATGAAGATGGAGATAATCGTAAAGCTGCTGTTCTTCTTGATCTAAAGAAATAAACAATTGTTTTTGAATAACTTTAGTTCCTTTTTTCGATGTGTTTTCTATTTCCCAATTCAATATGTATAAAACATCAGCAGCCGAAGAAAGCAAATGGGCGCGTTGCGTTTTTATCAAATTATTACACCCTAGACTTAACCTGTCTGAAGTTCGCCCTGGAACAGCAAACACATCACGGTTGTAATCGTTGGCCATAGTAGCAGTAATTAATGAACCTCCTTTTTCGGCACTTTCAATAACAATCGTTGCTTCTGCGATTCCAGCAACTATGCGATTACGCTTGACAAAATTTTCTTTTTCAGGATTAGAATTACTCCAAAATTCCGTCATAAATCCACCTTTACTGTCCATTTTTGAAATGTATCTTTTATGCGTTTTTGGATAAATTTGATTCAAACCATGCGCTAAGATTCCGATGGTTTGTAAGTTGTTGTCCATAGCTGCTTGATGTGCAACAATATCAACACCATATGCAAAACCGCTAATAATTATAGGATTTAATGGTGCTAAATCTTCTATTAATTTTTTACAGAAATCGGCTCCATAAGAAGTGATTTGTCTTGTACCAACAATGCTAATTATTCTGCGTGTATTCCAATTTATAGTACCTGTATAAAACAACAAAACTGGCCCGTCAATGCAATGCTTTAATCGTTCAGGATAATTGTTGTCTTGGTAATAACAAACCTTTATGTCGTTTTTTTTGATGAAGTTTAATTCGTTTGTTGCTTTTAAAAAAACAGATTTGTCTTTTAAATTCTTAATTAAGTTTTGACCTATGCCATCAATAGAAGTTAGTTTTGAAGCTTTTAATTTGAATATGTTTTCGGCTGTTCCGCAGTGATTAATAAGTTTTTTAGCGACAATATCGCCAACTCCTTCTACTTTTAACAAAGCTAAAATATGCAGTAATTCTGTTTCATTCATTATAAAAAATCTGTTTGGTGTATACTATAATATTGAGAATCAAATGTAAGAACAAATTTTTAAAATTGTTAACAAAGTTTGTTGATAATATTTTGCAATACACATTAAATATTTAAATTTGTGATTATGAATATGGACATATATATATCACAATTACTTTATCGTTACCAATGTGTAACTGTTCCTGGATTTGGTGCCTTTTTAACTGAAATCCAATCGGCACAATTACACAAAGATTCCCATTCATTTTACCCTCCTAAAAAGTTGGTTTCTTTTAATGCGTATCTAAAAAACAACGATGGTTTATTGGCCAATCATATTGCTCAATCAGAAAAAATGTCATACGAAGTGGCCGTTTCTGTGATTGAAAATCATGTGGCAACTTGGAAAAGCAAACTCAATGATTTTGGTGCAATTGCTATAAAAAATATAGGGGAATTGGCTTTAAACGCTGAAAACAATTTGGTATTTACACCTTATGACCAACTCAATTATTTAACTACTTCTTTTGGTTTAACATCCTATGTGTCACCTGCTATAAAACGCGAAGTGTATAAACAGGAAGTTGAAGCTTTAGAAGAAAAAGCTCCAATTGTATTTACACCTGAAAAAAGAAGGGCTAATTCGTTTATGAAATACGCTGCTATTTTTGTTTTAGGAATCGGAGCGTTAGGTGTTGGCGGCTATTTTGGAAACGCTTACTATCAAAATAAAATTCAGGAAGAAACTTTAGCTGTGCAAACTAAAGTTCAAAAACAAGTTGATCAAAAAATTCAGGAAGCTACTTTTTTTATTACTAATCCTTTGCCAACTGTAACCTTAACGGTTTCGGAAGAAAAAATGCCTTATCACATTGTTGCGGGTGCATTTAGATTGGAAAAAAATGCAAATGCTATTTATGGAGAATTATTAAAATTAGGCTATCCTGCAAAACGAATTGAACAAAACAAACACGGATTGTATCCAGTTGCTTATGGTAGTTTTGCTTCGTATGCTGAAGCACAAAAAGAAATGTTGAAAATTCAGAAATCACACAATCCAGAAGCGTGGTTGCTAATTCAGGAATTTTAGAATACACAAAACGTCTTATGAAAATAGGGCGTTTTTTTAGCCCCGATAACAGCGGCATCCTTTTATTATTTTGTGACGGAGCTTGCGAAGTGCAAAATAATAAAAGATAGAACGGATAGCGGGAATAGCTTCTAAAAATAAATATCTTTGCAAAAAAAACTATGACTCCGAAACATCCTATCGATTCCTTGACGATACTTACCGATTTGGTTCTGCCAAGCGAAACTAACCCATTAAATAATCTTTTTGGTGGAGAATTATTAGCGCGAATGGACAGAGCAGCTAGTATTTCGGCGCGAAGACATTCAAGACGAATTACTGTAACAGCATCGGTAAATCATGTAGCTTTTAATCGTTCGATTCCTTTAGGTAGTGTTGTTACCGTTGAAGCAAAGGTGTCAAGGGCATTTAGAACTTCTATGGAAATTTTCTTAGATGTTTGGATTGAAGATAGAGAATCGGGTATTCGTTCTAAAGCCAATGAAGCTATTTATACTTTTGTTGCTGTTGATGAAACGGGTAACCCAGTAGAAGTACCGCAAATTGACCCACAAACGGAAGAAGAAAAATCACGATATGATGCGGCTTTACGAAGAAAACAATTGAGTTTGGTGCTTGCGGGAAAAATGAATCCGCATGATGCTACTGAGTTAAAAGCATTGTTTCTATAAAAAAAATGTCCGCTAAATTGCGGACATTTTTTTACATTCTGCTTATCCAAGTTTGCGGATTGGCGTAGGTTGTATTTTGAGATATTAAGAATTTCAATACTGTTTTCCCTTCACCGTTGGTTCTAATTTTTCCTAAAACTTGTTTGGTAGATACTTTGTCTCCCGCACTTACATTTACACTACTCAAGTTTTGATAGATGGTAAAATAATCTCCATGCTGCACACAAATTGCTTTGTTTAAAGGAGAAATTACAATTACTTTGGTTACTTCTCCATTATAAACTGCACGTGCATTTGAACCTGCATCGGTAGTAATTTCGACACCACTATTGTGAATTACTAATGTTTTATATACGGGATGTGCTTGATTTCCGTAGCCCAAAGACACAAAACCTTTTTCTACTGGCCAAGGCAATTGTCCTTTATTTGCTTTAAAATTGTTGGCTAATAATTGACCTTCGGGAGTTAATACTATTTTTGTTGAAGATTCAACAGCTTTTGTTTCAGCTGCCGTGGTGGTTTTGGGGTTTGCTTTAGCGCTAGCGGCTGCTGTTTTTCTGTTGGCTTCGGCAATGGCATCACGAATTAATTTTTGAATTTGTGCATCGATTTTATTTGACTCTTGTTGTTTCTTTTTAATTTCGGCTGCAATTTGTTTTTTGTCTTTCTTTAAACTGTTGACAATTTTTTCTTGCTCTAATTTTTCTTTTTCAAGATCCTTTTTTTGTTTTTCTTGTTCTTCAATAAGTTTTTGCTTTTCTGTTTTTTGACCATTTAATTTTTCATTATAATCCGATAATGAAACTGTTTTACTTTTAATTTCTTCCCCTTGCATTTTTCTATAACTAGAATATTGCTTCATATATTGCAATCTTTTATAGGCTTGGAGAAAATTTTCGGAAGATAAAACAAACATGGCTCTGCTTTGAGTTGATCGACTTTTATATGACTTAACAATCATATCTGAGTAATCTTCTTTAAGATCGACAAGTTCTTTTTTTAAGTGATTAATTTTCACTTGATTGATATACATATCATTGCTTAATAACTTGGTTTGTTTTTCGGTAGTAAAGATTAGTTTTTGTTTCAATCCGATTTTATCTTTTTGAATTTGGAGTAATTTAACTACCGATTTTTCTTTCTTTTTAACATCTTGTAGCAACATTTCTTTTTCTCGAATTTCTTCTTGAATTTTGGCTTTTTTCTGTTCTAATTCTTCTTGTGTTTGTTGACTCCAAACAGTTGTAGATAAACAAATGAATAAAAAGGTGTAAATTAGTTTTTGCATGGTTTTATAACTTTTCTATAACTATTCTTTCAAAACCCTCTGGCACACTATAAGGAAAGGAAAGTTCTTCATTAAAGGAAACATTTTTATATTCTATATTAATATTGGCTTTGTTGTTTTTATTAACTGTATCTATTTCAAAGGATAATGGTAAAATCATATCGTCATATTTTTTATATTCTGGATACACAATATGCAAAGCTCTTCCTGAATTAGGTTGATTTATTTCTTGTTGTTTAATTAAGAAATTGTCTGCTTCAAAAAAGAATGATTTACTATTATTTACATCACTATTGTCTTCTAATTTATACATTTTATTAATTATAGAAACTAAATAGTTTAATTTGTGTAAATCGTCTAATGCTTTCCCTGTTAATAAATTTTGAACCTTATCAAAATCTAAATCTGTACCTAACCATTTACTTAATCCAGAATAATCCCCCTCAAAATATTTGTTGTTTATTTTGTCATAATATTTTACTTCGTCAGGTGTAATCATAGCTTTTGCCATTGTTATTCCTATAAAACGAATACTAATTAAGATTTTCTCGTTTTTTTTAATTTTTATTTCCGCAGTGACGCTTTGAGATTGCTTTTCGTCTTTGTATTTCGCATTTGCTTTTATATATAATGTAGAAAAGTCGGTTTTATTGTTGTAATGATTTTCAATTATTTTATCTGAAGTTAATGTATTGCTAGCATTTCCCTCAAGAATAGCTGCTTTAGATTTACAAGATACAATCATAAGAGAACTGATGAAGCAAATAAAAAATAAAAAAATGCATTTTTTCATTATTGGATAAATCTAAATATTATTTTTTTTGTTTTTTTACTAATTCATTTGCTTTGGAGAAATAGAATTCTTTCTTTTTCAAATCGCCTAATCCATTGTAAGCTGAGCTCAATTGGAGGTATATTTTGATCTCAAGGTCTATATCATCAACTAAATTATCCATTCCAAGTTCAAGATTTTCTTTAGCTTTTTTAAAGTTTTTGGATTGATTATAACCTAATCCAGCATAATAATAAAATTGCGGTTGTGAAGGAAATAACTGTAACCAATTGTCTGCAGTTGATACTACTTTATCAAATTGACCTTTTTGGGAATAAGCTTCTAATAAAAGTATTGCTGTTTCATAGTCGTCGTTTGCTGATTTTAGATGCATTTCGAAATACTTAATAGCTTTGTCCCACTCTTTTTTATTTGTATAAAACTTACCTATTTCTTTAGCGACTTTTACTTCTTTATCTGAAGCAAAATAACTTATTGCCTTATCTAAAGCAACTTCGTATTTAACATCGTTTTTACTAAAAATTAAAAATTCATTAAAAATTCGATGTTTGACTTTTCGATCAATTTTAGAACTTCCTAAAACAGTATTCATTGCTTTAATTGCTTTTTCGCCATCATTATTGTTCAAATGAAATTTGAATAAACTTACTTGAGCCCAATCGGAAGTCGGTATTTCGGTCTCTAGTTTCTTAGCAATTTCCATTGCTTTTTCTTCCTGATTACTTTGAGAATACATGTAAATCAATGAAATATAATTAGATTCTTCTTTTGGATTTTTCCTGATTTGTTCTAATAAATTATTTTTTTCTGGACCTTGATATTTGGCATCCTGTAAAATTTGAGCCTTATATAATTCACGTTTTTCAGACTTCCCTACTGTTTGATTTAATTCATTTATCAAATCTAAAGCTTTGTCAAATTGTTGGGTATTCATAAAGAGAGAAGCCAAATCTTCTTTATACAATTCTTTAAATTCAATTAGCTTTTGCACAATTATAATGGCTTGGTTATAATCTTGAGTATCATAACACACATCATACATTCCTACAAATGCCCAACGGTTTTTTGGGTCAATTTTAGTTGCTTTTTCAAAGTTATCATAGGCATCCTTGTATTTTTTTAAAGATAAATAGTTCTTCCCTAATTCAAAAAATAACAAGGCGTTTTTAGGTTGGATTTGAAGACATTTCTCTAGTGATTCTATTGCTCTATCATAATTTTCCATCCCTTTTTGTTTTAGAGATTCGTAAAAATGATTTTGAAATTCATCGGTATCTAATGCTACTTGTTCAGGCTCTGTTTGACCTAACAATAACATAGGAGAACTAAAAAATCCCAATAAAATAAAAACTAATACTATTTTTTTCATTCTATTTACTATTCTAATACTGAAAAATCTCCAATACTAATGCTTGTAAAATTACCATCAAAACTAGCATGATTTCCTATCATAGCGTTGTCTAAATTAGCATTTTTAATATGTGCATGGGTTTGAACTAAACTGTTTTTTATAGTGCTATCGATAATGTGACAACCTTTTCCTAATGATACATTTGGACCCACTGTAGCATTAATTAGCACGACATCTTCACCAATGTAACAAGGCGGAATAATCGTTGCGTTCTCTTGTTTCACATCATAATCAATTAAATGTTCGCCATCGTTATGAAGAAAACCTAGCATTCTTGAATTGGTATCGACAGTAACATTTTTATTACCACAATCCATCCATTCATCGACTTTTCCAGGGACGAATTTCATTCCTTTCGCCATCATTTGCTTAATTCCGTCATTAATTTGATATTCGCCACCGTGAATAATGTTGTTATCTAAAACAGACTGTAATTCCTCTTTTAAAACGGCAATATCCTTAAAATAATATATTCCGATTACTGCTAAGTCTGAAACAAACTCCTTTGGCTTCTCAACCAATTCTATAATTTCATTTTCCTCATTAAGGTTGATAACTCCAAAAGCTTCTGGTTGATCAACTTGTTTTACCCAAATAACACTATCGGCTGTTGTATCCAAATCAAAATCGGCACGAATTAATGTATCGGCATAAGCAATAACCGCAGAACCGCTTAAAGAATCTTTGGCGCACATAATAGCATGTCCGGTACCTAACGCTTCATTTTGGTAATATATTGTTCCTTTTGCGCCTAATTTTTGGGCTATAGCAATTAGATCTTCTTCTACTTTTTTGCCAAAACTTTCGTGAATGATAAAAGCGACTTCCTCAATTTCTTGATTTAATACTCCTGCAATATCTTCAACCAATCGATGTACTATTGGTTTGCCAGCAATGGGAATTAGTGGTTTTGGAATAGTTAAAGTATGTGGACGAAGGCGAGAACCTCTACCTGCCATTGGGACTATTATTTTCATTTTTTGTTTTTTAACCGCAAAGTGCGCAAAGGTTTTACGCAGGGTTCGCTATGTTTTACTTTTAATTGCTTACTCTTACCGAACACTTCAAATTATTTCACTCCTGTACTTCCAAAACCACCTTCACCTCGGGATGTTTCAGACAATTCAGAAACTTCAACCCACTCGGCGCGTTCGTGTTTGGCAATGATTAATTGGGCAATTCGTTCTCCATTTTCGATTACAAAATCTTCATTCGATAAATTTACTAAAATTACTCCAATTTCACCACGATAATCGGCATCTACAGTTCCGGGAGAATTAAGAACTGTGATTCCTTTTTTGGCGGCCAATCCACTACGCGGGCGAACTTGTGCTTCATAGCCTATTGGAAGTTCAATAAAAAGTCCAGTTTTTACTATAGTTCGTTCTAACGATTTAATAGTTATTGGTTGAGATAAATTTGCTCGTAAATCCATTCCTGCTGAGGCAATGGTCTCGTAATTGGGTAAATCGTGTTGTGATTTGTTGATGATTTTAATGATCATTATTTTGCTTTTCTTTTTATGATTCTTGATAAAGTTTCCTTTTCACTGTAATAAATGAAATATAAAAATACGCTTAATAAGAGTATTTTGACATAATAATTTTCACGTATTGATGGAATATAAAACGACACTGCCGAAAAAACTATTGTGAGTCCAAGATAACTAAATATCTTATTCATATCATAAGGAATTGGATAACTTTTTTGTCCCATTTTATAAGAAATAATCATCATACTCCCATAGGCTGCTATAGTTGCAATTGCAGAACCGTAATAACTCATGGTTGGAATTAACAAGTAATTTAAAACCAAAGTAACTATTGCTCCAATTATAGAAATATATGCGCCTATTTTTGTTTTATCAATTAATTTATACCATACTGATAAATTGGTATAAATGCCTAGAAAAAAGTTAGCCAAAACAATTAGAGGTACTACTTTTATAGCGTCCCAATATTCTTTTTTTGGTACTAACGGAAGTTTTAATATATCGATAAAAGCAATTACAAAAAGACAAATAAACGATCCGAAAATAACAAAATATTTGGTAATTGTGGCATAGGTTTGAGGAGCGTTTTCATTAGCAGCATGACTAAAGAAAAAAGGCTCAATTCCTAAAGTATAGGCGGTTCTGAATAAAACCATAAACATTCCTATTTTGTAACAAGCAGCATATGCCCCAATATCTGATTTAGATACATGTAACCAATCTAATAAAATTTTATCAAAATGTTCATTGATAGCAAAAGCAATTCCGGCAATTAAAATAGGTATGCCATATTTCAACATTTTTTTCCAAAGGAGGTAATCAAATTTCCAAGTTATATTTATATAATTTGGGATTATTAATAAAAATGTAATCAAACTTGCTATAAGATTTGAAATGAAAATATAACCTATTTGAAAGTTTTCATAGTAAATTATACTTAAAATACCCTGTGGATTATTAATCACTATTTTAGGTAATACTGCCAAAAAGAAAACGTTCAACAATAAGTAAATTAAAACATTTGCCATTTTAATAGTGGCATATTTAATTGGTTTTTTCTCGGCTCGTAACTTAGAAAATGGAACAATTGCTAATGCATCAAGAGTCAAAATCCAAATAGTATACGTAACATATTCTACATTTATTTCAGACCAATTTGCGAATGATTTTCTAAAAAATAAGGCAAGAAATAAAAATCCAATTGAAGACCAAAAAATAGAAATTGTTGTCGTAGAAATTACGCTTTTCTTATTTTCTTCTTTATTGTAAAATCTAAAAAAAGCTGTTTCCATTCCATAAGACAAAATAACATTGAAGAAAACCAAATAGGAGAAAATTACCGATACTTCCCCCATTTCGCTTTTATCTTTCAAATAAATAACAAACAAGGGGTTGAGCAAAAAACTTATTATTCTCGGTAAAACTGTTGCCAGTCCGTAAATAAGCGTTTGTTTAAAAAGGTTTTTATATAAACTCAAAGTGGCATATTGGTTTTAAGCAAAAATAACTAATTTCTTGGTCCTGCAGACGGATATGCAAGAAGTTCTTTTTCTTTAATATTTACAATTTTTAAATGTACTATTTTGTTTTTATTATTGAACTCGAGAATCGCTTCTGTTGGGTTTAAACGGAATGGGAAAGCTTCATTTTCTCTTTTATTAGTAACCGTTTTCATACTATCACTAACTTTAATTATATTGGATTTTGAATAAAATTTTGCTGTAAAAGTAGTTTCATTTTCTTTTTCGAAAAAAGCTGTTTTATTTTGAAAAAATAATTTAACAAGTGAAGTATTAATTGGTAACGGATTTTTAAATTTAAGATGGAAATCTACTCCACTTCCTGATAACTCATGTCCGCCAATCCATTTTTGAAAATAAACTTCTTCTATAGCTTGAGGTAATTCGGTTGAAATTGACTTTTTAGAAGAGCAACTACTGGCTATCACGACCATTAAAACGAAAACCAATTTTGAAAAATAGTTCATGATTGCAAAATTAAGTTAATCCTTCTTCATTGAGAATTTTCACAAAGTGAAATCCTTTTGGCGAAAACCCTTGATTGTAATAGAAACGATGTGCTTTGAAATTCCCAGCGAAAGCATCGAGTACAATCATCGTGCAATTTTTTTCTTTTGCTAAATTGTCGACATAATCAGTCATCATTTTGCCGACTCCTTTTTTTCGATGATCGGAATGCACAATAAAATTATCGATTTCGATGTATTTGCCCGACCATAGTTTTGTTCCTATCCAGATTCCGGTTAATCCAATACAAGTAGTGTTTTCAAAAACAGCGATTTGCTTATAATTGTGCGGAATCATTTCTTCTAGATAGGATTGATATTTTTCTACTGTGATTTTAGGATACAATTGTTGCACCAACTTTATCTGCGTTAGCATCTTGTCAATTTCAGTAAACACTTTGATTATCACTTTTTTTTGATATAAAGATAAAAAAAAGAAGCCAACGATTTTGTTTCTTTTTTATTACTTGAATTCGTTTTTTGATTACTTTTAACAAACAACAATTATAAACTAGATACCTAAAAACCATGAGAAAAGCATTACTCTTATTTTTAGCGGGATTTCTTACCTTTAATTCTCAGATGATAGCGCAAGTAACCGTATCCTTAGGAACTTCAACGGGTGCAGCCTCTACAAATGTCTTATTATCAACGAGTACAACTGTTAATCGATATTCCCGAACGATGTCTCTTTATACGGCACAAGAGATTACTACCGCCGGTGGTATGGCTGGTGTCATTAGCAGTTTAGCTTGGAGTAAATCGGGTACTGGGGAATATACATTCAACGATGCCCAGATCAGGGTGCTTCTGAAACATACCACAAATAACGTTTGGCCAACCAGCCCCGTGCCGGCTTGGAATACAGAAATAGTGGGTGCTACACAAGTTTTCAATTCTACTTCTTATAGTATTCCAACGGGTACCGGATGGAAACAAGTGCCTTTTACAACTCCTTTTCCATGGAATGGAACCTCTAACATCGTCATTTTTGTTGAATGGTACAGACCTAGTACACCGACAGCCGATATTACCTGGGGAAGGTCAACAGATGCAACTACAAATGCAACACGTGTTGGAAGCACCAGCCTTGATGCCTTAGTCATGCTGGTTAATTCTAATAGACCATTGGTTCAATTAACTATTACCGGAGGAATGGGTACTAATGAATCCGTAAATTCAACTTTCAAACTATATCCAAATCCAACCAAAGACATTTTATTTTTGACCTCAGAAAAAAACATCACAAAATATATTATGTATAATGCCAACGGAGAAATATTTAAAGAGGAGAATTTACAAATAACCAGTGAAGAAATCAATGTAAGTAATTTATCCTCTGGTATTTATTACTTAAAAGTCTTCTCCGAAGAAAAGACAGAAGTTATTAAGTGGATTAAAATATAAAAATTATTAGGGGTTACATGTTCAAAAAAAAGAGTCAACAATTGTTGACTCTTTATAATTTATTTGAATTAAATAATTACCCTTTCAAAGCTTCAGCTCCACCAACAATCTCTAATATTTCATTAGTAATTGCAGCTTGACGTGCTTTATTGTATGTTAATTTTAACTGATCTCTTAAATCGGTTGCGTTATCGGTTGCTTTGTGCATAGCGGTCATACGAGCGCCGTGTTCTGAAGCAAATGAATCACGTATTGATTTGTATAATTGTGTTTTTAATGATTTCGGAATCAACGTTAAAACGATTTCTTCTTTTGAAGGTTCGAAGATATAATCTCCAGTTGAAGCTACAACGTCGGATTGTATTGGTGCTAATGGCAAAAATTGTTGTGTTCTCACAATTTGTGTCGCTGCATTTTTGAATTCATTATATACGATTTCAATTCGGTCGTAATCGCCAGAAAGAAATTTATCGGTTAAGGTTTGAGCAATTTCAGACACATTATCAAAAGTAAGATTATCAAAAACATCGCTTCTGTTTTCAACAACAGTGTATGTTTTTCTCAAAATATCATTCCCTTTTTTTCCGATAGCAAAAATGTCTACTTGTTTACCTTCGTAAGAATCGGCTACCACTTTTGCTTGTTTGATGACGTTGGTGTTAAAAGCACCACACAAACCTCTGTTCGATGTAATGGCTACCACTAAAACATTGTTAATTTCACGTTGTTTTGTGTATTCGCCACCAGCATCTCCATCAAGAGTGGAAGAAAGATTTTGTAATAATTCCGTTAATTTTTCGGCATAAGGTCGCATTGCTGTAATTGCATCTTGTGCTTTTTTCAACTTTGCAGCAGAAACCATTTTCATAGCCGATGTGATTTGCATCGTAGATGAAACGGAAGTAATTCTATTACGGATTTCCTTTAAGTTTGCCATTTTT
>CALPIE020000013.1 GCA_943323545.2 Bifidobacterium breve | reverse complement strand
TTAAATACCCTTTTTTGAATTAAAACAAATATTACTCGGCAATTAAACTCTCGCAGTACGCTAAAAGTCGTGAAATAATTCCTCTTTTTTTCGACGTATTATTATCTTTATTTGCCATGTTTTCAAATGTTCTAAATGTTGAGATAAAAAAGCTAATGAAGCAAATTACCACAACAAGAGTAAACAGCAGTATGTCTAAATTTTTCATCTATTTTTTTAGTTTTAAATTAAAGAAAATTAATAACCCTACAATTGTTGGTGGCCAAAGACCAATAAATAAAGCTTTTTCAAAATTTTCTTCTACTAGGTAAATGTATTCTGATATAAAAATCAAGAGGATAACGACTACTAAAATAAAAAGTTCTGATTTTTTAAATTTATTAAACATAATTAAGTTTTTAAATGACTAATGTATTAACAGTTGTTAATCGTCTGACTAACAAACATTTTGTAAATTTACGAGATATTTTTTTTTAAATCTGTTTATTTTTTGTAATATTTTGTTAAACAAAATTAATGCTTATGTCAAAATCAAATAAAATAATAGGTACATTCTATAATTTTTTTTTATCCGAGGAAGTAAAAGAAAAAAGTGAAAAAATAATAATCTATATAGCTATTATTAGTTTTCTTTTACATTTATCAATAATTGGTTTGGTCAACCTGAACATAATAGCAGTAAATGACCACACCAAACTACTTAGCAATCCTATATCAGCTATTTACACACCGTTTTCTTTCATCTTAATTTATGAAGTCTATTTACTTTTATATTATTTACCAAAATCAACATCAATATATATTGGAAAACAATATGAAATTATTTCGTTGATTGTGATTCGAAGAATTTTTAAAGATTTATCTGATATTGAATTTTCCAGTAAATGGTTTTCCAATAAAAATGACATCCTATTCACAAGTGATTTAATTGCAATACTCATTTTATTTTTTCTTATATTTATTTTCTACCAATTGGCAAAAAATAACCAATCAAAAGAAAAGGAAATTACCAACCCGAAAATTTTAAAGTTTATTTCGTTAAAAAAAGCAATTGCAACTTGTTTAGTGCCGGTTTTATTAATTTTATCTATTTATAGTCTAGGACATTGGCTCTACGAAAGCTTTTTTTCAGTGAGTAAAATGGTTACTGAAATGAAGGATGTCAATAAAATATTTTTTGATGACTTTTTTATGATTTTGATTCTTGTGGATGTACTATTACTCTTATTCTCCTTTTTACATTCTGATAAATTTAGTGGTGTTATCAGAAATTCAGGATTTATAATTTCAACAATATTAATCAAATTATCCTTTGGTACTGAAGGGATATTGAATATTATACTAATTGTTTCATCGGTGTTTTTTGGAGTTTTACTTTTAAAAACACATAATTTGTATGAAAAAATAGAAAAATAATGCTCTTTTATAGTGAACTTTTTTTCAAACTTTCTTCTATTTTCAAAGCACATTTTTCGCCATCGATAGCTGCAGAAATGATTCCGCCTGCATAACCTGCTCCTTCGCCACATGGATACAATCCTTTAATTTGTGCGTGTTCTAATGTTTCATTATCACGTGGAATACGAACTGGTGATGAAGTCCTACTCTCTGGTGCATGTAAAATAGCGTCATTGGTTAAATAGCCTTTCATTACTTTTCCGAATTCATTGAATCCTTCTCGTAAAATTTGAGATAGAAATCCAGGAAAAACTTCACCCATTTCTACTGAAGTCGTTCCGGGAACATAGGATGTTTTCGGAATCGCATTCGACACTTTACTTTGCGTAAAATCGACCATGCGTTGTGCCGGCACTTTTTGAGTTGATCCTGCTAATTGCCAGGCGCGTTGTTCGATTGCTTTTTGGAATTCCATTCCGGCTAAAGCACCGAATTTGGCAAAAGGTTTGAAATCTTCTAGTTTTAATTCGACTACAATTCCGGAGTTGGCTGTTGCCTGATCTCTTTTGGATGGCGACCAACCGTTGGTTACTACTTCACCCGGACTCGTAGCGCAAGGCGCAATTACGCCACCCGGACACATACAGAAAGAATACATGCCACGACCGTTGACTTGTTTCACTATTGAATATGGTGCTGGCGGCAAATAGTCGCCTCGAAAATCGCACGAATATTGAATTTTATCAATCAACTCTTGTGGATGTTCTGCACGAACGCCTAATGCAAAGGGTTTGGCTTCGATTAAGATTTTCTTTCTGTCTAATAATTCAAATATATCACGAGCGGAATGTCCTGTAGCAAGAATTAATTTATTAGCAGAAATGGTTTCTCCCGTTTGAGTAACTACTCCCTGAATCTCGTTGTTTTTTATAATGAAATCGGTCACTCGTTTTTCAAACAAAACTTGACCACCACATTCGATTATTTTTTCACGAATATCTTGAATAATTTGTGGTAATTTATTGGTTCCGATGTGTGGATGCGCTTCTATTAAAATATCTTGAGAAGCACCAAAACCAACTAACAATTGTAAAATTCGATCTACATCGCCCCGTTTTTTAGAACGCGTATATAATTTTCCGTCTGAATAAGTTCCGGCTCCTCCTTCACCAAAACAATAATTAGAATCTTCGTTTACGATATGATCAACATTAATAGCTTTTAAATCACGACGACGTCCACGAACATCTTTTCCGCGTTCAATAACTATTGGTTTCAATCCTAATTCAATTAGTTGCAATGCTGCGAATAATCCGGCTGGACCGGCACCAACGATAATTATTTCTTGAGCATTGGAAACATTTTTATATTGGGGAAGTGTGATTTTTTGTTCAACATATTGATCTCCTATTAAGTAAACGGAAACTTTAAGATTTACTTTTATTGCTTTTTGCCGAGCATCGATAGAACGCTTCAATATCACAACTTTTTGTACTACTTTAGTAGAAACGCGAACTATTTGAGCTACTTGTTCATAGAGCAAATTTTCATTAGCAGCTATTTCTGGAGAAACTTGAAGTAGTAATTCGCGTGGCATGTTTTGATTTTTTTGTCAAAAGTACGGAATTGAAATTATCTTTTTTCTTCAAATGCTCGAAGTGCAAATGAAGCAAGCCAATGTTCCCCCTCATAATTTCCATCTACAACAGAAGGCAATGAAAAATTAAAATGAATGTTTGCCATTGCAGTCAAATACGAGAATTCTTTAGGATATTGATTTATCAAATGATACAAATTCCAAGCTCGACTAAAATTTAATCCATCAAGATGAACTAAATGTCCGTCTGTTCTATCGGAAACCTTGGCTACTTCCCATGTAAATTTCTTATTGAAAAGTTGAGGAGCGAATTTTTTCAACCATATTAAAAACTCGTTTTTGGATAAAACTCGTTGCATTAAACCCATTTCTTCCATACATGGCGAAAGAAAATCGGTGCCACTTGGTTCCCAATTAAACGGACAGTTTTGGTCTTTTTGAAACAATCGAATTGTATTTTCTATGATTACTTTTTGAAATGATTCATTATTAGAATATACTGCGTAATCATAGGCAAATGACAACCCGAAAGCTGTATTTGCATGAGTCCCAACGCGAATTGGATATAATAATTTTGGTAAAAATTCCGAATATCTTTGAATAAATAAATTGGATAATGGTTTTAGATTTTGTGCTAATTCTTGGGCAAATGGTTCGTTAAAGGTTTCTAATTCAAGTTGTAATTTTAAAATCCATGCCCAACCATAAGTTCTTTCAAATGATTTTTCGTGATTTTTGGAGAGATAATCTACTTCTACTTGCACATTGGCTTTTGATAAATTTGTTTGTAATTTTTTAATGATTTCTTCCCTTTTGGAAAGCATTGGAAATCTTTTTAATAAATAGACCAAACTCCAATGTCCATGAACAGAAGAATGCCAATCAAAACAGCCATAAAAAGCGGGATGCAGTTTTTTTGGTGATTGAATTTCAGTGCTATCTAAGAGCATTTGTCCTAATTTATTTGGATATTCTTGTTGTAGGCATTTTATAGGAAGCGAAGCCAAATGATTGGCTTGTTCTAGGGTAAGTTCTTGTGAAAAACTTGGAATTGCTATAAGTAGAAAAAAATATTTTATATATTTCATTGTATAAAGTTTTTTCAAATTTAGTAAAAACTTACCTTTGAAATCTTAGTAATAAGTTATGTCAAGAAAAATAAAATTAATTTGGGATTTTCGTGGAGAAGCTTCTGCCAAAACAGCCGAACATCATGAAATTCATTTAAAAGAATACATCTCAATTGAAAATTTACCTATAAATATAACTGGTTTCGAAATTAAAAACGAAATACATGCCATTGCTTTTATGGTAGTTACAGATGAGAATATGATTCAGGTAAGAGATGCTTTGAAACCACATCGAGGAGAAATTTATAGTGCTCAGTAATCTTTGTTCAGTTTACAGTTCTGATAACTGAACAGTGCTAACTAATTCGCTACTTCACTAATAAACTTAATACGCATCAACCGCAATTCGTCAATATCGTAATCCCCATCAAATTCTTTTAAAGCATCTTCGATTTTATCGGATTCAGAATCCATAAAATAATCGTGAATTTCTTCTTGCTGATCATCATCCAGAATTTCATCAACCCAATATTTGATATTTAATTTGGTTCCGGCATAGACAATTTGTTCCATTTCTTTCAGCAACATATCCATATTCATTCCCTTTGCGGAAGCAATATCATCAAGTGATAATTTTCTGTCTATGCTTTGAATGATGTACAATTTATTGGCAGAATTAGCTCCGGTTGATTTTACTACTAAGTCATCTGGACGAATGATGTCGTTGTCTTCGACATATCTATTGATAAGTTCAATAAATTCCTTTCCGTATTTTTTGGCTTTCCCTTCTCCTACTCCATGAATGTTTATCAATTCATCCATAGTAATAGGATATTTCAAAGCCATGTCTTCTAAAGATGGATCCTGAAAAACCACAAAAGGAGGAACACTTAATTTTTTAGCAACTTTTTTACGTAAATCACGCAACATGCTCATTAAAGCTTCATCGGCTGTTCCTGATGATTTTGCAGCTGTAACGATAGCATCATCTTCAGCTTCATTATATTCATGATCTTCAGACATCATAAAAGAAGTTGGATTTTTTATAAACTCATTACCCTTGTCAGAAACTTTTAAAATTCCATAGGTCTCAATATCTTTTAATAATAAACCATCAACTAAAACCTGACGAATTAAAGCCATCCAATAACGTTCTTCTTGATCGATGCCACATCCGAAAAACTTTTGAGAATCTGTTCTATGGGCTTTTATAGTTGCATTAACCCTACCTATTAATGTATATACAATTTCTTTCGACTTGTATAAATTTTTAGTATCTCTTACAACTTCTAGTAATTTTTTGACATTGTCTTTGGCTTCGACTTTTACTTTAGGATTGCGAACATTGTCATCCATATCGGCGCCATCTCCGGTTTCGCTATCGAACTCTTCACCAAAATAATGCAATAAAAACTTACGTCTCGAAATGGATGTTTCGGCATACGCCACTACTTCTTGCAATAAAGCATAACCAATTTCTTGTTCAGCAACGGGTTTTCCCGACATGAATTTTTCGAGTTTTTCAACATCTTTATAAGAATAGTAAGCCATACAATGCCCTTCGCCGCCATCACGACCACCACGACCTGTTTCTTGGTAATAACTTTCGAGCGATTTCGGAATATCATGATGGATTACAAAACGCACATCGGGTTTGTCAATTCCCATTCCGAAAGCGATAGTAGCAACAACCACCTCAACATCTTCCATTAAAAACATATCTTGGTGCTTGGCTCGTGTTTTAGCATCTAAACCAGCGTGATAAGGAACAGCACTAATGCCATTTACTTGAAGCACTTCGGCAATTGCTTCAACCTTTTTACGACTTAAGCAATATATAATTCCCGATTTTCCTTTGTTTTGTTTGATGAAACGAATAATATCCGATTCGATATTTTTCGTTTTCGTACGAACTTCATAAAATAAATTAGGTCTATTAAAAGAGGCTTTAAAAGTTGTTGCATCAGACATATCTAAATTTTTAAGAATGTCTTCTTGCACTTTTGGTGTTGCCGTAGCGGTTAACCCAATAACAGGCACATCTCCTAATTGTTTAATTATGGCTCTTAAATTTCGGTATTCTGGTCTAAAGTCGTGACCCCATTCAGATATACAATGTGCTTCATCAATTGCTACAAAAGAAATAGGAACACTTTGTAAAAACTCAATATATTCTTCTTTTGTTAAAGATTCTGGAGCAACATATAGTAATTTGGTTATTCCAGAAGTAATGTCTTTTTTAACTTGATTGATTTCAGTCTTAGTAAGTGAGGAGTTTAGCACATGTGCAATTCCGTTTTCTGAGGAAACACCTCTTATAGCATCAACTTGATTTTTCATCAGTGCTATTAATGGAGAAACAACAATTGCAGTCCCGTTTTGAATTAATGCAGGCAATTGATAACAAAGTGATTTACCACCACCTGTTGGCATTATAACAAAGGTATTTTCTTTTGCTAGTATACTTTTTATGACTTGTTCTTGTAGCCCTTTGAATTGGTTAAAGCCAAAATATTTTTTTAATTCTTTGTGTATGTCAATTTCGTTTAAATTCATTCTAACTATAATGGTATTTTTACATAAATTTGCAACTATAAATATACAACTTTCTTTTACTAATACAAATTTTATAAGAATTCTATTTTGATATCTAAAGAAAATATTATTGCATCCGCAAAAAAAACAATTTTATCTGAAAGTCAGTCAATTGCTAAACTTACTGAATTTATTGATTCTAATTTTGTAGCGTCTGTAGAAATTATCTATAATTCTAAAGGACGACTCATTATTACTGGAATAGGTAAAAGTGCTATTATAGCTCAAAAAATTGTAGCTACTTTAAACTCAACTGGAACACCTTCTATTTTTTTACATGCTTCTGAAGCGATTCATGGCGACTTAGGTGTATTACAACCAGATGAAGTGGTCATTTGCATTTCAAAAAGCGGCAATAGTCCAGAAATAAAAGTATTAGTGCCATTATTAAAACGATTTGGAAATAAATTAATCGCCATTACTGGAAATCCTTCTTCCTTTTTAGGAACTGAATCAGATTATGTTTTGAACACATACGTGGTGAACGAATCATGTCCTAACAATTTGGCTCCAACAAACAGTACTACAGCACAACTTGTGATGGGCGATGCGTTAGCAGTTTGCCTTATGGAAATGCGAAATTTCACCAGTGCCGATTTTGCCAATTATCATCCAGGTGGAGCATTAGGTAAAAAATTATTACTTCGTGTTAGAGATATGTTAGATACTACGCACAAACCAATGGTTTCATCAGATTCGAGTATCAAAAATGTTATTGTCGAAATTTCTGAAAAACGATTAGGCGTAACTGCTGTAATTGAGAATAATAAGGTAATCGGAATAATTACAGATGGTGACATCCGTAGAATGTTGAATAAAACTGAAAATATATCCGGCTTGACTGCAAAAGATATTATGACTGTAAATCCGAAAATGATTCAGTCAACAGAATTAGTAAGTGATGCCTTAGATATTTTAGAACAATACGCCATTACCCAATTGGTTGTTCTTGAAGGTGATGATTATAAAGGAGTTCTTCATTTACATGATATCTTAAAAGAAGGTATAGTATAATGGCTGAAAAAAACATAAAAGAAATGTCTTTTCTTGACCATCTAGAAGAATTAAGATGGTTATTGGTAAGAAGTACGGTTGCCATATTAGTTATGGCTACTGTAACTTATTTTTTTAGTGATTATATTTTTGACACTATTATTTTCGGACCAACTGACCCAAGTTTTATTACCTATCGCTTTTTTTGTGAAGCATCTCATTATGTAGGTTTTGCAGATAGTATTTGTATTACAGAACTTCCTTTTATTATTCAGAATACAACTATGGAAGGTCAAGTAAATATTTTTATTTGGACTTGTATAACAGCTGGTTTTATTCTAGCATTTCCCTACATTTTATCACAATTTTGGAGATTTATTAGTCCGGCTTTATACGAAAAAGAGAAAAAAAATGCAAAGCTTTTTATTTTTGTCGCTTCTATTTTATTTTTTCTAGGTGTTATATTTGGCTATTTTGTTATTGTACCAATGTCGGTAAACTTTTTAGCTACATTTAAAGTTAGTGATATTGTTCAGAATCAATTCAATTTAGAATCTTATATCGGAATGATAAAAACATCTGTTATTGCCAGTGGTTTATTTTTCGAATTGCCAATCATTATTTACTTCTTAACCAAACTCGGATTAGTAACTCCGAATTTTTTGAGAACCTACCGAAAGTATGCTATTGTAATCGTATTAGTTATAGCAGCAATTGTTACTCCTCCTGATGTAGTAAGCCAAATAACAGTTGCGATACCCATGTTAATAATTTATGAAGCCAGTATTTTTATATCTGTTTTAGTAACTAAAAAGAAAAAAATTAATGAGTAATATAGTAGAAGAATTTAATGACTATCGTTCTAAAATGAACGAAAAGTTACTTGCTGATAACAATAAAATTGTAAAACGCATTTTTAATTTGGATACCAATGCCTATGCTGAAGGTGCTCTCGATGTTAAAACCAAAGAACTCCTCGGACTTGTAGCATCGACTGTTTTACGTTGTGATGATTGTATCAAATACCATTTAGAAACCAGTTATAAAGAAGGAATAACCAAAGAAGAAATGATGGAAGCTATGGGTATTGCTACTTTAGTTGGCGGGACTATAGTTGTTCCTCATTTACGAAGAGCGTATGAATTTTGGGAAGCACTGGAGGATTTGAAAATTTGAAAATAAAACTATTTGAAAATTATACGAACGATATGTTAACATTAATTGCCTATTGTCTATTTTTTCTTAATTTTCCAAAATATAAATTTAAACATCTGCAAAAAGATTTAGCATCTTCAAATTATCAAATCTTCAAATCTTCAAAACTATGAAACTCAGAGCCGAAAATTTAGTTAAAACCTACAAAGGAAGAAGCGTTGTAAAAGGTATTTCTGTTGAAGTTAATCAGGGTGAAATTGTTGGACTCTTAGGTCCGAATGGTGCCGGAAAAACAACTTCTTTTTACATGATTGTTGGTTTGGTTAAACCCAATTCAGGAAATATTTATCTCGATGATATGAATATTACTGAATTTCCAATGTACAAAAGAGCTCAAAACGGAATTGGATATTTAGCGCAAGAAGCTTCAATATTCAGGAAATTAAGTGTAGAAGATAATATATTAAGTGTATTACAACTTACCAAACATACCAAAGAAGAACAAATTGCAAAAATGGAAAGTTTAATTGCCGAATTCGGATTGGATCACATTCGAACCAATCGAGGTGATTTACTTTCGGGTGGTGAACGACGTCGTACAGAAATTGCACGTTGTTTAGCAACTGATCCAAAATTTATTTTATTGGATGAACCGTTTGCCGGAGTTGACCCTGTAGCTGTAGAAGATATTCAGCGTATTGTAGCACAATTAAAAAACAAAAACATCGGAATTCTTATAACCGATCACAATGTACAAGAAACTTTAGCCATAACAGATAAAACCTACTTGATGTTTGAAGGTGGCATTTTAAAAGCTGGAATTCCAGAAGAACTAGTAGAAGACGAAATGGTACGTCGCGTATATCTTGGTCAAAACTTCGAATTGCGTAAAAAGAAATTAGAATTTTAATGGACAACTATCCTTCACAGGAACAGATAAAAAAATGGCATAATGATCCAAATAATTGGAAGTTAGGCCTTTTTTATTTCAATAAAGAAGACAACCGCCTTTTGGTTGATAAAAAACCGGACTGGATGGGAACAACTTTCAATTTTGCCCATCGAAAATCATATTACATTTTACTGGCAGCAGCTTGCTTTTTCGGATTTATTCTTTATTTGATTACAAAAAACGATAATTAGTTTTTGACAACGTTTTACATATTACCTACTTTACAACACATATAAAGTATAGGCACTTACTAATAGTATAATTTCAACTAAAGTAAGCAGCCAATAATTCTTTATAAACCATTGTAATATAAAATCGATTCCAAAGGAAATTATACCAAATACAATCAAAATTAAACCTGCTAAATTACGCCAACCAGCGGTGTCTGGATTTGCAAAATAATATAATGCGGAACCAATGGATATAATTGCTAGACTATTGGTGATGGTTACCCGATATTTTTTTTTAATTAATTCCAATGGTTATTAATTTAAATAGCTACCAATTTGTCATTTCGACATTGGAGACTTTATCAAAGCTAGGTAATGACAAAAAACTACTTCTTCGTTAACATATTATTTATTACAGATAATACAACATAAAAAATAATTATTAAAGGAATAGCCAGAAATTGAAAAACTAATAACATAATAACAGAAGTTGCTAAAAATCCTATCTGCAATTTGTATTTCTGAAAACTGAAATCTTTAATTTTTAAAGAAAACAACGGAATTTCAGCATTCATTACATAGGCACTTATAAAAACAAGTAAAACTAAAAACCATTGGTTATAAACAACTCCAGAAAAATTATCGTCATAAAAAGCACTATTAATCAATGGCAAACTCATAAAAAAAAGAGTGTTCGCTGGAGTTGGCAAACCAATAAATGAATCTGATTGTCTGGTGTCAATATTAAAATTGGCCAAGCGATAACAAGCCCCAAGGGTAATAATAAAACCTATATAAGGTAAAACACTTTGCGTTCCAAACATGTCTGAATCAGACAATAATTTAAAAACAACAAAACCAGGAACTACACCACTTGTTACCATATCTGCCAACGAATCCAATTGTACTCCAAGTGGTCCTGAAACATTGAATTTTCTGGCGAAAAACCCATCAAAAAAGTCAAAGAAAATTCCCAAACTAACAAAATAGAAAGCCAAGTCAAATTTTAATTCTGAAACAAAAACAATGGCAATACAACCACAAAGTAAATTAAGAAGCGTAAGTAAATTAGGAATCTGCTTTTTTATATTCATTTAAATTGGTTTTTCAAAAAACAAATTTAGTACAATAACTTAAAGAGAAGTACGTTTTATAAGAGATTTTTAAATACTCCTTAAACATTTATTTTTTTAATGTTAATTGGAAGAAGTAAGCCGATAAAAATTTATATTTTTGACACGAGACCTTTAGGTCGAACTGTACGTAGTAAAAAAAAATGCTTTGAAGAAAATTGGACTCGTTCTGCTTTTAATTACTTCATTATCCTTTGGTCAAGCTTTTAGAAAGTATTCTAATGAGTTTATGAACATTGGTGTTGATGCCGCAGCTTTGGGAATGTCAAATGCACTAGTGGCAAAAACCAATGATGTAAATTCTGGTTATTGGAATCCCGCCGGATTAACACATCTAGAAGATAGCCAAATTGCTTTAATGCATGCGAGTTATTTTGCTAATATTGCGCAATATGATTATATCGCTTATGCCAAACCAATTGATGATCGAAGTGCTTGGGGTATTTCGTTAATTCGATTTGGTGTTGATGACATTTTAAACACAACGCAGCTTATTGATGGTGAAGGAAACATAGATTACAATAGAATTAGCTTATTCTCAACTTCCGATTACGGATTAACATTGTCATATGCGAAAAAGCTTCAAATACCCGGTTTTCAATATGGTGTAAATGCTAAAGTAATTAGACGTATAATTGGCAAATTTGCCAATTCTTGGGGTTTTGGCTTTGATGTAGGTTTTCAATTCGAGAAAAACGATTGGCATTACGGATTGATGTTACGCGATATAACTACAACTTATAATGTTTGGAGTATTGATGAAGAACAATACAATTTAATTAAAGATGCTATTCCTGGTGAAAATCAAGAACTACCTGAAAGTACTGAAATTACAGCACCAAAAGCACAATTTGGAATGGCAAAAAAATTTGAATTTCATTATGATTACACACTTTTAGCCGCTTTTAATATGAACATGCAATTTGCTAAAACCAATGATATTTTGGCAACCGATTTTGTGAGTATCGATCCGGCATTGGGATTTGAATTTGGTTATACCGATTTGGTTTTTATACGTGCTGGTGTAGGAAATTTTCAGAATGTAACACAAATCGATAATTCAAAAAAAATCGGATTTCAACCCAATATTGGTTTGGGATTTAAGTACCGCGGCATTCAAGTAGATTATGCCTTAACCGACTTAGGTGATCAAAGTGCTGCGTTGTATTCCAATATCTTTTCAGTTAAAGTTGATTTTAGTATTTTTAGATAATTTTTATGGCAAAAAAAATACTCTTATTTTTCTTTTTACTAAACGCAACGTTATTTTTTTCGCAAAATCCTGTGCTGTCTGATAAATCTAAAGTGAGTGTTTTTACTTGCGGAAAATGCGCTGAATTGTATTCGACATTTGGACATACTGCGATTCGAATCAAAGATTCCATCAACAATTTAGATGTGGTTTATAATTATGGCGCCTTCGATTTTAGAACTGAAAACTTCTATTTTAAATTTGTAAAAGGCGATTTACAGTATTTTATGGTGGCTACTTCGTATGAAGAATTTATATACGAATACCAATACGACAATCGAGAAGTTATAGAGCAAACTTTAAACTTTTCATTAAATCAAAAACAACAACTTTTTGAACGATTAAATACTGCTTTGTTTTCTGAAGATAAAAGTTATACCTATAAGTTTATCGATAAAAATTGTACCACTATGGTTGTCGATAAAATTAATGAAACTCTTGGGAAGAATCTTATTCAGAAGGTTGACGATAAAAGTATTTCTTACCGAACTGTTTTATATCCGTATTTTGAAGATCATTTTTGGTACAAATTGGGAATTAATATCATTTTTGGGGAAAGAGTTGACAGAAAAGCCGAACAACTTTTTCTACCTGTTGAATTATTAAATAGTTTGGAAAAGCTAAGAATCAATGGTAAAACTCTTGTAATTGAAAAAACAACCATTGTTGAGGGTCAGCATTTTAATAGTTCTTTTTCATTTTTCAATAGTATTTATTGTATCGCTTTGGTGTTATTATTAATATTAGTTAGTAACAAAAAACAAGTATTTATTATCTATCTTTTTATACTTGGATTATTGGGCCTGTTTTTATCTTTGGTAGGTTTTTATTCATTACACAGAGAAGTATTGTGGAATTACAACGCTTTGCTTTTTAATCCATTGTATTTAATAGTACCTTTTTTAAATGGGAATTGGAGAAAGAAGTCGGTAGTTGTTTGTGCAATTCTATTACTAGTTTATCTTATTGTGATGTTTTCAAAACCACATCTCATTTTAATGCTACCGTTTGTTGTTTCGATTGCAATTATTTTAAGAAAACTATTTTTATTGTCCACGAAAAAACAACACTGTACTTAACGTTTTCACAAAAATATTAATATCAAGAAAAACACTTCTGTGTTTGATATAATACAAGTCGTATTGTAATTTCACTAAACTGTCTGCAATCGAATCGCCATAAGCATAATTAACTTGTGCCCAACCTGTTAATCCAGGTTTTATTAAATGTCGCGTTCCATAGAAAGGCATTACATCGGCTATTTCTGTAACAAAAACAGCTCTTTCGGGCCTTGGACCAATGATTGCCATTTCTCCTTTCAATATATTAAAAAATTGGGGGAACTCATCCAATCTTGTTTTTCTTAAAAATTTTCCGAAAGAGGTAACTCGAGCATCATTTGAAGTTGTAAAAACAGCACCGTCCTTTTCGGCATTTTCAATCATGGTTCTGAATTTATAGATTGTGAAAATTCTTCCGTTTTTGCCAATTCTTTCTTGGTGATAAAATAATTTACCTTTATTACCAATTAGATTTCCGAAAAAAATGAATGGTAAAAATACCAATCCAATTAATAATCCAATAATTGAAAACACTACATCCGTAATTCTTGTCATTATTTTATACAATTGATTTTGGTTGTTTCTACTGAAAGGAAAATAACGATAAAAATCTCTCGAAACATAATGAACAGGAATACGCTGTGTTATCGTTTCATAAAGTTGCGTGTACTCTTTGATGATAATGCCATTTTCTAATAAATGAATTAATTGATTGTATAATGAGACTGTTATTCCGTCTGTTTTTTGAGTAGCAATTACTATTTCTGAAATAGAATTATTTCTTACATAATGCTCTAATTCATCTACATTAATATTCTTAATTGCATTAAAATCCATATTAAAATTATCAGCTCCATCCGAATTTACAAAACCAATAATTTTATAATGTGGATCGACACTTTCTAATCCAGAAACCAATTCTATTAATTGTTCTTTATCACATACTAAAATTGCTTTTTTTGAAAAACGATGAGAAGCTAAAAAGTTGACATAAAACAATCTCCATGCTAACAAGGTAAATAAAATCGTTAAAAAGAAAATAATAATCTGTAATCGATTTGAAGGTAAAGAAGGCGTTAAAATTGGCGTTAAAAGATAAAATAAAACGATTGTTGCAGTTGATAAAATAACATTTTTAATGATTTGAAACTGGTTGCTGGCAGCTTGTAGGTTATAGGTTTCGAATACAGAACCAAAAATATTTATATACAATACCAGTACTATTGTCCAATGGTAATTCGTGGAACTTAAAGTAAAATAGTTAAAATTAAAAACAGTACTAATTAAATAAAGAGACAGTAAAACAGAAATTACATCAACTCCTTTTAAAAGCAATTTCCTTTCCGAAATTTCAAAATGTATTTTTTTATTACTATTCATTTAAATTATAAAATTGGCTCTGCAATTTAGTGAAAATATAGCAAAAATTTCTTTCTAATTTAAAATTTCAAACCATTGTCGTTTTACTATTTCCCAATCAAATTCTTCGACTAATTTTCGGGAATTTGTAATTATTTTTTGCGTTAATTCTTTACTGTTTAGTAATACTTTTATGGCATCTACCATTTCCAAAACAGCAGCATCATTAACCAACAAAGCATTTTCTTTATCTTTTACTAAATACGGTATTCCACCTACATTAGTAGTAACTATTGGCAAACCAACTGCCATTGCTTCAATTAAACTTACTGGTGTGTTGTCGTAATGCGAAGTATTAATGAAAATAGTATAATCATTTGACAATAAAACCCAATCTTCTTTCGATAATAAACCGGTAAAAGTAACAACTACTTTGCGCTTTTTAGCTAATTTTTTACATTCCGAAATTAAATTCTCTTTATCAGGTCCGACCATACAAAGCGAAGCATTTGGATAATCTTTTTTTAATTCATAAAGCACTTCAATTGCCATTTTCGGATTATAGATAGATGAAAAGGAACGCAGCCAAAATAGTTTTGGATTATCAACCACCCTTTCTTTAAAAGGATATACTTTGATATTAATTGTATTGGGTATAAAAATTAAATTATCCGAATAACTTTTAGAAAAATAATCCATTAAATACCCAGAAGGAGCAACAACTCTATAAGCATTTTTGAAAATCAAATCACATATAAAAGTATTTTTTACAAGCCGATTGGGCAAATTTCCTCCATGAAGTTTGTTGATGTATTTTAGATTGAGAAATCTACACAACTGACTGATTACAAATGCAAACCAAAAATTTCTAGTGCTATAGGTATCAATCATTACAAAATCAACTTTTCTCGCATATTTAAGGGTAGCAAAAATCATATCTATCATTCGGATCAATTGATTTTTTTTTGCAGAAGCGTAATAAATAGTAAATCCTTCTTGCTCTAAAAAAGCACCTAATGTTTCAATAGAGGTTGTTGTATTTCCGTGTTTGGAAAGATTATTTCCTATGTACAGTATCTTCTTCTTCATCAAATTTAACTTTTAATAAGGATAAGGCATAAACAAAAGAAGGAGAAGCCGTTCTCATGGCAGCATGGTTAATGGTTAAAAGCCAAAAAGCCAAAAAGCAAAATACATATAGGTGTTGCTTGTTGTCTAAATATAAAAATATGGGTGTGGCAAATAATATGAGTAAGCCTAAAATTCCGAGTGAGCCGTGTTCTGCCAACATCCTAGTAATTTCGTCATGAGAGGCCGTTAAAAACCCCACATCTGCGCTTCTTAATTCTGTACCCTTAGCTGCGCCCACACCAAAAAATGGATTATTTAAAAACATTTCAATCTCACCTTTTGCCAGTTGTTCCCTACCGCTAAATTGTGTTGGTTTTACTCTGCCATAAGCATCTTGATTAGCATACCGTTTTCCTAGTAAACCTCCTGTTTGGTTTTCGGTATACAACCATGTTAATGCGGTACAAACGATTAAGAACGAAAATATATAAAACAACTTAAGTTTGCTTACTTTTTTAGTGTAGGCATAAACCACTACTAAAAATAAGACTATCATTACAATACCTGTAATCATTCCACCCCGTGAAAATGTAATCAGCCCTCTATAACCTATCAGTAAAGTCAAAGCAAGATTAATAAACAAAAAGATCTTTTTTTCAGAGGCAACCACCACTCGTGTAAAAAAAATAAAAAAACCAAGACCAAGGCAGGTTGCCACTTGATTCGGTCCAAAACCACCCGATGCTTCAAAATTAGAACCGGTACTGTTTAGATTTTCAGTAAAATTAGAAGGTGTAAATAAAATTAAATAAATGGTACAAGATATAATAGGCAATCCCATAAGTAATAATATGTTATTCAATTCTTTAATAGAAATTTTCCTATTATAACAATAAAGAGCTGCAAATGCTAATGAAATGGGGCCTGACACATTAAAAAGTATTGATTTTCTAATGTTCTCCGCTTCCAAACTTAAGGTTTGTGTTCCTATTATAATTCCGGGTACTAATAAGAGTAAGAAAATCCAAAAGGGTATAGCATTTTTAGAAAAACCACTATAAAACATTCCAAATGTTACAAAAATCATTAGGGAATATTTCGAAAATTCATGATTGGGATTACCACCTGTCATCCGCAAGAAAACTTCACTTCCAACAACATAAGCTGCTGCATACAGCACTTCATTATTGCGATTCCTAGTTTTGATGATAAAATAGAGACTGACTAAGAAAATGGCAATTGCATACACTTTTGAAACTACCGGAGCCAAAAAAACAATCCCACCCAGAGCAGCATGAAATAAAATTAAAAAAAGATAATTTATTGTTTTATTTTCCATTTAAATAACTTTCAACCAATTAAGGTAAAGCTGAATTACTTCTGTTTCAGCATTATTTTTACTTACTGTTTTAAACAATTCATTGCCAAATTGTATTCTTAAAGTTGCATTTTCTATTAAAGTAACCAATGAATCATAAAACGCCTCGCTATCAAATTTAGCAATTAAAAACCCATTTTCGCCATTTTTTATAATCAACGGAATTTCGCCCACATTGGTTGACACTACTGCTTTTTTACTCAATCCATATTCAATTAATGCCACAGGTAATCCTTCTGATTGCGAGGTTAAAATAGCAATTTCCGATTGATTTAAAATGTTATTACTGTCATTTTTTAATCCGTATAAAAACACATTATTTTGTAAATCATTTGAAATTATTTCACTATTTAACTTTGCAGCATAATCATCGTTGAAATCTTTCCCCACCAGGTGAAAACTCCAATCTGGGTGGCTCATTTTTAATTTTTTTGCTACTTCAAGCAATAAAAAATGATTTTTTTGAAATCGCAAATTGGCCAAACATAATATTCTCTTCCCTTCAGTACCAAGAAGTGTTGTTTCTTTAATTTCATTCAAATCTAATGTAGTGTAATTTGCTAAATTAATTACATTTTTACAATGCAATTCTTTTACTGCCCAATCTTTTAATTGGTGATTCACCACAATAATTCCTTTAAAAAAAAAAGATGCTGTTTTTAAAGCGAACGTCTCTCTTCTACTAACAAAATCGGATAATCCATTGTGATCGTGCCATATAATTTGTATCGATGGCATACTCATTTTAATTAAAAAAGCCATAAAAAAAGAACTGCTGTGTGCATGAAGGCACTGTATTTTATGTTGCACACAATACGCTCTTAATAGTAAAAGTGCTTTTATATCAAACGTTTTTTTTCGGTTTAAAAACAGGTAATTGATTTGTTTGTTGACATGCCTTTTTAGATTTCCTTCTTTTCTAGTAGCTACCAATCCCGAGAATTCAATTTTACCACACAAGGCATTGGCATAATTGACCGCCATTTTTTCGGCTCCGCCAATTTCTAAGGAATCGATAATTTGTAGAATTCTCATACTTTTAGAAGTTGCTTTATTTCTTCCTCAAATTTATCAATTGTAAAATTACGAGACCAATGTATTGCGTTATTTATTTTCGCTTGATACTCACTTTCGTTTTGAAATAACTGTTGTATTTTTTCAGAATCTGATTTAATATCTAAACTTAAAAGCAATCCGTTGTTTTCATTATCGAGCATATTCGATATACACGAAACGTTGGTTGCTAAAGGAACACATCCCCAAAACATAGCTTCTGCCACTACTTTTGGCCAACCTTCACTTTTTGATGGTAAGATTAAAAAATGACTTTCCTGGTATATTTTTTTTAATTCGACTTTACTTATGTATGGATTTAAAAAAATATAATCATTGCAATGATTGTTTTGTATATAATTTTTGAGCTGTTTTTTTTCTGTACCATCTCCGTATAATGTAAGTTGCACATTACACCCATTTTCTTTTAATTTTTCAATTAATTGGATGGCGTACAAAGGCTGCTTTCCGGAAGAAAGTGTACCGACAAAAATACATTTTATAATTTCTTTTAAATTCTTGTTTTGGACTTCTTGCTTTTCCGATTCTGCGTAAGAGGCTGTAAAAAAAGGTTTGATGTTTTTGGATTGATTTTCCCACTCGCCATAAACCAACACTTGCATGTTCTTTGTCAAAAAAGTGTTGTTTAAAATCCATTTCTGTATACGATAACTAAAAGGTTGTTTTGATTTTGGATCCCAATTCCCGGCATACTTAGCAGTTTTCTTCTTTTTTGGAAAAAAGATTTGAATACAACTTCCTAACAAACCCATATTGCCTGGACATCGCAAATGAATGTGATCTGCTTGTTTCATGGCACTAAAAATATGATAACTAATTTTAGGAAGTTGCCACAAAGCCGCAATTCCGTTTTTAAAACTGGTGAACGAAAAATGCGGAACTGCTACAAACTCAATTTCAGTATTTGAATAATCCGATATAATGGGATTGACTTCTCCTACTTTTAAAGGCGAAACGACGATTACTTTATCAGTGTATTTTATCCATAAATTCATCTCATTTACATACGGAGCGTAAGCATAATATGTTCCGTCCGATTGGGTGTGAATAACATGTGTAATGATACAAAACGTCATTATCTGATAATTTTTGGTCTGTTATAAAGCAAGCTCAACCAACCAACGGTTCTTCCTAAGGTTTCTGTAAAAGCTTCTTTTTTTTCTACTGTAGTAAATACATTGGTAAATCTAATCAATGTTAGTAGTAAAGCAATTGCATTCCATTTTATTCGGGCCTTTAAACCTGGATTTGGATATTTAACTCTCCAAACATACCAACCATTTCTTAACACCATTTTGCCGTAGTTGAACTTATTTGGTCGCCCGGTACCATCGTGAAAATGCGCCAATTTGGCATTGGTATTTAAATATAGTTTACCGATATTGGATAATCGAAATGTATAATCGGCGTCTTCGTACAATCCATATCCTTCAAAATAAGTTGAAAATTTATGTTCGTCTACTACTTTTTTTCTAAAAGAAGCAACGCCTCCCATGAATTGCTGTACTTCGTATGTTTTATTCGTTGGCGGCAAAAAACCTACACTTCTACCATGCGAAAACTCGGGCATGAAACATGGTGGTACATCCGAATCAAGTCCTAATCTTTTTCTTATTACAAATCGGCTTCCATCTTTTTTCTTCCATCCATCGTAAAAAAATTCATTTATTGTTGGTTGGTAATCGACTGATGTTTTTTCCCAAACGGCATCGTTCGTAATATAACCTCCCACTCCCAAAGCATCGGGATAAATTTCGTATGTTTTTACTATTTGCTCAAAATAATCAATCTCTAAAATCGTATCGTCGTCGAGGAAAAACACAATTTCAGTATCATCAGCTACTTTAGAAATACCAAAATTTCGTTGTTTGGTCAATCCCCTATTGTCAGTATCAACTAAAAAATAATGTAGGTTTTTGAACTTGTTTTCTTCTAAGGAAATTTGAGTTTCGGTATTAGTAGAACCGTCAATAATTAGAATTTCACTAGGATAACACGTTTGCTCTTTAATTGAATGGAGTAGCTTCAATAAAGGATTTGCTCTCATGTAAGTGCAAATGATTAGCGAAATTTTTGGGTAATTATCCACCATTAGGATTTTGAAGCAATGAAAAGTAAATTGTTATATCCTGTTTTTCTATTGTAACTTGTATCATTTAATTGATAGAATTCTTCTAACGAATACACTTCTACGTTTTTAAATCCGGATGACAATAAATCGTTTATCAAAGTACGTTTATCATAATAATAACCAGAGACTTTGAATCCGTTGAAACCGGTGTTTCGATTGCCGACTTTTTCTCCCAGAATAAAAGAAAACATACTTTTGATTTTAAAATACATAGTTTTTGCTGGCGCTCCAACCTGATTGTGAACCGTTCCGATAACAATACCCGAAGGTTTTAAAATTTGATACGCATTTCTAAAAATGGTCAATCGATCTTTTCGAACAGGGACGTAGGTCATCATACTGTTTAATAGCGTAACCAAGTCGAAAACTTCACTTACTTTATTGTAATGCTTTGCATCACCAACGACTGTTTCTGTAATGGCCTCTAATTTCCACAGTTTTAAATTTTCGATGCATTTTAAAATCATGTTTTCAGAAATATCGGAAACTACAATTTTGGTCGGATTGTAAAACTCGGCAATCGCCTCTGTTTCTCTTCCTGTACCGCAACCAAAAATTTTCACCGTTTTAATTTCGCCGACAGATTGGTATCTTTTTGCTGCATTTTCAAACATAAAAAGTTCAAAGTCGGCGGCTTTTTTAAGCTTTTCTTGCGTTGCAATTATGGCTTCTTTTTCCCAGAAATCTTTGTTTTCAATTTTCATAAAAAGGAATTTATTTTTTTCGCATCAACATAGTGAGATGCATACATGCAAACAAACTTGACAACAAGGTAGCCGATTGTTCCCAATCATCCTTATGCCATCTTTTTCCAATAGCAATTCTTTTTTCTTCTGAAATGGGAAGAAATCCGAGTAAGAAAAACCATTTCGATTTTCCTAACAAACCACGTCGCTCTTCAATCGTAAATGCTTTGTCGTATTTGTAAAATGTTTTTTTGGTAAAAGGCCATTCCCATGCGGCATCGGTTTGAAAAGGCCGGTACACCATCCGAATCATTTTTAGAGGCAGACTTGTTTCTAGCGGATCATAGCTGATGACCACTCCGTTGGGTGCTAATTTTTCATTGAGTTTATTGATTAAAACATCGACATTCGAAAAGTGATGTAAAACGCCGTAAGCATAAATGACATCAAAATCCATTTCAGTAAATTCGTCTGATAGAAAATCGACAGCTACGGCTTTTGCAGATGGAATCGCTGCTAATCTATCGTTTAATTTGGCTATAGCAACATCGCTCAAATCAATTCCGATATACTGCTTAGCATTTGCTGCAATGGTTAAAGAAAGTGCATTGCCTTCAAAACAACCCAAATCGAGCACTTTTTTATCCGACAAATCGCTCAGCCATTTATTGTGTAAAGCATAGGTTTCATCTAACATTCCGATATTTCTTCGTATGTTTTTGAGTGTTTTTTCCCTTAATGAAAACCATAGTTTCGTCGCAAAATTCTTTTTTTTGGTATTGTAAAATTCCTTTTGCTTTACGTTCGTTTCTATTATTTCTTCTTTTGTTTTCATGTCGATGCTTTAGTTTTCTATAATTAAAGTGAGTTCGGTAAAAGGCTTTGCCACGAATGCACGAATTTTAATATATTATCATTAGATTTAATTCAAATGTTCGTCAAAGACGAACAAATTTTATGCATCACGTTTTATAAATTTGCTTATTCGTGGCGTTTATAATAAATATATAACTTACATTACTACATCCCAAAGATAATTTTAAATGTGGCTATTCTAAATCTAAAATTTAAACTTTTTTGCTTTTACTAAAAAATGAGCCACTTTCGATTTATGTCTTCTAAGGTTTTTTTCAATTAACAAATACACTTTAAATGTAAGCGGTTTCAATATCCAATGTTTCGTTTCGATAAAAGGATACAATTCGCTTCCAAAACCTTCTTTAAATTTTATCACACCCGGACTTCCACCAACAGAAATATCATAACTTTTATAACCCAATTGTATCGAATGTTCAATCACCGAATTGTGCATAAAATGGGAAACATTCAAATGTTGAAACTCCTTCAAAACGCCGCCGTTGATGTAAATAAATCGCTTTCCCGTTTTCATAATATAAATGGCACCAATTATTGTATCATTCAAAAAACAACATCCCATTCTGGCAAAATCTTTTCTAATGTAATCGTTTAATGTTTTTTGCATCGATTCAAAACTTCGCAAAGGATAGCCTTTTTCGGAGGCATTCAAAACAAAACAGTTATATCCTGCTTCGATTTCATTGGGATTCGTAACAAACTTAAAAGCGAGCGCTTCCTTTTTAGTATTGGCTATATTTCTTTTGTGATTCGTGCTGAAATTGGCAACAACTTCTTCGTAGGTTTTATGGTGTAAATTTACCAAACGCATGCCGTAAAGTGGAATCACATATTTGAATTTTGTGCCACTTTCGCCCGAAAAATAGCTACTCGTTTCAGACAGGTTTTTTATTGTATAATCTGAAAATGCCATTTCCGAATTTACGACTGGCAGACTAATTTGAAAATAACAACATCCGTATTTAACCGCATCTTCCTTTAGTTTTTCAAGAATAAAATCGACTTTGTCTTCGTATTCATTTAATAAAACTGGACCACATGGAATGCAATAAAATTTAAAGAAAAGCGCTTTGGCAATTACGATTCCACAACCGCCAATAATTTTATCATTGTCCGTTACAATCAAAAAAGTAGAATCAAAACCATAGACTTCATAAGATTTCACCCAATCGGAAAGCTGATTGTACAATCCTCTTTCCGATTCTTGTAAAAAAGCATCCCATTTGTCTAACCAATGTTGGTCTTTTGTGAAAAATGATTGTATCATGTTACTTTTCTTGATGGAATTTCGTTGTTGTTTTTGATCACTATACTTCCGTTTTCGTCCACCTCAAAAATAGCACTTTCATATAGTTTATAAAAATGTAACAATTGGGAAAGTGTTGGATTCCAAATTTTATTTTCGAGTATTTTTTCACTTAAATAATTGAAATTGGCCGCAACTTCATTGTCTAAAGTGGTTTCGTTTTTAAACAATTTTCCGTAATAATGCTTCATATCAACTGAAAAGTACGTGTGCGCAACAAACAATCCCGATTCTTTTATCAATAAATCAATGTTTTGGGGTTGTAACGATTTTTTAAAATCGACCATTTCTACCGTTTGAAAAATAGTAAAATCTTTATTATTAATTTTATGTTTGAAAAATAATGGTGAATATTTGGCAACTTTGTACGGTTTGTTTTTAATGGAATTCCAACATATTAGTGTTTTTAAAATTACAAGAAGTAATGGAATAACATTCAAAATCAATTCGAAAATTTGAAGTATTTTTTTGTTTTTGATGGCCCGAATGTTAGCAACGGCGTCGATATAATTCCGAATTCGCTTTTCATCATTATCATAATGAAAGATGATATTTTTAAAAAGCATCACTAATCTCGTTTTAAACGAAAACTGTTGAATTCCGGCAAGAAACTTCCCAAGTGTAAATTGCTGTGGATTTAATTGATTGATAATACCAGTTGTAGCTGTTCCGCAATCAATGTAATTCCAAAGTACTGAAATTCCTTTTTTGATTAATTGATTTTCATAGTATTCCTCTGAAATTTTATTCTTTTTAATTAGTGAAAAGTTATACGGTTGAAAACCATGATCAATCCAAACCGGAATGTTTTCATAAGGCGGTTGAAAAGTTTCAAAATCTGAAAAACTATCTTTATCCGATTTTATTGATTGGGAAAGCGAGTGATAGCAAAGTTCATGACCATCGGTTTTCCATTGCTCGATTTCGGTTGCATTGCTTTCAAAGGAAGCGTTATCTTCTCGTTTAGAAAAATGATTCAGAAAAAAACCTTTTGTAACTTTTAGCTTTATTTTTTTGAAAAATTCCCGTTGTATTTTTAAATTGGCTGGCGTGTCATAATCGCAATGATCGGTAAAGCAAGCGATGGCAGAAAACGGAATTTTAGACCGACTTAACTCCAACCCGTTTTTCTTTGAAAAAAGTAAGGCAGGATTTTCTGAAAAAAGCAGTGGCGAATTGGCAGCCACTAACTTTTTAATATTATTGGTTCCCGCATATTCGGTTAACGAATTGGAATAGGTTGGATTGAATTTCCATAAAAGTTTTTTTGGATTTTTTTTATTGACTTCCCAAATTCCTTGATTGCTATTGGCTTGAACAAACCATCCGTTTTGAAGTTGTATAATTTTTGGAGCAAAAGAATTGGCAATTCTATCAGATGAAATATCGACCCAAGTATAATCGTGGTTTCGGAAAGAAAGTATAGAACAATCAAATTCAATTTCAATAACAAAGGAACTTGATTTAAGTAAAGTTTGGGTACAATTAAAAACAAGCTTATTCTCTTGAAGGACTGAATCAAGAATTTCAGAATAGTTTTTAGAAGTAGTTGAAACTTGTTTTAACATGTTTAACTGTTAAATATTTTTTTTGTTTTTATAAATGGAATGGCATCCAAAATAAAATTAGAATTCAAATATAAAAAGGCAAATAACATTGTTAATCCATAAATAGCATTAAATCGTAAACCAGTGTATATATAAATAGACATCACTATTTGTCCAATAAAAATTGAAAAAACAACTAGTAAGGCCCTGCCCTTTTGGGAATTAAAATTAATCTGACCTTTTACTAATCTATAAGTCATTTGTACAAAAACAAATAAATATAAAATTCTAAATAGTATTGCAATATGTTCAATAAAAACGGATTTTGGTTTTTCTGGGTAAGGAATAAAATTAGATTTAACTTTTTTAAATGCGATTTGTAATTTCTGTGAAAAGGTTAATGTTTCAATAAACTTAAATGTAGCTTCCTTATATAATTTACTATTTTCTAAAACCGTATTATTTTGCTTACTATTTGATGGATTTAAATACTTCAAATTAATTGACTCATCCGCTAAGTCGCCATCTACATTGTTGAAATTACTGATTACCTTTTCATTCCATCCTTTAGAAAATGTTGCCCCTTGTGAAGCTGTTAAATAAAATCTTTCATTAAACGTTTTGAAATTTCTTAATGGCCATGAAAATACTAAAAGGAAAAAAAACAATCCATGAATTAACACCACTTTAAAATTGCTTTTTAAAAGGAGTAGCAAATAAATTCCAAATAGGGTTATAACGAAAAAAAACGAAACAGGATGACAAAGCACTATTATTGCTGATAATATCGGAATCAGAATAGAATATCTTTTTTTATCATTTTGAAAAATAAAGAAAATAGCCAATAGAAAAATTAAAACTGCTGTGAGACTTTCTGAAAGAAAAGTGACCGAATATTTTAAATATTGTGGTTCAATAAAAAGCACTAAAAAAAGACAAAGAACTAAATTATTAATGCCAGATTTCTTTTTAAAAAAGTACAAACCAAGCACAATTAATCCTATTTCTAACAACGATTTACAAATAATAATTGTAAGTGGACTTTTAGAAAAATAAAATAAAAGTGATAATAGAAAAGGCCAAAATGGTGCGCGCCATGTTGCCGATTCGTTAGGATTAGCAGAATTATCATCGGAATAAACATGAAATTTAAAAATATTTTCTGCAATTGTATAATAATGGCCCGCATCTCCATTATTATAAACCACATCTTTACTATAATTATTTCCTGCACTCGTTAGCTGCAAAAAATAAAACTTAATGCTAATGAGAAAAATGAATATTACAATTACCATCCAATTGTTTTTAAAAAAATTCTTCATTCTATATTTTTAATAATTTCTTATTTTGTTCTTTTTCCTAACTGAATTAATTTTTTGGCATAAAAAACCGATTTATCAAATTGCAATAATCGATACGGAAGTTTGATTAGCTTTAGTGGAATTTCCCACTTATTTCCTTTAAACAAATACATTGCAAAATACTTGTGTTTGTATTCGGTATACAATTCGGGTGTGAACTGTTTTAGAATTTGATACATAATCGTCGGACTCGGTACAGGACGAATTCGTTTAACAGGTACATCCAATTCCCATGGTTGTACTTTTCGTTTTTTTCCTAGGATTTTTGACTGGGCTCCCCAAAAACGATACCCTCCAATGGGTGGTTTTAAATGTAGATTAGCCGAAAACGGATTGTGTAAAACGGTCACGCCAATTTTGGTTAATGATATTCCGAAATCACTATCTTCACCATAGCCGCCGTCATAATTGATATCGTTGCCAACCAATTGTAATACGTGTTCTCTTTTCACACACGAATTGGCATTGCTAAAACTTTGTGTGGCGCCCACTTGCCATCGTTGATTGTCAAAATCGGCAAGCTTTTTTTCTAAATCATCCAGGTTTTGCTTTTGATGATCGGCACGAATATCCAACCCATTGCAAGCACCAGCATTATAGGTTTGCAATAAACGAATGTGATTTTCTATAAAGTTGGGTGGAATTCGGATATCATCATCTCCGAAAACAATAAAATCGCCCGTACATAAATCGATGGCTTCATTTCGGGCACGGCAACTTCCTTTAGATTGTTGCCATTTGAAAACTACTTCAAAAGGATAATCAGCAGGATTGTAAAGTGATGTATCGCGACTGTTTTCCGGTGTTGCATCCACCACAACAACTTGAGTTGGTTTGTAGGTTTGGTTTTTTAAATCGTTTAATAAATTCAAGGTGAAATCTTGACGCATCATCGTCGGAATGATATAACTTACCGTGGGATTTCCTTCAATTTTGTTTAATGTTCTCGGTGGAAGCACACTTTGCTTTGGACGAATTTTGTAGTTTTTCCTAGCGTATAAAAAAGCATTCCATTCTTTCCAATTCCAAATGCCTTTTCGGTACAACATAAAAATGGAATGTTCTAATTTAAAGTTTTTTCTATAAAAAATATAACGTTCTTTGACGGATATCGGAAGTAATTCGTTTTGGGTATTTGAGAACAAACCTTTGCAATACATTGTAATTGCTCCTCTATTTCGTAAGGCATTGAAGGCAAAATCGAATGCTGCTAATTGTGGATTTTTGTAATCGGAATCAAAACCGCCAAATTGTTCCCAAACCGATTTCCGGATGCAGAAATGACTCGGATTCAACCGCCAACTAATACTTTCATCAAGATTTTCAAAGTCATTTACATACCAAAAAAATACAAAAACTTGGTAAGCAATTTCGGGAAACGCATTTTTAAAACCTTGTTCAAAAGACGAATGCCAAATATCGCCAAAACCATACGAAAGTTGTTCTAACTTTTCGAGATTGGGATTGCCAACGTAAAGGATGATTTCGCCTTTTTTAGAGGTATATTCTTTAAAATATATTTCCATTATTCCTTGTTAAGAAATTGATTGTAAAAGGCAACTGATTGGGCAGCAACACTTTCAATACTGAACTTTTCTATGATTTTTTGCCGCGCTTTATTTCCGATTTGCAATTGTAAATTTTTGTCTTGTAGTAATTCCAGGATTCGATCTGCAAATTGGTTGTGATTATTTGGATGAACCAGATAACCATCACTTCCATTGTCGACAATATCGGTCGCCCAACCAATATTGGAAGCTACAATTGGTTTTTGCATGGCCATTGCTTCCAACCATGATACAGGTAATGCTTCAGCAAATGTAGGGAAAACACAAAGTGTAGCTTGTTGAATGGTGCTTTTAATTTCAGCATATGATACTACGCCCAAATAAGTAACATTCTTTATGGCTTCATTCTCGAATAAGGGTTGCATTAATTGCCAAGTAGATTTGCTGTTCGTGGCAATGTCGGAAGCATCTTTACCGACCAAAAGCAACTTGGCTGTTGGTCTCTTTTTGACTACTTCATTAAAAATAAATGGCAATTCTAAAAGGCCTTTCTTCCTAATTAAAGTTCCAAAATATAAAATGGTTTCTGAATTATTCGGCTCAATTGCAGCTTCAAATTGATTGGTATCGATAGCATTTGGAATGACGGTAATGGGTGTTTTTAAATGAAATAATTTTTTGGTTAGTTCAGCTGTAAAATTACTCACCGAAATTATTCCATCGGCTTTTTGCAACCCGCGGTTTTCTAAAAATTTATTCTTCCATTTTACAGGTCGGTTTTCTAAATGACAAAAATAGGTATCGGTGCCATTAAGGCGAATTATAACTGGACATTTCGGATTTATAAAAGCAGTAATCCCTGACCAATCATGAGCTTCAATAAGATCAATTCTATTTGCTGAGACGAGTTTGTTGATTAACCTTTCAACTTTTTTTTGCGTTAACAATAGTGATAATCCTTTGAATTTTATGTTTTGGATGCTGTAAAATGTGATGCCATTATCATGAAAAACAGCATCTTTAGCTTGACCTAAAACAACGACATTCACTTCATGACCCAGCGCTACCAATCCTTTAGCCAAATTTAAAATACTAGTGCCTATACCGCCAGATACACCTGTTTTAGGATGCGGATATTCAAGTGTTAGAAATCCTATTTTCATTCATTTACCTATTAAAAAAATCTTTTAAAATTATAGCTGTTAGTTTTTTTGCTCCTTTTACATTCATGTGACCACAACTTGAAAAATATTCATCTTCTGTTACGGCTTTTTCATAATTATGTACTTCTGGATAAAGTTCAGCAACTTGTTTAAAATACTCCATATTAGTGGTATTTTGGCAAACTGGTGTGGTTAAAGCAATTAAATTAATGTTATTTTTTTTGCAAATTTCTTTTATTTCCTCGTACGCTTTATTTTTTTTTGGTAATCGCTCCTCTATGTTCATTGCCAGTTTTTGTCCCTGATTGCTTAAAGCATAAAAACCATAGTCGAACATATCGCTTGATTTTTTTTGGGTTAAAGAAAAAAACATTTCTCTAAAGCCAATTTTAGCATCATAATTTATATACCTATAAAATGGAATATAATACAACTTATTAAATTCAGGAATATCTTTATAATGATTTCTTATGGTCTCTGATTGATGGATGAAGGGCATGAATCGAGCTCTTGTACCTTCCGAATAACCGTTAGAATTGATATTTAAATCGACTTCAACAATTATATTTTTAATTTTATAATTCCGTTCTAGCATTAGTTTTAACATCAAAGCCGATTCTTCTAACCGAGAACCACTCATGCCATAATTAAACGATTTTAATCCTTTGTCATTGAACAGCTTTGCAACAAAATGATTATTGGCTCGGGAAGAACCTAAAAATACAACATCAAATTTTTTACTTTTTGTGTTATAGATATTTACAATTTTATTTCTGCAATCGGTTTGCAAATAAACCAATGTATATAATACATCTAACACTATGGCACTAATTAAAATGACAGCTATAATACTCACAATATAAATTAAAAACCTTCTCATTAAAATTGAAAATAAATGAATGATTTATAATCAGAATACACACCTAAAGCAATTAACGAACCTATACATAGTACTAATCTTAAGTAACTGTTCTTACCTGAAATGGGTTCTATTTTATGCCTGTAATTCCATTCTACCAAAACAAAAAATCCGATCAATATCAAAATCTCATAATTGTATCTTTCAAAATTAAAATACTGAGAGGCAAAACTTTTGTTTGTAAAAATACGTTTAATGTATGCTATAGCATCGGCAATTGATTTTGATCTAAAAAATATCCATGCAAAACAAGTCAAAACAAACGTAAAAACGATACTAAAAACTGTCCTGATGGAATTGCGATTTAGTGTTAAACTTATAACATCGGTATTGATTCTGTTCCTGTTTGATAATAGAAGCGGCATGAAATAAAGGGCATTTATCAAACCCCAAACTATAAATGTCCAATTCGCCCCATGCCAAAATCCGCTTACTAAAAAAATGATAAACGTATTTCTCACCTTCCTCCACATTCCTCCTTGACTACCGCCTAGTGGGATGTACAAATAGTCTCTAAACCACGACGATAAAGAAATGTGCCATTTTCGCCAAAACTCGGCAATATCTCTAGAAAAATAAGGATAATTAAAATTTCGCAACAAATCAATTCCGAAGAGTTTAGAAGTCCCCAAAGCGATATCGGAATAACCCGAGAAATCACCATAAATTTGGAATGCGAAATAAACCGCTCCTAAAATTAAAGACAAGGAATTCATAGTGGAATAATTGTCAAAAATTTGATTGGCATACATAGCGCAAGTATCCGCAATAATAACTTTCTTAACCAAACCCCAAATAATTTGATGTATTCCTTCTTTGGCTTTTTCAAAGTTAAATGCTCTTTTGATTTTTAATTGTGGCAATAAATGAGTAGCTCTTTCAATGGGTCCTGCTACAAGCAAAGGAAAATACGAAACAAAAAGAGAGTAATCAACAAAGTTATGTTCTGCTTTTATTTTTTTGTTATAAATATCAATAATATAGGATAAGCCGTGGAAAGTGTAAAATGAAATTCCAACGGGAAGAATTATATTCAGTAAAACCGGATTGGAATTAAAACCTACTTGATGTAACAACTCCGAAAAAGAACTGACAAAAAAGTTGTAGTATTTGAAAACGCCAAGAAATCCCAAATTGATGATAATACATAACCAAAACCAAAATTTTCTAAGCTTTTCGTTGGTGCTATATTCTATTTTAATTGCTGTAAAATAATCCAAGAATGTAGAAAAGACAAGTAAAAAAAGGAAACGCCAATCCCAACAAGAGTAGAAATAATAACTAGCTATAATTAAAATACTATTTTGTGTGTTTTTGGATTTATTAGCAATAAACCAATAAGTAAAAAATACAATTGGGAGAAAAACAGCAAAGCTTAAAGAATTAAAAAACATACTACTACAAATTTTACCTAATTAAGGAATTTTTAATCAATTGAAAATTACTTTTTCAATTTTACAATACAATTTTGAACTCTAAATGCTTGCTATCTCATGTTATAATCAATTTATGTTTATCTCGATATATTTTTACTTATTCCAATAGACTTAAATAATTATTAACCATAGCATCCAAAGATAATTTAAATACTTTAGACTCCTTAAGAAGTCCATTCTCAATAGCCATTTCCTTATTTACTACTTTCTGTATTATTTTTTCTAATTGCTCTATTCGACCTTCTTCGTATAAATAACCATTGTTGCTATTGGTAATTAATTGTAAAACATTTCCGTGATTGTTAGTAATTACAGGCAAATTACACAATAGACTTTCAACCACCGAATAGCAAAATGTTTCTCCATGTGAAGGATGAATGAGGTAATCATATTTACAATAAATCTCAAATAAATTAGGACTATTCCCTTTAAATTCAAAAACGCTTTCCAAAGAAAGATTTATAACTAATTCTTTTAAAACACCTTCATAATAACCATTCCCATATATATCGATGGTAAAATTTAAGGGCTTCTTTTGTTTTAAATTAGAAACTGCAATTATTACATCCTGAATTCCCTTATCCTTTCTTAAGTGAGATGCGACAATGAACTTTCCTTTGAATTTAAAATCAGTTTTCTTGACGAATTTACTAATTTCCAATCCGTTGTAAATGACTTTATTTTTTTTATTAACGCTGGCGCCAAACTCTTTAATTAATTGATTTTTAGAATAATTGGAAACGCTAATTAAAATGTCTATATACTTTAAATAGAGAATTCCTTTTATTCTTTTCTCTATTTTTTTCAATAACTTAAAACCTGAAATTGGTCGCGGATTGTGATCGACAACTATTATTTTTGCATTGGTCGTCAACTTCATTTTTTTGAAAATTGGTGAGCACACTTCTATAAAATGCGTAATGACATGCGAATAATTCGACTCGTTATTTACTACTTTATTCGTAAAAAAATGTTCAATATTTTCATAATTGCAAGACGTAATAGACAAATTTTTATAACCATCATGAGATGACGCGTTCGGAAAAAACCAATCGACCTGAATGTTGTTTTCTTTACATCGCTTATCGAACAACCAAAAGAAATAATCCATTCCACCTACTCTTTCGGGCAAAAGTTGGTAGTTGCAGAGCACGGCTATTTTTTGATTTACGCCCATTTTGATAAGGTTGCTGCGATTCTTTTTCCAGTTGCTGATAATGGTTTGCTGACTTGTAATTTTAAAAGATTTGCTCTGTTCTCAGCATCTGCTGATGGATTGTTCAAATAATCGTTGATTTCATCTATTAGTTCTTTTTCATTTTTTGCAATCTTCGTTGCCTTGCTGTTGACCACATTTACAATATGTTCGTATTTTAAAAACCGTTGATCGTCGTATAAGCCGTTGGTTGCATTACCGAAAACCGTATTGATTACCGGTTTTCCGAATTGAATAAAATCCAGACTCATGGTAGAAAGCATATTAATATTCAAATCGGAAAATTCTAAAAGCGCTCTAAGATCTTTCACATCTTCTACAGACGGAATTCGTTGCGACCATTCTTCCTGATGTCCTTTTCGGGAAAGAGGCCATTTTGGATAATTCCATTTTATGAATGGAAATCTAGTAATAAAAGCTTCAAAACGTATTGGATCTTCCGCAGGTGACGTGCGAACGATAAAATTTACATTTCCAATTTGATTGTTTATAATTGCGTTTGCAATAGTTTCGATATACAATTCGTCGTTTCGACTGGTTGATTTATCGCCACAACTAAAACAAATTGTTTTTTTGTTGACGTCTAAATCAAATTTGGAAAAAAAATGTTCTTTGGTTGTTTTATATCTGTCCAAAACATACGGTTCGAATTGCGGCGTTCCAACCACTTTAATAGCATTTGATTGTACTTTGGAATAAAATTGCTGCAATTCAAGTTTCATTAAATCACTCCAAACCAGATAAAAATCAAAATTCGCTGCCATTCTTCCTTTAGATGCCAAATTGTCCCAACTAAAAATAAAACAAGCGGTTTTCAACTTTAACTTTTCGGCTTCATATACTAAAGTAGCAATGTATGGCGGTCGTTGATGCGTAAAAAATAGCAAATCAAATTGTTCTTCTTTTAATAATCTACCTTGTTGTTTTGTTATAGGATTATTTTTAAAGGTAAATTGTTGCCATGAATTTACTTGTCTTATAAAACTTTCCGAGTGAAAAAAGGTTGTTAATTTAAAAATAAATCGCGTAGCAAAACCTCTAGTATTCTTTGTTTGTGTCTTATTTGTTTTTAGGTTGTCTTGAATTCCGAAATTATTTTTTTGATGCAATTTTAAATGGCCTACGTCTTTCAACTTTCTGAAAAACCACGTTTTAAAACTTTCTTGAAAAGCTTCTAATTCGATTACTCTGCAATTCGTCGTGTAAACTGATTTCGGCAAAAAGGAAAGAATAACCACTTCATCAAATGATTTTTCTGCTTCAAGCAAAAAGTCACTTAGAATAAAGTTTCGATATCCTACACCGTCAGTGATAACAACGCCAAGCTTTTTCATTGTTTACTTTTAAATTTCGCCAAACTGCTTTTGATGATTGATCTTCCAAATGTCATTATTAGATAGCGATTCTAAAAAAAGTAAAGCGCTATTTCCGTTTCCGAAATCAGCATTTGATTTTTGAATCGTATGATTTGCAATCCCATTTAAGGCAATTATAATTTCTTCTTTTTTATATCCAACATTGATGAT
>CALPIE020000012.1 GCA_943323545.2 Bifidobacterium breve | reverse complement strand
GTGGTGAAGTTCAAGAATTTACTAGAACTTCAACTGGAGGTACAAGTTGGACTGCAGGAACGATTAATGTTGGTGATCCTGCTTTAAATATCAATAATATTTCACCTATTAGCGCAACAACAGCTTGGGTAAGTGCTGTTCATCCTACACTTGGAACTGGGAGCGTTGTTTTCAAAACTACAGACGGTGGTTTAACTTGGAATCAACAAAATCCTTTAGGTTTTACTTCCCCTACCTCTTTTCTGAACTTTGTTCATTTTTTTGATGCAAATATTGGTTTTGCTGAAGGAGATCCAGTAAGTGGTGAATTCGAGATTTGGCGCACAACAGATGGTGGAGATAGTTGGAATTTAGTTCCTGGTGCAAATATAGCAAATCCATTAAGTGGAGAATATTGTTACAATGGAGGAAATATTGTTATTGGTTCTACAGCTTGGTTACCAGGCAACAAAGGTAGAATTTTAAAAACTACCGATGCGGGATTGACTTGGACAGCACATCAAGCACCTTTAACTGATTTTAGTAGCACTGCACAAAGCGGTTTGTTATCTTTTAGCAATGCCAATATTGGGTGTTTATTAAAAACCGTTGGAACAACCGTTACCTTCTATACAACTAATGATGGTGGCGTTACGTGGTCTGCAGGAATACCATTTACAGGAGTGAGAAAAATTCTTAATTATATTCCAGGAACAACAACTATTGTTGCTACTTCTCAAGTACTAGCAAACCCAGGAACCTCTATTAGCGTTGATAATGGAACTACTTGGATTAATGTTGAATCCGCTGAACAGAGAGGAGCATCTGCTTTTCTAAATGCTACAACCGGATGGTGTGCTGGTTTTAATACAAATATTGTTACTGATGGTATATTTAAATTAACTGGTCCACTTGGTAATGCTGCATTTGAGAATACCTCTAAATTTATTGTATATCCAAACCCAGCGAACAACATAATAACAATTGCTTCTTCAGGTATTGAAACGTATAAATTATCCGTAACAGATTTAAGTGGCAAAGTTCTTATTGAGAAATCATTAGATGGCATCCAAAATACGCTTGACGTTTCATCACTTTCAAATGGAGTTTATTTCTTCACATTGAATTCTGGAGACAAAGTTGAAACCGTAAAAATTATTAAGAATTAATTCTAAATAAATACTTATTTTTAAGGGCTGACTTTTGTTAGCCCTTTTTTATTTTATATGCTGAATTTTTTTCAATTTTCGTTACTCATTAATGGTTTCCCGATAAAGGAAGCTACTGCTGAATTTGAAAAAATACAAGCTATTACATCATCTGATTTTGAAAATTTTTTATATGAAAAGAAAAAAGCAATCGTTGAATATCATTTAAAAAATAATAACTCTTATCAAGAACTTGTTGGAAAAAGTACTTTTAAAAACTGGAATGAACTTCCAATAATGACCAAAAAAGATTTTCAACAACCTTTAAATCAAAGGCTTTCAAAAGGATTTACAACTAAAAATGTTTACGTCAACAAAACCTCTGGTTCTAGTGGTGATCCGTTTGTTTTTGCTAAGGATAAATACTGTCATGCTTTAACATGGGCAAATATTATTAATCGTTTTGGATGGTATGGAATCGATTTCAATTCGTCATTACAAGCTCGATTTTACGGTATTCCTTTGGATTCTGTTGGAAATGTAAAAGAACGCATTAAAGACTTTTTAAGTCACCGTAATCGGTTTCCTATTTTTGATTTATCAGATGCCATTTGTGAATCTATATTAAAAAAATTTCAAAAGAAAAAATTTGATTATATCAATGGCTATACTAGTTCTGTTGTACTTTTTGCGAAATTCTTACAACAAAGAAATATCACGCTAAAAACGATTTGCCCAACTTTAAAATGTTGTGTGGTAACATCAGAAATGCTTTTCGAAAAAGATAAAATACTTATGGAAAAACATTTTGGCGTTCCTGTTATTAATGAATATGGAGCTTCTGAATTGGATATAATTGCTTTTCAAAATAAAGATGGTGATTGGCAAGTAAACTCAGAAACGCTTTTTGTAGAAATTTTAGATAATGAAAATAATGTGCTTTCAAACGGAAAAGAAGGTCGTGTAGTTATTACATCACTTTACAATAAAGCGCATCCATTTATTCGTTATGATATAGGTGATATCGGAATATTAGATGAGAAAAGCACGTTAAAAAAACCAATACTAAAAAAATTAATTGGACGTACAAACGATATTGCTATTTTGCCGAGTGGAAAAAAATCGCCTGGACTAACATTTTATTATATTACTAAGAGTATAATTGAAGATGATGGAAATGTGAAAGAATTTATCATAAAACAAACCAAAATTGATACTTTTGAAATAGAATATGTAAGTCGTTTTGTCTTATCAGAAAGTCAAATTGCAACTATCGAAAAAGCAATAACAACTTATTTAGAAAATGATTTGACATTTACTTTTTTAAGGAAAGAAAAATTAATAAGAAGTAAAAGCGGAAAATTAAAACAATTTATTTCGTTAGTAAAATAATACTATGAAAATTACAATCGTTGCAGGTGCTAGACCCAATTTTATTAAAATCGCACCATTAATTAATGAGATTGAAAAGAAACAAACAGATGGAATTTTAGTTTCATATCGTTTGGTTCACACAGGTCAGCATTATGATAAAAACCTAAGTGATACCTTTTTTGAAGAATTGAATATTCCGCATCCAAATGCTAATTTAGATGTTAAAAGTGGTTCACAATCAGAACAAACAGCTGCAATTATGATTGCGTTTGAACAAGAACTTTTACAAAACCCTTGCGATTTAGTAGTGGTTGTTGGTGATGTAAATTCGACAATGGCTTGCGCTATTGTTGCCAAAAAATTAAATGTTAAAGTAGCTCATATTGAAGCCGGTATTCGTTCTGGCGATATGACTATGCCCGAAGAAATTAATAGGATCGTTACCGATAGTATCACTGATTTTTTCTTTACTACTTCTACTTCAGCAAGCGCAAATTTATTGAAAATTGGCGCAAATTCAGCAAACGTTCATTTTGTTGGCAATGTAATGATTGATACTTTACATCAAAATATGAGTCGCTTTTACGCTCCTTTTTTTTGGGAGGAATTCCATTTACATCCTGAAAACTATATAGTCTTAACTTTACATCGCCCTTCAAATGTAGATGAAGAACATTCTTTAATACAATTATTGGAAGGAATCGATAAAATGGTTGAAAATAGAAAAGTTATTTTTCCTATTCACCCAAGAACAAAAGCTGTTTTAGGTAATTGCAATTTAAAATTAAAAAATATAATTTTTGTTGAACCACAAGGCTATTTAAATTTTATGTTTTTAATTAAAAATTGTTTGGCTGTAATAACTGATTCGGGAGGAATTTCAGAAGAAACTACAGTTTTAGGCATTCCTTGTTTTACTTTGCGAAACACAACTGAAAGACCCGAAACACAAGCTATAGGTACCAATACTTTGGTGGGCACATCTGTTAATAATTTACAAAAAGTATTTGGAGAATTTTTGCAAAATGGAGCTCGACAGTCGGGTATTCCTGAATTATGGGACGGAAAAGCATCTGAAAGAATAATAGCCATTTTGCTAACTAAATAAGTTTCTAAAGAAAATTAGATATATAAAATACATGTTACAAATATGGAAGACATCTTAATCATATCTAATTATTATCCACCCGAAAAAGGTGCTGCTGCTAATAGAATTGAACAGTTGGCTTTAAAATTAAATCAAAACAAATATAAAGTTTCTATATTGTGCCCTTTAGGAAATTACCCTAAAGGTGAATTGTTTTCTGAATATAAAGGTAAATTTTTAGTTACCGAAAACCGAGACAGTATAATTGTTAAACGTCTTTGGATATATCCCAGTATTAGTAAATCTGTTTTTGTTAGGTTATTATCTGTTTTATCTTTTTCTACATGTTTATTCTTCTATTTATTGTTTAAAAAAACACCGAAAAAAGTTATTGTACAATCACCTCCATTATTTCTTTCTTTTATTTCCGTTTTAATCCTTTCATTTAAGCGTAAGAAAATAATATTAAATGTATCCGATTTATGGCCTTTAGCGGCAATCGAATTAAAAGCGATACAATTGAATTCGTTCTCCCATAAATTTTCATTGTTATTAGAGCGATTTATTTATAAAAAATCTTCTATAATATTGGGCCAATCGAATGAAATAATAAAACATATTCAAAACATCTTTCCGGATAAAAAATGTTATTTGTATCGCAATTTTCCAGATCATAAAACAACACAAATGAATTTGAAAACAAATGAAAAAGAACCAATAAAAATATTTTATGCTGGTCTTTTAGGAGTGGCTCAGGGTATTTTAGAATTGTGTGAAAAAATAAATATAAATAATCTAAATATAGAATTACATTTATTTGGTGACGGTTCAGAAAAAAAACAAATTGAAGCCTTTATTGCTTCTAAAAAAGAACCAAAAATTTTCTTTTATGGCATGTTAAATCGAACTACTTTACATGAAAAACTTCAAAATTTTGACATTGCAATAGTGCCATTAAAAAAAAGGATTTATGGTTCTGTTCCTTCAAAAATATTTGAATATGGTTCTTTAGGATTTCCTATTTTATATTTTGGAGGGGGAGAAGGAGAAATAATTGTGAAAGAAAACAAAATGGGTTGGGTTGCGCAAGTTGAAGATTTTGACGATTTAAATAAAAAACTATTGCTTATTTCAAGTATGGATAAACAAGATTTACACCTTATGAAAAAAAGAATTTTTGAAGAGGTAAAAGAAGTATTTAATTTAGATTATCAATTTAAAACTTTAATTGATAATAATGTTTTTTAGTAGGCTTTTTCTTCTCCCTTAACAATATTTATAACGGTTTGTATAATTATTTTAAAATCCATAATAATTGACCAATTTTCTATATAAAATACATCTAATTTTATTCTGTTGATCATGTCATCATCGGTTTCAATTTCTCCTCTATAACCTTTTACTTGGGCTAATCCTGTAATTCCGGGTTTGACGTAATGACGAACCATATATTTTTTAATTTTTGATGCATATGCTTTATTTTGAGACCATAAGTGAGGCCGGGGGCCAACTACTGACATATCTCCGAGTAATACATTTAAAAATTGAGGTAGCTCATCTATACTTGTTTTACGCATAAACTTTCCGGTTTTGGTTACACGAGGATCGTTCTTTGATGCTTCGCTTTCGGTCGTTTTATTGATATGCATGGAACGAAATTTATAACAAAAAAACTCTTCCTCATCTAATCCCGGTCTGCCTTGCTTAAAGAACACTGGCCCTTTTGTTTCAATTTTAATAAATAGTGCTAATACTGGTACGAGCCACGATAAGATAAAAATAATAACAAACAAAGAAAAAGTGACATCAAATCCTCTTTTAATTATTTTAATTATTGGTTGATGCAATTGTGTTTTTTGTAAAGAAAGAACTGGGAAAAGTTCATAATAATCTATTTTTAAATTTTTTGAATAGATTTCTTTCGAATCGGGAATAAACTTTATTGTTTTATTATTATCATCTGCAAACTCAACTAACTCCTTTAATTTTTCATTGGATATTTCATTCAAAGAGCAATATATTTCATCAATTTTTTTATCTAAAACATACTCCTTTAAATCTTCTATTTTCCCTTTAACTTCTGGACCTTGTTTCTTATCAGAAAAAAACCCTTTAAAACGATAGCCATAATCTTGTCTTGTTTCAAAAACTTCTTTTAGCTTTATTGTTTCTGGCGAATATCCAATAATAACTGCATTTCTATAATTACTACCTGTTGCAATTCGGTATTTTTTTAAATAAAAAAATAAAAAGTATTTAAACAATATAATTAATATGAAACTGATTGTCATAAATAAAGCTATTGCTTTACCACTAAATACAACTGTTTTTGCAAAAGGGAAGTATGCAATTACAACCAATAAAAAAATACTAAATTGTTTAAATAGTTTTGAAATAATTTCTACTGGAGTAGTAAAACGATATATTTCATAAAACCTAACAATTAAGGCAATGGTTATCCAAGAAAATGTTTGGTATAGTAGATAATAGAAGCAATTCAGGTTTAATTCCTTAAAAAAGAATAAACTCAATAAAGAAATTAATAGTAAATCAAATACAACACTAATTGGTCTAATGTATTTTGAATATCTTCCTGTTTGCTGTGCAACCATACTAATGAATATATCCTTTAAAATCTTTATGTTCTTCTTTTAAAAGCTCATCTAAAGTTAAGGATTTGAAATAATCATAAGTTAATTTCATACCTTCTTCTCGATTAACTTTAGCTTCCCAACCTAAGATGTTTTTTGCTTTGGTTGTATCGGGTTGTCTTTGTAAAGGATCGTTAATTGGCAAAGGGTGGTATACTACTTTTTGACTTGTTCCTGTTAATTTAATGATTTCATCCGCAAAATCTTTTATAGTTATTTCATCTGGATTACCAATATTAACTGGATATACATAATCTGAATGCAACAACCTAAAAATACCTTCCACTTGATCGGTAACATAACAAAAAGAACGTGTTTGACTTCCGTCTCCAAAAATAGTTAAATCTTCTCCACGCAATGCCTGACCAATAAAAGCTGGAATAACGCGTCCATCGTTTAAACGCATTCTTGGCCCATAAGTATTAAAAATTCTAACAATTCTAGTTTCAACTCCGTGAAAAGTATGATAGGCCATAGTTATCGATTCTTGAAACCGTTTTGCCTCATCGTAAACTCCTCTTGGCCCTATTGTATTCACATTTCCATAATATTCTTCTGTTTGGGGATGAACCAAAGGATCTCCGTAAATTTCTGAGGTAGAAGCAATTAGAATTCTTGCCTTTTTTACTCGGGCCAATCCAAGTAAATTATGCGTTCCTAATGAACCCACTTTTAAAGTTTGAATTGGTATTTTTAAATAATCTATCGGACTGGCTGGTGATGCAAAATGAAGTATATAATCTAAATCGCCCGGAACATGCACAAATTTTGTCACATCATGATGGTAAAATTCGAAGTTTTTAAGTTTAAATAAATGTTCAATGTTTTTTAAATCTCCAGTGATAAGATTATCCATCCCTATAACAAAATAGCCCTCCGAAATAAATCGATCGCAAAGGTGTGATCCTAGAAAACCTGCCGCTCCAGTAATTAAAATTCTTTTCATTTCTATCTTTGCTTTATTGAATCTTTTATTACTTCTCCCGAATTAAACAAACAATAAAGTATTGTAAAAAAAACAATTCCTCGTTGTCTTGATAAAAAAGATTCTGTCAAAAATAAGCTTATCATTAGAACTGCAAAAGAAAAATGTACAAAATGTTTTGTTTTTAATGCATTTTTTAAGTTAATACATAAAAGAATTAATAATAATATAAATCCAATAACTCCCAACTCTGCAAAAATCTGAATGTACTGATTATGAAAGTTGTATTTCCCATAATCTGGATAAAGATTATGAGCTATTTGTTTTTGTACTACATTATTGCGAGTAGCATTTAAACCATATCCGGTAAAAAAAGTGTTGTCTTCTTGAAGCATTTCCATAAAAATTCTTGCTTGATAAACTCGCAAAGCAGTTCCTGGAAAGTAATCATTGTGTTGAAATTTTTCTTTAGTCCATGCGTCTTTGATGGTAACATTATAAACCAAACCTTGTTGGCTACTTATTTCATTATTAACGGTGTGTTCTTTTTTGTTTGAATCTATTTCGATAATAAACCGTTCTTTTATTTTTCCATAAAAAAGCAATCCAAGTAGCGCTATCAAAAGCATTGTTATATACATTTTACTTTTACTTAACTTAATTTTCGATTCCATAAAGAAACAAGCAACTAGCAAAATGAGAAAAACGATAATAATATTTTTCGAAGACAATAAAAACAACATTAATAACAAAGTGAAAATAGCAATTTTATCAACTAGTGTTTTTTGTTTTTTTAGAAAAAACCAAAAAAATGCAATAGAATTGTAGATAGAAACATGAATTGCATTTAAATCAAAGGTTACCAATTCATGATAAAAAAACACATTAATATCCTTAAAAATTGAATATCTAAAAATAGCTTTTATCAAATAAAATAACGCATATCCAAAAAAGAAGTAAGAGAAATATTGAATAACTTTGTTTTTATCATTGTCTAATGGAGGTGGATTTAAAAAAAAACATAACGGAATTAAAACCAAAGACAATTCTTTCAATAATGCTTTTGTAGTTTCTTTGCTATCAATTGTCCAAAATAGCGATAACGCCATTAAACCATATAATAAAATTGGTAAAATTAAATTTTTTTGGAAGTAAAATTGTTTTTTTCTTAATTGATATAAAGAAAATACAACTAATAAAATTAAGGAGATGCTATTGTATTTGTAAGGTAAAGGAAGTGTTATTAAAGTTAAAGAAATAAAGGCAACGAAAGGATTATTTAGTATTTCCTCTTTTTCCTTTTTTACTACATTCTTCAAATAATTGTAAGTAATCTCCATTTATTTTTTCCCAATTAAACTCTTTTACTATTGCCTCATAGTTATTTTGTAACAATGGCAAGTTATCATTTTTTTTGATAGTTTGCAGTAAATTTTTTACCGCTGTTGGATTGGAGAAATAATAACCGTTTTCTTTTAATATTGCCTTATTAAAATCATTGTCATGCGCAACAATTAAAGCATTTGACGCCATTGCTTCTAGTAGAGAAGGATTGGTTCCTCCAACAGAATGTCCATGAAAATAAATAGCTGAATAATAACGAAGATTATTTAAGTGTTCGATGTTATAAATTCCGCCTATGAATCTAATTTTTTGATGGACTTTAAATTTATTCTTTAAAAATTCCCCATACTTTGTATTGTGATTGCCAATAACTAAAATCGGTGTAGTATCTTGTTCATTTAAAGCCACACCTTGCAATACCATATCGAGGTTGTTTTCTGGTTCAAAACGTGCCATTATCATATGATAATTTTCTTTCTCTACGTTATATTGATTTATAACCTTCTCATTGGGAGTATTAAATGGATGCGCACCATAAGCGATGTAAGTCGATTCTTTTTTATAACGTTTCATTAAGAATTTTTTTATACCTAATGAATCCGAAATTAAATAATCACTACTTATAGCGGCTAATCGTTCTGCAAATCGAAGAAATTGTTGAACAGGTTTAGAATATTTTGAGCGTTTCCACTCAATCCCATCCATATTTGTAATGATAATTGGCTTTTTTGGCAAAAGAAAATACCAAATTGAATTGCTGGTATATCCCAATTGAAGAATGATATCAAAATCTCTTTTGCGAGAATCCATTATACAATTGTAGTCGTAAATAAACTGACCAAAAGTTCCATATTTATGTTCCGGATCGTTTTTATGTATCAGATTTACACCGTTAAATGTTTTTTCTTGGTATTTGTGATTATGTGAATTATAACAATATACTTCGTGTCCTTTATCTACTAAATATACAGAAAAAAATTCAGCAAATTGTTCAAAACCGCCATAATAATTAGGTATTCCTCGTGTTCCTAGAATGGCTATTTTCATTATATTATTTCTTTTTCGAGGGGCAAAAATAAGAAAATTTAGATTAGTTCTTTACGTAATAAAAGATTATTTAATCAGTAATAGTAATGATTATTTATTTTGATTTTAGGGTGGGTGTTTTATAAAAGAAAAGATTTTATCACATCCGAAATAGTATGATTTATAGGTAAATCAATAATAGAACTTAATTTTCTTATATCGCCCGTCAAACGAAAAGTTTCCTCATTTCTAATAAAAAGAGGGTTACGTTTAATTAAAATAGTATGATTGGATTCTTTTTCAAAGAGAGCAATTATTTCATTTAAGGAATGTATTTTTCCAGAAGCAATATTTACAATTTCCGAAGTTGCCTCTGTTTGCATTAATTTTAAATATACTTCACAAACATAATTTATTGAATTGTATTCTCTATACACTTCTAAATTCCCCAGTTCTAACTCTTTTTGTTTTGTTTTAAATGCCTGTGCGATTTTTGGAATAATAAACATTTCGCCATGACCAGGAGCTGTATAATTAAAAGGTCTGGTAATTAGAATTGGTAATTTTTGAAAATAGGTTTTAGCTAAAAGTTCCATAGCTAATTTACTTATTCCGTAATGATTATTCGGATTGGGGCAAAGGGTTTCATCAAGAATAGAATGGGATTGATTGCCATAAACGGTGGCGCTACTTGCTAAAATTATCTTTTTAATCGATCTTTTTATTTCTGTACAAGCATCTAAAAGATTTTGAGTGCCAATTACATTTACATTGTATATTTCTTGAATATTGGCGTGTTGAACAAAAGAAATCGCCGCTAAGTGAACTATATAATTGGGTTGAATCTTTATTAAAATTTCTTTTATTTCTTCAATATTTGTAATATCACATTGAAAAATGGTGCTGTCATCTTGGTCAATTTGATTTGAAATACCATACACCTCATAATTATTCTCCTCTAAATATTTTTTTAGATATTTACCTGTAAATCCATTTATACCTGTAATTAATACTTTATTAAAAAGAGAATCCATTGGTGTTTCTTATTATATCTTTTTCAACCATATTGGCACATAAATCCTTAAGATTTGTTTTTGCTTCCCATCCTAAAAGATCTTTTGCTTTTTTGGAATCTCCAACAAGATAATCAACTTCGGCCGGACGATAAAATTGTGGGTTTACATTAACTAGTAATTTACCGGTTTTAGAACAATATCCTTTTTCATTCTCTTCTTTCCCTTTCCACTCCAATTGAATGTCGATATTGTTAAAAGATAATTCTACAAAACTTTTAACCGTTTGTGTTTTATTCGTTGCTAAAACAAATGTTTCGGGAGTTGAATATTGCAGCATTCTAAACATTCCGTCTACATATTCTTTGGCAAATCCCCAATCCCTTTCGGCTTCTAAATTTCCTAATTCAATCTTATCTAATTTACCTAAATGGATTTTTGCAACGCTATCTGTTATTTTTCTTGTCACAAATTCTCTTCCTCTTAAAGGTGATTCATGGTTAAATAAAATACCACTTACTCCAAAAATACCGTAACTTTCTCTGTAATTTATGGTTGCCCAATGCGCAAATAACTTCGAAAATCCATAAGGACTTCGAGGATAAAATGGTGTTTTTTCAGTTTGCGGAACTTCTTGTACTTTTCCGAACATTTCTGAAGTAGATGCTTGGTAAAATTTAATTTTCGGATTTACTATTCGAATGGCTTCAAGTAAATGTAATGCGCCAATTCCGGTTGTTTGGGCAGTGTATATAGGTTGATCAAATGAAACTCCTACAAAACTTTGTGCGGCAAGATTGTATACTTCATCTGGTTGAATTTTTTCTAATAATCGAATGTTACTGGTTTGATCGTTTAAATCGTATTCTATTAAATGAAGGTTTGGATTGGTATGGATTTCGAGTTCGTCAATTCTCCAAAAATTCATTGAGCTTGATCTTCTATATGTTCCGAAAACTTGGTATCCTTTTTCTAAAAGTAATTGGGCTAAATAGGCACCGTCTTGACCTGTTATTCCTGTAATTATTGCTTTTTTCATTTTGGTATAATGCTGTTCAAATCTGCAAAATAATTGATTTTGTTTTATTTTATTTCGGTATTTAAAATAATATTAAACATGTCTGCAGATGCTTTCCAATTGTATTTATTTTTTACAAAAGTAGCTAATTCATTTAATCTTTTTACGTCTGTTGTTGCAATCTTAATTTGCATTTTGTTTTTGATATCTTCTATATCTAATGGATTGATGAAATCGTTTTCAAAAAAATCAAATTCTCCCATAGAGGTGGTATTAGAACAGATTGTTGGTACTTTGGCCGCAACAGATTCTAATGGAGGTAATCCGAAGCCTTCTGCTTTTGAAGGATAAATAGCTAATTCTGCTCCTCGTAAAAGTTGAATCATATCTGTAAAATTAACCTTATTTAATAAAACAATCTTATTTTTTATGTCTTGTTCTAGAGATTCGAACATCGAATCAAAAGCAACATCCCGAAAGGTTACATCGCCTATTAAAACAAGATGAAACGATTTAAAAAGGGCTAATTCGACAAAAGCTTTTAGCAATAAAAAGTGATTTTTTCTTGGCTCATGTCGTGAAATATAAATAATGTATTTTTTAAAATGGAATTTTTCAGCAACTTGATTTTGTATTTGCTCTTTATTGTACTCTTCGAAAAAAACAGGTTCTACACCATAAACTTGATAAAAAACATTGTTTAGGGTAAAATATTTTTCCAATCTTTCTTTAGAAAAATGTGACCCTGTTAGCACTATTTCCGATTTTTTTGCACTATATCTATAAAGTTGGTGTTTTATAAAACTATCTAGTTTTGGAAAATATTCAGGGAAATCTAAAAATAAAACATCATGAGTAGAAACGATGTATTTGCATCTTTTTATGGGAGGAACAGCATATTGAAAATGAGCAAAATCAATTTTGTTTTTACGAATCAATCTAGGGAGATCGATAAGTAAACGATAGTATTTATTTTTTGATTTGTATTCTAAATAATGGATATTATCTGCTTCACCAAAAATTGTTTTCAGATTTGGAATATTACTTGCCGTGAAATAAAATTCTTTGCTTTTATCATTAATTAGTTCCAAATAAAGTCCTTGGATGTATGTTCTTGTCCCTTGAAATCCATAATCAAATACATGACAATCGACAAAAATTTTAATTGGTTTCATAAATTATATTTGGATGCTGTGCAGCGGCGGCTTTGTTAATTAACTCTTTATAACATAAAATAAATCCAATGACAATCGATTTCTGTTCTGTTTTTAAAAACAATCCCAACAAAACCCAATTATCAAAAATTAAAAATATTCCGGTGGCAACTAATAAAAAGTTAATTTGCTTTACCATATTAATTTCAGATTTCTTTTGCCTCATTAAGATATAAATAAAATAAATCATAAAAAAAACGCCTATCAATCCTGATTTTAAAAACACGGTCATAAAGGCATTATGTAAAATAGCTTCATGACTAACATAGGTATCATCATTTGTTCGCACTTTTCTTCCTAAATCAATCGTGGCTCCAAAACCTTTTCCAGCTATTATTGCAAAAGTACCTTCTTTAGAAACTTGTTTAACCGTTAATATGTTTTCATAGGATCTGAAATTATCATTAAAATCTTGCCAATCGTCTTTATCTATTTTTGTTTTAAATGCTTCAATTGGCGCATTTTTAATTTTATACATCAATCCTTCCAATCCTTTTCCGTTTCTAGAATAGTTGTTGTTGTATATAATTGCGTAACTAATAAGCGTTAATGAAACAATAGATGAAAGTATTACAATGGTTCTTTTGTTTAAATTAAAATAGCCTTTTAGAGCAATATAAAAAAGCCCGAATTGAATAAAGTTGGCTCTTGATAAATACAAAAAACTCGAAATTCCAATTATGATAAATAATAACCAAAAGCGTTTTGGACTTAAGAAAATTTCAAATTGTTTGTGAAAAAGTACAATGATTAAAGCATACACTTCAAAATCACTAAAATACCCTGAATATTCTCTTAATGCACTTATATTTAATACTTTATGAATAATTGCATTGCAAATAATTATTATTAAATGCGTAATTGCTATGAAAAGACCTACGTTTACAATGGTATTCATCGGTTTTATTGATACGCTTCTACAAAGCTGATAACCTAATATCATTCCGATTATGGGTTTGACTAAATAAGTAATATCTCGAATGATTTCATACATCGTATTCTCGTAAAAAAAGAGAGTAAACGACCCTACTATCATAACCACCACATATGGCAAAACATATTGAAAAACAGTTAGTGAATATTTTTGTTTTAAAGTAATAAATAAAGTAGTTACCCAAACCAAAAAAGTCAGCTCATAAATATTCAAATAAGGAACGCCAATACAAAGAGCAAATAGTAATTGGTACAGTAAGTTTTTTGATATTTTAAAGCTCATTCCTGCTGTTTTCTTTAAAGTGTATTTTTAAAATATTTAAGTACAAAACTATGATAATAAATTCAATTAAAATAATGGAGAAAAAAGCGCCACTCAATCCGTTTTGTTTGGTTAAAAAAGATAATAAGACAAAGTTTAAAACCGTAGCAATGATGGTTATTTTGATGTAAATTTTGTTCTCATTAAAGGCAAACATCAATTGTCGTAAAGGTTGTGAAATGGAAACAAGTAAGGGTACAATTAATCCAAGTTTAAAATAGTAAGACATTTGTGGAATTCTGCTTTCTTCTATTTTAAAATAGGTAAATACTTCATCTGAAAATATATAAAAAATAAGCATTAAAACAAAGAGTAAAATGAAATTGGTCCCGTTGTATTGTTTCCAGATTTTAATTCCGTTTTTTAAACTCTTATTCAATTCAAAACAAATATTGGCATATACGAAGTAGAAAAACATATTCAAATACGTTTTAAAAATCGTTATGATTTGATCGATTACACGAAACTGTCCCGCCATAAAATCACCGCCAATATAACTTATTATAATGATTGGGAAAAATTGGTACATCGATAAAAAGAACTGTGAAACACTGAAACTAAACTCGGTTTTTAGAATAGAAATGGCATCTGGAATGGAAAAATTTCTACAATTGAAATTGTATTTGTTGATTAACCAAATGAGTCCGATACTGTTCCCTATAATGGCTCCTATTCCGAAAAATAAATTGGCATACACATAATCGGTTTTATCTTTGATGAAAAGCAATACCAGCAAAATATAAATGGCTTTAGAAACCACATTGACAATCGAAATCCATTTGAAATTTTCTACGCCCTGAAAAAACCATTGTGGGTTTATAAATTGTCCGATAATTATCGGAATGCTTAAGAAAAATAGTGTTTTATCTTTAGATAGAAATGGAACGAAAAAAACGAGAAGCGAAATGAAAACGATAGCAATCAGTAGCAAAAAAAACTTCGATAAATAAATGGCTTTTGCTTTGTTTTCGAGAACAGTAGCGTTATCTCGATTTATAGAAATGTCTTTCACTCCAGTAATGTACGAACCATAATCTATAATGCCATTTACAATGAGTGCAAATGAAAAACCGACACCAACTCTTCCTAAACCATCTTCGCCACATCGCAGAATTATAAATGGCATAACTAGCAATGGACTGACTAAGTTGATGACTTGACCAAAACCATAAATTATAAAATCGGTTATCTTTTTTTTATTAAAAATACTCATGTGTTATAATTTATTTCGATAAATACGAAAAGGAAACTAGTATTTGGTCACATAAAAACTATTCATGTCATCCATCGCTTTAGATTTTAAGAAAGGCGTGATTAGAAAATATCCCAAATACAATAGTTGTTTGGCATATTTGAATTTTAAGAAGGTAGTTCCTATAAATCCGATATTTTTCTTTGTCAGAATATGAACATTCAATGCATTATGATAGTGTAAATTGTATTTTTTAGCCATTTCTTTAAAGGATTGTTCCGAGTGAAAAGCAACGTGTTGTCCGTGTTCAGAGCCATAATACCACCATTTTAAATGCGCTGGCGCCGGCTTTGAAATTAAATCGGTAGTTAAGATAATGGTATCGGTGAATTTCAGGATTTTTTCTACTTCCTCCAATGGATTTTCAAAATGTTCAAAGCTTTCAAATGTGGTGACTACTTCGTATTTTTTGTCTAAACCTCCTTCAAAACCTCGGGCCAACTCATTTTTTGTATACGGATCATGCCAATAATAATCGAAACCAATGTCTCTCATCGATCGCGTAAAAACGCCCAAACCGCCTGCATAGTCAAGAAAAGAAGCGTTTTTATTGTAAAAAAGAGTGATTAAAGTGGTCGTAATTTTTGACATACGCTCACTTCGGTACATTACTCCAGTATCTGATAAATTTATTGGACTTTCGTATGCTTCTTGTAACCAATACGGTTTTTCGGTTTGTGCAAAACCACAATTTTTACATTGAAAGTAATCCACATTGTATTTATTTAAAACTAATGCATTGAAAATTTTATATGTTTCGCTATCACAAATCTTACAATTCATATTTTTTTAATCTTATTCTTAATAGTTTTCAAATATAGGATAATTGGCTTTAATATAAAGAAAAAAGCTTAAAAAGGAAGTGTATCTTTTTAAGCTTTTTTTGGTGTTGAAAAAAAATTATTGTGCTAATTTTTCTATTTCAGGTTTAAGCATTTTTTCTTGTGGATAAAGTGATGGAAATTGTCTTACGCCATCTTTAACTACTGCTTTGATTATACCTGTGCTAGCATCAAATGTACACTTATTTAAATCTGCTTGGAAAAAGCTTGCTAACTCAGGACCAACAATTTCTCTTTTCTTTCCTTTATATTCTAATATTACACTTTTTAATGTAATGTCGTCTTGAACTTTTGCCAAACCGAAATCCAATCTTAACTGAGTAGGAAATACTTCTTCTGGTAAATTATAAACAACACTTTGTTCTGCATCACTACCTTTTACTGCTTTCCAGATTGGCGCTATTTTGCTAAAATCGGTTGTGCCGTCTTCAGTATAAAACAAACTAAACGTATCGTCTTGTTTTAAAATTACATTTAAAGTAACTTTAAAGGTTTTATCAACAATGGTTTCAGGTGTTACCACTTCTAGACTGTCAACAGATTTATCGTTTTTACAACCTACAAAAAATGTGGTCATCAATACTATTGCTAGAATTATTCTTGTTTTCATTTTAATTGTTTTTTTGCAAAATTAAACTTTTTTTTTATTAAACAAAATCATTTATTTCTTGTTAAAATCGCCTCTTGAGAAATACTTTTCTACAAAACAATACACTAATATAAAGAAGTAACGACTTCCCATTTCTTTAATTTTCAACTTAGAAACACCGTATTTTCTGTTGGTCCAGGAATTTGGAATTACCGTATACGAATACCCTCTTATAATTGCTTTTAATGGCAATTCAATCGTTAAATTAAAATGAGGAGACAAGATAGGTTTTACGCCGTCTATGACTTCTCTTTTGTATAATTTAAATGCATTTGTTGTGTCGTTGTATTTAATTCGCATTACCATTCTAATGATAAAATTGGCAACACGATTAATGATTTTTTTTATAAATGGATAATCAATTACTTTTCCTCCTTTTATAAACCGACTTCCAAAAACACAATCGTAATTGCCTTCAACCATTTTAGTATAATACCGAATTAAATCATAAGGAGAATCAGACAAATCAGCCATCATTACCGCTACACAATCGCCCGAAAATCGTTCTAATCCGTATCGCACTGCATAACCAAAACCATTTGGTCCTAAGTTGGTTTCATACTTTACAGAAGGATATTTTTGCGCTAATTGCTCTAAAACCTGAAGTGTATTGTCTTTGGAATTGTCATTGACAATAAAAATTTCATGGTCAATGTTTACTTTAGAAAATGCTTCTTCGATTTGATCAATGGTTTCGGTAATCGATTCTTCTTCGTTATAGGCAGGAATTACAATGCTTAGTTTCATTTATTTCTTTTTATTCTCATATATTATTTCTGCAAAATCACCAAAACCATGTTTAATTTCTGCCACCTTTTCAAAACCATTTTTATTTAAAATACTTTCAATGTCTAGATGTTGATTGTTGGCCAAATACATATCGTCATTATGGCTTTCCAGCTGAATAAACCGTATTGGAATAACCTCATTTTCATTTACAAATAATCCTTGTAGACATTGTAATTCATGACCTTCAACATCGATTTTTAAAACATCAAACTCTTTGTTTGGATACTCTTTTAAAAAATCAATCAACCGAATTACCTCCACTTTATAATTGTCGACAATTATATTCTCTTTACTAACTCCTAAGACTTTGGCTTTTTTTTCTAAATATTTTGAATCGAAATTCAATTCTTCAAAAGTAGAGGTTTCATCTAAAATGTTTTCATGAAAAACCAATTCGCCTTTTATATTGCTAACGCCGAAGTTATGCAATTTAATGTTCTCTTTTGTTTGGTATTTGTTTTGTAAATAAACAAATAATTTTTTGTTTGGTTCAAACGAATCAAACGAAGTATTTGGATTAATCTTTAAGAAAAAATCAATTGATTGTCCTTTGTTTGCTCCAACATCGATGATATTTATATTTTCTTTTTTTAAATTCTCAGAATAAAATCTCTTTAGTTTTGGATAAAAGAAAATAGCTTCGTTAATATGAACTAGTTTTTGAATTATTTGGGTTCTGATATTCATTTAACTATTTTTATTACTCGTTGCACTATAGATTTGCGACAAAATATCATTAATATCATACTTCCATGTCCAGTTTGGGTAATGTGCCTTAAATTTAGAAACATCACTAATCCACCAAATATGGTCGCCAATTCGGTTGGCTTCGGTGTATTCATAATTCATTGGTTTCCCTGTAATTTTTTCGCACATTTCTATAGCTTCCGCCATTGAACAATTGGAGTGTCTTCCTCCACCAGCATTATACACTTCACCTTGACGTGGATTTTGATAAAAATGCCAAAACATATTCACCAAATCCCAACTGTGAATATTGTCACGAACTTGTTTTCCCTGGTAACCAAAAACCGTATATTTATCTCCGGTAATGGCACATTTCATTAGGTAGGATAAAAACCCATGCAATTGCGTGCCTGAGTGATTCGGACCCGTTAAACAACCTCCACGAAAAACACCGGTATTCATTCCGAAATACTTTCCGTACTCCTGAACCAATATGTCTGCAGCTACTTTTGAAGCGCCAAATAAAGAATGTTTGGTTTGGTCGATGCTCATTAGTTCATCTATTCCTTCTTTGAAATACGGATGCGATTCGTCTATTTCCCAACGTTTATCCAATTCAACTAACGGTAAATAATTAGGTGTGTCGCCGTACACTTTATTGGTTGATGTAAAAATAAACGTCGCTTGAGGCGCATGCAAACGCGTCATTTCTAACATGTTTAATGTTCCGTTAGCATTGACTGTGAAATCGGTTAAAGGTTCACGTGCTGCCCAATCGTGACTGGGTTGTGCGGCTGTGTGGACAATCAATTTGATATCCGAATTGTATTTTGAAAATAATTTTTCCAGTTCATCGACGTTTCGAATATCGATAGCATGGTGTTCAAAATTAGTCACTTCTTTTACTAATTTTTGAGTATTCCACTCTGTTGAAGCGTTGGCTCCGAAAAAAACCTCACGCATGTTATTGTCTATACCTATAATCTTGTCGAACTTATCAGCAAAAAATGCTACTGATTCACTTCCAATTAATCCCGAAGAACCTGTGATGATGCAAATATTCATTACATTAATTTATTTTATATTCTATTATTTTCATTTTATCATTAAACGAATTCAAGTGAATTGGTTTGAAATAATAAGCTCTGATTTGTCTATTTTTTAGGCTTTCATTTGGTTGTATCATGTTCATAATATCGCTGGTTTGCGTTATGAATTGTGATGAAAAAATACCCGATTCTAAAAGCAATTTAGATGTTTTGAATTGAGTTAGCGTTCCATCACTTGCAAGTATTTCCATACGGATTTCTGGTGCGTGTTCTAAAACGGAAACCATTTTCCCTTTCAACGAATGGTAAAAATAGATTTCATAATAAACACCCTCTTTTGGAACTAAAGGAGCGTTTAAATACATCGCATATTCTTTTACTTTTGTGAATATAACTTTTTTAAATTCTTTTTTCTTTTGTAATAATAGAAGTTTTCTTCCATCATATTCAAAAAGTTCAGCCAATTCGTAATTTGTAACCAGTGCTACATTTACTCTTGATTCATCAAAAAGAGGATATCTGTCGTCTATTGAAGCATAATCGTAGATTACAAATTCTGGTGCTTTTGATGCATTGTAATGTTCGAAATTTAACTTTTCGAGGTATGGTGTAAACGCGCTATAGGATTGGATCGTGGGCCTTGGTAAATAGTTTAATTTATTTTCAATCAATAACTGAATATTCCATGGGAAAACATCTACAGTATTAGTGCCTATTTTTTGTAATACAGAAGCCGGAAGCGGGAAATTATTTTGATACAAATGCATTCCAGATGTAGTCGTAAATTCTTTGTATGCAGAAATATAATCGGTCTTCCTAAATTTATCTTTGATGTCAACTTCTTTATCACATCTGATATAGATAAAGTAAATAGGCAACACTATTGGAACCAAAAAAAGCAACTTTATATACTTGTTTCTAAAATTGGCGTATAAATCAATATTGCATAAAACAATTAATGGAATAAATACGAAAAAATCTTTTAAATGGCCTACATCTCCTCTGACAAAAGCTTGTTTGAATAAAACAAAAACGGATGTGCCAAATAAGAACAATAGGACTGCTGTTTTTAACCAACTCTCCTTTTTATTGGAATAGTTATTTATAAAAATAATTGCTGTTAAAATCACTATTATAAACAAAGCAATAGAATAACTGTATTCCAATTGATTTTTTAAATACATCACATCATTATAGCCAGAAACAATTTCAAATCCTGATTTAACATACGCAAACAAATCAACTTTAAAAGGAAAACACAACGCTATAATTAAAACTATTGGTACAATAGCATACGAAAGTAATGCAATTCTGTTCCCGTTTTTAGACAGTATATTATACGTGATTCCCGATAAAAATAAAGGGAAAGCAATAAGTCCGGTATTAAACTTCGCGAAAAAAAGTAGTGTTATAATTGCTATCTGAAAAACATAATAAAACCACTTCGGTTTTTCTATACTCATTCGAATCCAAAAAACAAGAAAAGCCATTAAAACCATTGCATTGGCTGAACCTAACCATATTGGAAACAACAAACAAATGGATAAAATAATAAAAACTGTTAGCAGCTTTGAACCGCTTTTCTGAAAAGAAATGAAAAATAAAAGGAAATAATTACACGCAATAAAAAGGTCGAAAAGCAAGAATGTCAGTTTACTTTCTCCCCAGCCGGCTCTTGTTAATAAATGTGCTAACGGACCATACGTAAAGGCAATGTCGGTACCCCAAGTCATTCCTTTAATTTTCACATAATTTAATGCAACAACCCACGAAGGATCTAAAGACATCCATAACTCTTTACCTAATGAAAGCGGCATAATATTCAACTCTAGATAATTTGGGAAAAGGATAAATGCTCCCATAAATGCAACACACAATCCAAAAATTGTTGTTTTGCTTTTAAAAAAATCTTTGCTGATATTGCTTTTCATATTATTTTAAAATGGATTCTAATTGTTTTTCATTTGCTTTAATCCAATTATAAATATCTTGGAAAACCATTTCAACCGATCGTTTTGGTTTCCATCCTATTTCTTTTTCAATTAAAGAATTGTCGGTTATATACATCCGTAAATCGGCAGGTCTTGTTTGGGATTCTGAACCGATGGTAATTTTATTTCCTGATATTTTTTCGCAAATCGATGTCATTTCTATAAGTGAAGCGCTATTTTCTAATCCGCCACCTACATTGAAAATTTTTCCTTCAAACTTTTCAATTTGGTGTATTTGCAAATCAACTAAATCGACTAAATCATCTACATGAAGAATATCGCGGACTTGCTTTCCGGTTCCGCCATAACCAATGTATTTTAAAGATTGATTCCAATAGTGTTTTGCCATCCAAAGCGTAACCACACCTTGGTCTGTTTTTCCCATTTGTCTCGGGCCAGCAATCACGCCAAATCGAGTAATCGCTGCTTTTAATCCGTAAAATTCTGCATATTCTTGAATAAACATTTCAGAAGAAAGTTTTGTTGTTCCGTAAAAAGAACGTGCTCCGTTTAACGATAATTTTTCGGAAATACCCAATTCAGAAATTCCTGATTCTAGTTGATTTTTATCAAACGAAAACCGGGTTGCTTCTTCTTTAAAATTAGCTTTTTCAATGGTTTCTATTGGATAAACTCTACTGGTAGAAAGAAAAATAAGTTTGGCTTTATTCTTCAAACAAGCATTGAAACAGTTTATAGAACCATATAAATTATTATTAATTACATAGGTTGGATCTGAGTCTAATCCTGCTGTAACAGAGGGTTCGGCAGAAGCTTCAATTAAAACATCGAACTCGCCAAGTGCTATAACATCTTCGGCATTTCTGATATCACCGTGAATAAAAGGAATGTTTAACTTTTGAAAGTCAGCCAAATTTAATTCAGAACCACGTCGTTTCAAATTATCAAAAGCAATGATTTTATAATTTGGATACTTCTCTTTTAACTTGATACAAAGTGTTGAGCCCACAAATCCTGCTCCTCCTGTTATTACTATTGTTGACATATTATTGTGTTGCTTTTAAACTTTGTTCCCAATCTTTTACTTCAACATCAAAAACAATTTTGATCTTACTTTTATCTAAAACGCTATAGCTTGGTCGTTTAGCTGGTGTTGGATAACTTGATGTTGGGATTGGAAGTAAATTTATTTTAATTTTATGGATTTCAAATATTTTTTTGGCAAAATCATACCACGAACATTGTCCTTCGTTGCTGAAGTTGTAAATACCAAAGTTGTCGGTTGTCGGTTGTCGGTTGTCGGTTTGAATAATAGTAACTAAGGCTTCGGCTAAATCAACGGCATTGGTTGGTGTTCCGATTTGGTCGTTTACGACAGATAATGTTTCGCGTTCAGACGCCAATCGCAACATAGTTTTCATAAAGTTATTTCCGAATTGCGAATACACCCAAGACGTTCGTATGATATAATAATCGTCAAACGTTTCCTGAATAGCTTTTTCACCATCTAATTTTGTTTGACCGTAAACGCTGGTTGGATTTGGAATGTCTTCTTCGGAATAGGGATTTGTGTTAGTTCCATCGAAAACAAAATCGGTAGAAACATGAAGTAATTTTACGGAAAATGCTGCGCAAACTTCCGCTAAATTTTTTGCTCCAATTGCATTTATTAGATGTGCTTTTTCTGGTTCGCTTTCGGCTTTATCAACAGCAGTATAAGCTGCAGTATTGATACAATAATTGGGTTTATATTTCGAAAAAACGGCTTCGCAATTTTGTTTATCGGAAATATCTAAATCAGAAGACGAACAAAAAACAAATTGAATTGCAGGATAATTACTGGCAATAAACTGCAGCGATTGTCCTAATTGTCCGTTGGCGCCAGTTACTAAAACTACCATACTTTTTTGGCGTTGGCTAAATTTGGAAGTGCTTTATCTTTATCGGAAATAATGAGTTTATCGATTTCAAATTGCCAATCGATATTGAGTTGCGGGTCGTTGTATATAATTCCGCCTTCGCTTGCAGCGTTGTAAAAATTATCACATTTATAAAAAAAAGTGGCGGTTTCACTCAACACTAAAAAGCCATGAGCAAATCCTTTTGGAATAAAAAATTGATTTTGTTTTTCTGCCGATAATAAAACAGCTTCGTATTGGCCGTAGGTTTCTGAATCGGGGCGAATATCAACTGCTACATCCAAAACTTCTCCTTGTAACACACGAACCAGTTTCGATTGCGCATGTTCGCCGGTTTGATAATGCAATCCGCGTAAAACGCCTTTTGAGGAATACGATTGATTATCTTGAACAAAATGAACGTTAATTCCTATTCCGTTTTGGAAAGTTCTTTCATTGAAACTTTCCATAAAATAGCCGCGCTCATCGGCAAATATTTTGGGTTCAAGAATAAAACATCCTTTAAGTTTGGTTTCAATAAAATTCATACTATTCGTCTACTATTCCCATTAAATGAATTCCGTAGCCGCTTTTAAGTAAAGGCTGCGCTAACGCTTTTAACTGAGTTGCATCTATGAAACCCATTCTGTAAGCTGCTTCTTCAATGGCGCCAATTTTTAATCCTTGACGTTCTTCAATTACTTGAACAAACTGGCCCGCCTGCATTAGCGATTGAAAAGTTCCGGTATCTAACCAAGCAGTTCCGCGGTCGAGAATACTCACTTTTAACTTACCTCTTTTGAGGTATTCTTTGTTTACGTCGGTAATTTCGAGTTCGCCCCTGTGACTTGGTTTTATGTTCGCAGCCACTTCAACAACTGAATTGTCGTAGAAATAAATTCCAGGTACCGCATAATTTGATTTCGGATGTGATGGTTTTTCTTCGATAGAAAGTACATTCCCTTCTTTGTCAAAATCAACAACACCGTAGCGTTCTGGATCATGAACATGGTAGGCATAAATAATTCCGCCATCTGGGTTGCTATTTGCTTGAAGTAATTCGGCTAAACCTGTACCGTAAAAAATATTGTCTCCTAATATTAATGCGGCTTTATCGTTGCCTATGAAATCGGCGCCAATAATAAAAGCTTCTGCCAATCCATTTGGATTTTCTTGAACAGCATATTCAAATCGACAGCCAAACTTTTTACCATCGCCTAATAATTGTTCAAACAAAGGTAAATCGTGTGGCGTTGAAATAATTAATATTTCACTAATTCCGGCCCACATTAAAGTAGACAATGGGTAGTAAATCATTGGTTTATCATAAATAGGCATCAACTGCTTACTTACGGCTAATGTTAATGGATGCAACCGAGTTCCTGAACCACCTGCTAAAATAATTCCTTTCATTTTATTGTATTATAGTTTACTCATTTGTTTCTTATAATAAGCAATAAAAAACCTTATAATTAAGAACAACGTAATGAATAAAAATGGCAATACAATCATCATTTTTCCATTTAAAGATTTATTGTTTTTTGTATTCATTGTATTGTTGTTTTCTTTAATAATAACATCATAATTTACCAATTCGATTCTGTGAACACCTTGTTCAATTATTAAATCATTTTTAGTTTTTATTACGTCATTTAACTGCGTATTCTCATTGTAATAAATCAACTTATCATTTCTCTGAGAACCTATAGTGGCTCCTGGAAAACTATTTAAAATACCATTGATTTGAGAAATAATAGAATCATTTTCTCTAATTTTTACTTTAACATTATTTACACATTCATTTTGAATTAATTTAAAATAATCCGAATTGTTTAAAAATGCTAAAATAGGTTTAATGGTATTCTCATAATTAGTTTTATGAAATGTTGAAAATCTAATAAGATGATTCGTATAATTTTTACTTGTTAGATTTTCATTTACGATTTTTTTAATATCGCCGTCTTCTGCTAATAACTTAATAAACTCGAAGTTTTTCTCGTTATAATTAATAAACTTATAAACATCTGAAATGGGTTCAATACCAATCTCAATCATTTTATTTGGTTCCTTAATTCCAACTATATTTTTTAAAAATGCAGTGTCTTTTTCTATAATATTAGAATTAATAAGATTTATTTTAGCGTATAAATAATCAACCGATCCAAAATTTGGTGAAACATCAATTTGATTATCATATACTTTTTTAGTTGTATCAATATATAATCCTAACACTGCTCCCAGAATAAATAAAGCGCCAATAACAATTATATTTTTTTTAATGATTAAAATTACTTTAAACACTGACGAAGATATTCCTTCGAAGAAACTTCCTATTTTTTTTGAAATTTGTGATAAATCAACTTCTTGATTTTCTGAATTATTTTGAGATGTTGTACTCATATAAATAAACTATTTTATGTTAAAAATTTGTTCTATTATTTTTATTGTAATTAAATAAGTTGGTTTTACTCCGGTTGTTCCTAACCCACCAGACGCTAAAGTGCTCCCTGTTTCTAAAGGATTATCAGAAGCATAATAGGCATAGCGCACTTTTACATTTGGATTAATGCTTTTTCTAATTTTTGATGCTGATTGAATTGCTTTTTGATAATAAGCCCCTTCCATTTCTAATCCAATTACGCCCCAAGTAGAATTATGGAAAAATTTCAATAAATCTTTATTTTGAAGTGATGTTCCTAGAACCGTAATCATTGGTCCTTCAAAAACCGGAATTTCATTTCCTTTAAACATTTCTGAAGTTAATTGGTTATCGAAGAAATAATTATCGGCTGTTCCTTCATTGATATGGGCATTCGGAATCATAATATCGCCTTTCCCTCCCTCTAAAATTCCGGCCTTTCCCATGATAGAAATCGATTCAACATTAAGAAAAACATTATTCTTGCCATCTTTATATGGTTTTAATAACTCATCAATGGTTTCGTAGGCTTGTTCGCCAAAAGCATAATCCATAACAATAAGGACTGGTGCTTCTTTTCCAATTTTAGCATTTGGGAAAGCTGATTTTTTCCAATCAATTTTAGCGGTGTCAAAAATTTGAACGTCTATATTTGTTCCTGAATTATCTGGTAATGATATCATTCCGTGTTGTTTTGCAAAAGCTTCTACTTTATCTCTTACCTCATAAGCGCCTTGCTTACTTAATTCTTCAAATATAAAAAAATCTGATTTGTCTTTGAACTTTGTTTTTAAAACGTGTGTCGCAAATATAGAGTTCATCACACTATGCATATTGGCACTTATGATGTGAATTGGTCTGCCTAATAAATTATTGTTTAATAATATTTCTTTGATGTTATTCGCCCATATCTCACCATGAATGTGATGTCCTAATCGTTCTCTCAAAATCGGACTAAAAGTAATGGTTCTTTTATCATTATCTGTAACCTCTTCGATGGCTAATTTACCTAACCAATATATTACATGTAAAAAACGATCGGGTTTTTCGGAAGTTCCAAAAGCATCATAAATATCTAATACCTCAACAAAAGTGCGTCCTAATACATTAGCAGCATGAGAAATGGCTTTCTCTTTTTCTATTTGTGAAAGTTTTTTAGTTTGAAGTGCGGCTTGTTCTACTTTTAACCAATCGCGAACAACTTCATTATTATTTTCGTCAATTAAAACCCGGTTTTTAATTTTGTGAGATTCTATAAATATAAACGTCAAATGTGTTAAAATATCGTAGATGTCGGAACGTCCTCGTGTTATTTCTACATTCATCTGTTCTTCGTCAATTCGGTAACAATTTCTTTTTCTTTTTGGAGGAATTATAGGTTGAAAATGGGATTTTGAATACCCTTCGTCAGAAGTTAAATTGATGTAACGACATTCTTCAATGCCAATTGGTAAACGTTCGATAACATATAATAATCCGTTTAATTCTACTTTTTCTTCAGCAATACTTCCGTAAATTTCTGGTCGAAGCTCCAATAATGCTTCTCTTAAGGTTTCTCCTGAAACACCCATTGGTTTGTAAAAACCCCTGTTAAATAAGTGTCTCATAGTAATGTACAATCGTTCGATAGCTGCCGACGATTCTTGCGCCCTAGAACGCGAAATGTTTTTAATTTCCTTCATTAAATTTTGTTTTCTAACCCGCAAAGATAGGGTTTTTTGAATTAGTTGGTTAGAATAAGGTTTATTGCTGGTTCGTATATTTTCTCTTTGTCTTTCAAATTGTTTTTCGCATTCATCGTTTGTTTGTTCCATTTACCTCCTGAATAGGTATATAGGAAATCCCTTTCTACATAATTGTACAAAATAAATGGGTAATAGGTAATTTGAATTTTCGTCTCATTGGTATTTGAATTCGTCACCGTTTTTTCGAGTTTGTTTTTCTCGATAATCAGTTTTTCAAAGCCAACAAAAAGTCCTTTTTTCGGCATTGTTAAATTCAATTCGGAGACATCAATTAAGTGGTTAACCGTTCCCTTTCTTACTTTAACGATTTTATCTTTTAGTAACAATTCTTTGTTAGGAAAACCATTGTCATCTACATCGTAAAAATGAATTCTAACAGTAGCATTTTCTATTCTACTATCGGTGTAAAGCGTAAGTTGTTTAATATATTTTGTTCGTTTGAAATCGGACGAATACGGGAAAAATTTCACGTCTATTCGAGGTCCGTTATCAAAAGCTTGACAAATAGCGTTGTTGGTTTTACCGATTTCTATTTGACGCGTTTGCTTTCTATTGGAAATGACAACTTCGTCCAATTGATAATCAACAGCTACTAATTTTACGTTTTTAGCTTCTGAAATTTTGATTGCTTTCTTTTCAAAACCCAAAGCAGAGAAGAGTAATCTTTTGCTTTTTTCATTGGTGTTGATAGTAAAAGTACCGTCTTCTTCAGAAGTGGTTCCAATGTTTTGATTTTCTGACCAAACACTCACAAACGGTATTGGTTTACCAGATAAGCTGTCTGTAACAACTCCTTTTATTTGAGCAGAGAGTGAAAGTGAAAATAAAAAGAAGAAGAATAAATGTTTCATTTTAGTTGGTAATGGTAAGATTTACTGCTGGTACGATATATTTGTCATGGTATCTTTTCATTAATAAATTTTCATAACTATTTGGGTTTTTCAATATGTTTTTTGCTGATTTTTGCCATTTATCATTGTATCTTTTGTTCCATCCAACAGCTTCTTTTACTGGGACTAATGCAATTTCTGGTTGATAACTCATCCCTTTTCTTTTAATTTTATTACCATTTTTATCTTTAAAAGTATATTCCTCAAAATGTTTATTCTGTTCTACTAATAATTTTTCAAAAACAATAAAAAACCCACTTTCTGGAATTGTAATTTTCATCTTAGTAAAATCAATTATGTTTTTAGTATTCCCTTTTTTTACCTCTATAATCAATTCATCAGATAATGTATTTTCACTTGGCGAACCATCTTTATTTACTGCTACAAGATAAATTCTAATTACAGCATTTTTAATTTCAGATAATGTTCTAAATTTAATTTCTTTAAGAAAAGGATAATTATTTCTTTCTTCTTCGGTGATGTTAAAAAAAATCGCGTTGACAAAATAATTCTCATGCCATCTAAAACCCCATGAATCGTAGTAGCCAATTTCTTTTTGTTGTTTTAAAAAACTTCTCTTTATTTCAACTTCTTCTAACTTTATATTAACTGATTTCAAAACTACTTTTTCAACTTCTGTGGCTTCAATAATTTTGGTTTCAAAACCCAAGGCAGAAAAAATTAAATTTTTATCTTGATTTTTTAACTCTAAACTAAATGTTCCGTTTTCTTCCGAAGTGTTTGCAAGAGCCCCGTTTTCAAACCAAATATTAACATACGGAATTGGCTTATCGTTTTCATCAACAACAACGCCTTTTATTTGAGCAGAAACCACAAAACTTATCAAAAAAAACACAGCCAAAAGTCTATTTTCTGTCATCTATTTTCTATGCTCTCTTTAATAAATTTGCAATTTTTCTATCATTTGAAAGACGAGGTAATTTATTTTGACCGCCTAATTTTCCTATTGATTTCATGTATTCCTGAAAGCCGTTTTTTGCGACTTTTGTAATCACTACTGTTCGCAATACTTTTCCAACAATCAAATCGTCGTAATACACATTTTGTTTGCGCATAGCGGCGTCAATTCGTAACGCAAATTCGGCTATATTATTGGGTTCTCCCGAAGCTTCGGGATCAAATTCGATAAACCATTCGTGAAATGGTAAACCGGTTTCGGGAGTAATTTGTGGTGCGACGGTAAATTCATTGACGCGAATTGAAGTGTTTTCCATCGCTTCTTTTAAAGCGCATTCGACTTCTTTCCCGATGACGTGTTCGCCAAAAGCAGAAATATAATGTTTGATTCTTCCTGAAACAATAACGCGGTACGGTTGCAAACTGGTAAATTGAATGGTATCGCCAATGTTGTATGCCCAAAGTCCGGCGTTAGTAGAAATAATCAATACATAATTTACGTTCAATTCGACTTCGCCAATCGTATAACGTTTTGGTCCCGACCCTTCGGGATCCGTAAAAAATTCATCGGTTTTTACAAATTCATAGAAAATTCCCGAATTTAAAAGCAACAACATGCCTTTGTCTTTTTGTGAATCTTGGTAGGCGAAAAACCCTTCCGAAGCTGGAAATAATTCTATCGAATCGACTTTTCTTCCGATAAGATTTTCAAATTTTGCGCGATATGGTTCGAAATTCACGCCGCCGTAAATGAATAAATTAAAATTTTTAAATAATTCGCCTACAGGCTTTAGCTTCGCTCCATTCGCTTTCGGCTCGGATTGTGCTTTTTCTTGCAATTTTTCAAAATACATTTGCACCCAAGATGGGATTCCAGAAATCACCGACATGTCTTCGTTAAAAGTTTCTTCGACAATCGCATTTACTTTGGTTTCCCAGTCTTCAATGCAGTTGGTTTCCCAAGATGGCATTCGGTTTTTTTGCAAGTATTTCGGAACAAAATGAGCTACAATTCCGGAAAGTCGTCCAAGTTGGATTCCGTTTTTGTCTTCTAAGATCGGACTTCCTTGTAAAAAAATCATTTTTCCGTCAACAAAATCGGCTTTTCCTGTTTCATAGATGTAAGCTAAAATCGCATTACGCGCAGCTTCAATATGAAAAGGCATCGATTCCTTAGTAAGCGGAATGTATTTTGCGCCCGATGTCGTTCCGGAAGTTTTAGCAAAATAAAGTGGTTTTCCTTTCCAAAGAATATCAGCTTCTCCTTTTACAACTTTATCAACATAAGGTCGTAATTCCTCATAATCTCTAATTGGAACTTGATTTGCAAAATCGTTAAATGATTTGATTTTAGAAAAATTGTGGTCGTTTCCGAACTGTGTTTTTTCCGCTTGACGGATTAAATCAAGAAACACTTTATGCTGTGTTTCAATAGGATTTTGAATCCATTTTTGATTTTTACTGTGAATTATCTTAGCGAAAATTTTAGCAGCAACAGATTTTATCGACATAAAACTATTTTTTCTTTTTGTTTTTAGCTCCGCTCAATTCGGCTTTGCCTTGGGTTTTGCTTGCTTCTCTAATTCTTTTTTCTTCGGCTTCAACTTGCTTTCTTAAAACCAATTCTGGTTTTGACGCTTCTACTTTTTCTGGATTAACTTGACTAACATCAGAAGCTAAAATAGAATCTTTATTTACTTTTTCGTATTCTAAATCGCCGTTTAACACTTTTATTATTGATTGTTGATAAGCCTCATTTTTCTTTAATGCATTGGTTAAAGAATCGGATTTTAAAGCCAATTCGGTAGCGTCTTTTCTTAATTTTGAAGAAGCATATCCTGGAATATATTCCCGTAAAGGAGTAAAAGCAATAATAAATGTAGTAACAAAAATAATAAGAATGGTTCCAGAAGTAGCAAAAACAAACACATTCATTAACGTTAATCGAAGGGAAAAAATTTCTTCAAAAGTATCTTCATTCAAAATAACCAAACGGTTTTTTGTGAATAGTTTTTTCTTTATTATTTGTCTTTTAAGTCGTTTTTCGGACATGGTTTTTGAATATAGTACAAATATAGAAAAATATGTTTTGTATCCCTTTTTATAAGAGTATAACGAAGTTTAACTATAAATTATTAGAAGAAAATCAAATCAATTCCATTTTCTTTTTACCTTTGTCCGTATTATTATATTAAAAATCAGCGAAAGCTAAAAATTTATATATCATGGGAAGTATGGGACCAACAGAATGGATTGTAATTTTAATAGTTGTTTTATTGCTTTTTGGAGGGAAAAAAATTCCAGAATTAATGAAAGGATTGGGAGCTGGAGTAAAAGAATTTAAAGATGCTTCAAAAGGTGATCAACCTGTAGATTCTAAAAAAGAAGACGTTAAAGAATAAATAGTTTAACCTCAAGGTGCGCGATGTAAAAAACGCAAAGGTCGCAAAGAGTAATGCCTTTGCGACCTTTGCGGTTAAATTTTAAAATACCATCGTTAAATGAATTCGTTTTCGCTCTTCATCAACTTCTAAGACTTTTACCTGAACGTGTTGGTGTAGTTTTACGACTTCATTTACATCGGAAACGAATCCTGCTTTTAGTTGGGAAATGTGAACCAATCCGCTTTCTTTAATTCCGATGTCGACAAAGCAACCGAAAGCAGTTATGTTGTTGACTATTCCAGGTAAAATCATTCCGGTTCTCACATTTTTTATGGAAGTAACTGAAGGATCAAATTCGAAAACTTTTGCTGATTTTCTTGGATCGAGACCTGGTTTTTCTAATTCTTTTACAATATCTTTTATTCCGAGAATTCCTATTTCTTTTGAGATATAATCGTCTAATTTGAGTTGGTTGATTTTTTCTTTATTGGAAATTAATTCATTCACAGAAACTTTTAAATCTTTCGCCATTTTCTCGACAATGGAATATGCTTCTGGATGTACTGCCGAATTGTCTAACGGATTTTTACCATTTTGAATTCGAACAAAAGCTGCGGCTTGTTGAAAGGCTTTTTCTCCTAGCCGTGGTACTTTTTTGATTTGCTTTCTATCTTGAAATGGACCATTTTCAGAACGGTAAGCGACAATATTTTCTGCCATTTTTTCGCCAATTCCAGAAACATAACTCAATAATGATTTACTTGCTGTGTTGATATTGATTCCAACAGAATTTACACATCGCACCACAACTGTATCGAGTTCTTCTCTTAATTTAACTTGATCAACGTCGTGTTGGTATTGCCCTACGCCAATTGATTTTGGATCGATTTTTACCAATTCGGCTAACGGATCAGCTAATCGTCTTCCTATAGAAACTGATCCACGAACGGTAACATCAAAATTCGGGAATTCCTCCCGTGCAATTTTAGATGCTGAATATACTGATGCTCCAGCTTCCGAAACAATAAATACTTGAATTGGCTTATCGAACGCTATTTTCTTAATAAAGAATTCCGTTTCACGTGAAGCTGTTCCGTTTCCAATAGAAATCGCTTCGATATTATAGGCGTTGACCATCGAGCGGATTTTTTTCATCGCCATCGCACTTTCATTTTGTGGCTGATGTGGGTAAATAGTTTCGTTGTACAACAAATCGCCTTTTTCATCCAAGCATACAATTTTACATCCAGAACGAAATCCTGGATCAATGGCTAAAATTCGCTTTTCTCCTAAAGGTGGCGCTAATAACAACTGACTTAAATTTTGTGCAAAAACATCAATAGCTTTGATATCTGCTTTTGCTTTTGCCTCTTGTAAGGTTTCGTTAGAAATCGCTGGTTCGAGTAGTCGTTTGTAACTGTCTTTTATCGCTAATCGCAAATGATGAGCGGTTACAGATGTATCGCGATTTTTTTTTAACGTATTGTTTTGGATGAATTCGATGGCTTCTTCATCGGAACCATCAGCATCAATCTCGATATTGAGTTTTACAAATCCTTCGGCTTCGGCACGCAACATTGCTAATAATCGATGTGATGGCGCTTTAGAAATTGGTTCTGCCCAATCAAAATACTGGGAGAATTTTTGAGCTGATTCGTCTTCTTTTTTAGATTTTACAACTTTAGTAGAAATAATTCCTTTGCGCTGAAACAAGCGACGAAGGTTTTTTCTAATGTAAATGTTTTCGTTAATCCATTCGGCGATGATGTCTCTGGCGCCTTGCAACGCTTCATCTTCATTAAGCACTTTATCGTTTAAATATTGTGAAGCAATAAATTCGACATCATCATTGTTTTGAGACATAATGATTTTTGCTAAAGGCTCCAATCCGTTTTCACGAGCGATGTCTGCGCGCGATTTTTTCTTCTTTTTATACGGCAAATACAAATCTTCTATTTCTTGTAAATCGAAACTTTCTTGGATTTTTTTTTCTAATTCGGGTGTAAGTTGCTCTTGCTCTTGAATTGATTTTAGAACGCTTTCTTTCCGTTTTACAATTTCATCGTAGTGTTTTGAAAGTTTGGCAATTTGCTCGATAATAACTTCATCTAGATTTCCGGTTTGGTCTTTCCGGTAACGAGAAATAAAGGGAATCGTACAATCATCTGAAAGTAATTTTAATGTGGCTTCGATGTTTTTTAGAGTGGTGTTGACTTGGTTTTGAATGAATTGGTTTTGTGTCATTTTATTTAACCGCAAAGGGCGCTAAGTTTTTACGCAAAGAACACAAAGGTTTTTACGATATCATTTTTAATCTTGTACAATAAAATCTTTAGGATCTACTTTTTTAAATTCGGGTTGGATATTAGTATGATTGATTTGGAATTTTTCAAACAAAACCTGTTCTACTTTGTCTAGTAAATCGTTGAATTCGCTCATTTTAATATCTTCTGAACAATCTAAATGCGCTTCAAGATGCAATTCTTCGTCATTAAGATGCCAAACATGGATGTGGTGTAGCTTGTTAACACCTTTTATTTTATGGACTTCACGAACAATTTCTTTAATATCTAAATGTTCTGGAGTAAAAAGCATTAACATTTTTGTAGATGTTTTTAGTAAATCAATTCCAACTACAATTAAATAAATTGCTATTAAAATCGTCATGACGCTGTCAACCCAAAACCAATCATAAAACTTCATAAGTAGTCCACCAATTAAAACGGCAATTGAAGCTAACATATCGGTAAATAAATGCAAATAAGCCGATTTCATGTTAATATTATGTTTGGCATCTTTTTTTAAAAGTAGCACCGAAAAACCATTTACTGCAATACCAAAAATAGCCAACGAAATAACTAAATTTGACTTTATAGGTTGTGGATTTACAAAACGTTCTATTGCACCATAAATAAGTAGTAATGCAACTATCACTAATGTTGTAGCGTTAATAAAAGCAGCAATTAACTCAGCTCTTTTATACCCAAATGTTTGATTTAAAGAAGCTTTTTTTCTAATAAGTTTGTGTGCAATAAAACTGAATCCTAATGAAATAACATCTGAAAAATTATGAAGTGCATCTGAAATTAATGCTAGGCTTCCAGATAAAATTCCCCCAACAACTTGGATAATGGTAATTAAAAGATTTAGTAAAATAGAAATCATCAAATTCTTTCCTTTTACTTCGTGTTTGTGAATATGAATATTACTCATTATTAATTTGATATTGTTGAAGAATAAATATAAAATCCAATCTCAAAATAACCAATACCAATAGGTATATTAAGTAACATTAAAAGTAATGTAAGTAAAATTTTATTATTAAACTCACTTTTTTTAAATAGATAAAAAACCATTAAAATAAATAAATAACCATTTGTAGCAAAAGCTGTGATTATAAAAAATAAAGCAAAATAAATAATTGTATTATTATGTGTTAAATAATAAATAAATAAGATTAATGAACCTATTAAAAAACTAGTTAATGCTGTTTTTTTTCCGTAAGAAATTGCTTTTTTAATATTATCTAATAAATTGGCATTCATATTATAAACAACTTATTTTATCTACACGATTTGCATGTCTTCCTCCTTCAAAATTAGTATTTAAGAAAGTATCAACCATTTCAATCGATTGATGTATAGATGTAAATCTTGCTGGAATACTAATAATATTTGCATTATTATGTTGTCGTGCTAAAGCAGCTATTTCTTTTGTCCAACACAAAGCAGCTCGAATGTCTTGGTGTTTGTTGACAGTCATAGCAATTCCGTTTCCAGAACCACAAATAACAATTCCGAAATCGGCTTTTTTAGTTTCCACATCTATTGCTACAGGGTGGCCAAAATCGGGATAATCAACACTTTCAAAAGTATCGGTCCCATGATTAAAAATTTCATACCCTTTTGATTGTAAGAAAGCAACAATGGCTAGTTTGTAATCTGGTCCTGCGTGATCGTTTCCGATTGAAATTTTCATATTAAAAGTGTTTTTTTCTGTCTACAAATTTAAACAAACTATTGGTTAAATAGATTTGAAATCAAGAATAATATAACAGGTTGATTTTTAATTAATAAAAAAAGTATAATTTTATAAATTACTAAATATCAACAAATTAAAAATAATATAAAACGATTGTTAATACTATTTTCTAATTCGTTGATATTCAGTTAACCTTAAATTAACATTAACTGTTAACAACTTTAGATAGATTTTTAGAACTTTTTCTTGCTAGTATGTAAATAAATTGTAATCAAAAATTGAATTTAAAAAAACTAATTTAGTTAGATAAAATTTTATAAAAGT
>CALPIE020000011.1 GCA_943323545.2 Bifidobacterium breve | reverse complement strand
TGGAATATAGCATTCTTTAAACATTTCTTCAGCACCAGCAATAATTCCTTCCGCCATATCTTTTCGTTTAGCGGCATCCGCTTTCGCGTAAGAATCCAACTGCTTTCCAATCGTTCTTCCAATCGTTCCAAAAGCGGTCGTTCTGAATAATTGTTGTACATAATTATCATGTCGTGACTTTTCATTTGTTAAAGTATAGTATTTATTGATAGAAGTTATCACATTACCATATTTCGCTTTATTTGCTGGTTGATTTGCCCATTTGTCAAACTTTGCTTCTTGCGTTGCTTTTGACTTAGCTGTTTCGAATTTGGTTAACGCATCAATCATTCCTTGACGGTTTTTCCAATAGTTAGCTGTTGAGGCATATTTTGAAGCATAAACCAAACGAAGTGCATCGCTTTGATCCATGTATTTTTTCATGTTATCCATTCCAATTTTAGCACCTTCAACCCAAGCTGGATAAGCAAATTTCACGTTTTGTTCTATTCCAGCTGCAGGCATCCAACGATTGGTTCTACCTGGATAGCCAAGAATCATAGCAAAATCATTTTCTTTAACACCGCCAAGATTTACTGGTAAATAATGTTTTGGTTTTAACGGAACGTTATTTAATGAATAATCGGCTGGATTACCGGCTGCATCAGCATATACTCTAAACATAGAGAAATCGGCAGTTTGACGAGGCCATTCCCAGTTATCAGTATCACCTCCAAATTTTCCTAAACTTTCTGGTGGAGTTCCAACCAAACGAACATCTTTATAATCTTGATATACAAAATAATAATACTCATTTCCTTGAAAAAACGGACGAACAGAAACGGTGTATTTTCCACCTTCATTATTTTCTTTTTCTATAGCTGCAATTTCTTGGTTAATAGCTTTTTCTCTATCTGCCTCACTCATTGAAGCATTTACTTTAGCTAAAATACGTTTTGTGCAGTCATCCATACGGACAAAAAATCGGACGAATAAACTTGAAGGTTTCAATTCACTTTTTCTATCTGCTGCCCAATAACCATCTTTTAAATAATTTTTGTCGGCGGTTGAAAGTTCCGCTATTGCGCCATACCCACAGTGATGGTTTGTTAATACGAGTCCATCTTTAGAAATAATTTCAGCAGTACAACCGCCATTGAATTGCACAATAGCATCTTTTAGACTGTGATTGTTGATACTATAAATTTCTTCAGATGTTAATTGCAAACCCATTTTTTGCATATCTCGGTGATTTAATCGCTCGATAAACATCAAGAACCACATTCCTTCGTCAGCTTTAACACTTGTTGGAATAAGCATAATTGCTACGATAAAGGATAAAATAATTTTTTTCATACTGTTATAAAAGTTAATTAATTTTTTTTACAAATAGAATCTATAGTAACTATTATGTTACATTACAATCTAAACTATTGCAAATTTTAGTGTTGCGAAGATACTTTTTTTTGAGGATTTGAATAAAAAAAGATAAAAAATCTATACTAAATATAAAAAATTTAACTTAATTTTTAGAAAGGTAAAAAAAAATAGGCATAAAAAAACAGTTGAAAAATTTACTATCAACTGTTCTTATTACTATTTTAGATTTTACTTATTCTACAATAATCTTTTTTGTCAGAATTTCTCCATTACTTTTTATAGTAACAAAATACAATCCACTTAAAGCATTATCTAATTGAATAGTTTGAACTAAGTCGGTTGTTTGGTCAAAATCATTATCGTAAACAATTCTTCCTAAAGAATCGATAATCATAACAGAATAATTGTTTGTTTGCTCTTTAAGTTGAATTGAAAAAGTACCATTATTTGGATTGGGTGCAATTGAAAAATTAGTTGCTATAAATTGATTATTTCCTAAAACATTTGTTCTTATTAAAGATTGAACTGAATTATACCATGCCATCATTCTTGTTGCTTGTCCGGCTGTAAACATATACATACAAACATCCGCAACATAGTCCATATAATTCATAGTTAATTGAGTTGTACCACAATTGGTAGCTATAGCACCTGCAGGCCCACAATTATAATAAGGTGTATCGGCAGCTGGTGTATCACATACTCTATCACCAGATGTTAAGCAATTGGCACCATCACAACCTTGAAATGTATGATTTAAATTAAAGAAGTGTCCTAATTCGTGCGTTAATGTTCTTCCTAAGTTATAAGGAGCAGATGGAATATATCCTGAACATGAGGCTGGGCTACCAGTCATTGTAGCACCAAAAGCATTATTATCAATAACTACTGTAGCACCAGAAGAAAGATTACCACCTAATGGAGAATATCCTAAAATTCCACCACTAATATTACGTACTACTAAATTAAAATATCCAGCCCAAGTAGCATCAGTATCAGCATTTGAAAGATAGTCAGTTCCGAATGTTACTGCTGGTGAGCCACTAACAGGAAATCCTTGTCCGCTACCTGTAGGGTGATTTAAAGTTGCTAACTCGAAAGAAACATTCATTACGCCAACATTAGTTCCTGGATAAAAACCACTAGCAGACGACCATAAAGAAATATCTGAATTTGTTGCATTATAATCTGCATTAAGAATATTAATTTGCCTTTGAGCTAATAGCACTAAACATGCTCTTAAACTTACGTTTGTTGCGTTAGTATTATCTGCAATAACAGAAGGATAATGAACAGCTACTGGAATTCTAATAGGCGGAATAATTGCATTTTGTTCCACTTGTCTATTTGCTTGAGCCAATTGTAATCTTTGCAATTCAGATTCAAATTGTTGTTGCATATCTAAATACTGCTTCTTTAATTCCGGATTAGACATAACATTTTGCATGTATTGATCAGTGCCACATGTTCTTTGTTGAGCAAAACCTAGTTGAATAAAAAGTAATGCGAAAAGTAATTTTATTTTCATAATTAATAATTTTTTAGCAAAAATATAAATTTTAATATATTATTAGATGATTTTTAAATAATTAACATTGAAGAGAATAATAGTGTAAAAAAAATACTTATATATTATGACTATTTTCTGGCATATCAGTAGCTATATTTAACATTTCCCATAGTTTATCTTTCAACTCAGTTAAGCCTTGCTGTGCAACAGATGAAATAAACATATAAGGCAAACCTTTAAATTCTTTATCCAATTGTTGTTTTAATTCTTTTTTAAGTTCTTCATCAAGCATATCGCATTTAGAAATAACTACCAATTTGTCTTTGTCTAACATTTCTGGATTGTAGCGACGCAATTCGTCCAACAGAATATCGTATTCTTTTTTGATATCGTTAGCATCAGCTGGAATAAGAAATAATAGTGCTGAATTTCTTTCTATATGACGTAAGAAATAATGGCCTAATCCTTTTCCTTCGGCTGCCCCTTCAATAATTCCGGGAATATCAGCCATAACAAACGATTGAAACTCTCTGTAAGCTACAATACCTAAATTGGGTTTTAAAGTTGTAAAAGGATAATCGGCAATTTTTGGTTTAGCAGAAGTTAAAACAGAAAGTAAAGTTGACTTTCCGGCATTAGGAAAACCAACTAAACCAACATCTGCTAAAACTTTAAGTTCTAAGATAACGTCTAATTCTTGTGTTGGCATTCCGGGTTGTGAGTACCTTGGCGTTTGATTGGTAGATGACCTAAAATGCCAGTTTCCTAATCCACCTTTTCCTCCTTGCGCTAAAATTCTCACCTCATCATGTTGCGTAATTTCGAAAAGAATTTCACCTGTTTCGATATCTTTAACGACTGTTCCTAGAGGCACTTCTACATATTTATCTTCACCATCATGACCTGTACTTCGAGAGCTTCCACCATCTCCACCGTGACCAGCACGCATGTGTTTTACAAACTTTAAATGAAAAAGTGTCCAAAGACTTTTATTTCCTTTTAAATATACATGTCCACCACGACCACCGTCGCCACCATCGGGCCCACCTTTTTCGATAAATTTTTCTCTATGTAAATGTGTAGAACCCTTGCCTCCTTTTCCGGAAGTAACATATATTTTTACGTAGTCTACAAAATTTCCCTCTGTCATTTTCTTAGTGTTCAGTGTTCAGTGTTCAGTGTTCAGTGACTTAGATTATCTAAAACTACTACTTTAACTTCCTACTATTAATTATTCCAATGACCACTGCAAAGTAAAATGATTACTGAACACTGAGCACTGAATACTTTTTATTTATCTTTTAATGTAGAAATTAAAATTTTATCAATTTTAACACCATCCATATCAAGCACTTCAAATTCTAATTTATTCCAAATAAGTTTTTGCCCTTGTTTTGGAATAATACCCAATTCGGTTACAATTAATCCGCTTACTGTTGTTACATCATAATCTCCTGTAATTTCATCCATATCGAAATAGGTTAAAAAATCGTGGAGTGAATAATGTCCATCAACCAACCAAGTTCCGTCTTCACGAGCAACAATTTTAAACTCATCTTCATAGAAATCGGCAGCATCACCAACCAAAGCTTCTAAAATATCATTTAAAGTAATAATTCCTTGAAAAACGCCGTGTTCATCAGTAACCAAAGCATAATGCACTTTCGATTTTTTAAAATTTTCCAATGCTTTATAAGCCGAAGTATGTTCTATAAAATAAACAGGTTCTTTTACAATTTTCTTCAAATCGAAATTGCCTTTTTCAAAAGCGGCAAACAAATCCTTCAGTAAAACAATGCCATTTACATCATCTAAATTATCGGCACAAACAGGATAAACTGAATGTAATTCATTTAAAGCTTTATCCTTTATTTCTTGTATTGTATCTTCATAAGAAAAGTAAACTATCGAATTTCGATGCGTCATTAATGAGTTTACTTTTCTATCGCCAATGTGAAAAACTCGTTCTACTATATCTTGTTCGATTTCTTGTACTTCGCCAACTTCTGTTCCTTCTTTGATGATGGCTTTTATTTCTTCTTCTGTTACTTTACCATCAGCTGTAGGTTTTATTTGTAAAAGTTTTAATAAAAACTCAGTAGATATTGTTAACAGCCAAATAAATGGCATGGTTACTTTTGAAACAATTTTCATAGGAACAGCAACTGCTTTTGCAATTCCTTCTGGATGATTTAAACCGATTCTTTTTGGTAATAATTCTCCTAAAACTAAAGAAAAAAAAGTTAAAATGACAACCACAATTCCAACAGCAATTGAATTAGAATAAGGTTTTAAAACATCAAAAGTGGCAATAAACGCTTGTGTGTCTCTAGTAATTTTATCTCCCGAATAAATACCTGTTAATATACCAATTAACGTGATTCCGATTTGAACAGTTGATAAAAACTCATTGGGAGAATTGACTAAATCTAAGGCAACTTTAGCATTTTTATTTCCTTTTTTTGCTGCAGTCTCTAATCGATTTTTTCGAGACGAAATCAATGCGATTTCCGACATCGAAAAAACACCGTTGAGTAGAATTAAAAAAAGAATGATTACTATTTCCATTTTAGTTATTGGTTATGCGTTGTGAGTTAAAATATAACTTCTAACTTAAAATTTCAATTTTATAAATTGTCGATTATAGTGCTAACTCTTTGCGTTACTTCTTCAATAGAACCAATTCCGTCAACAGCATAAAATTTCGCTTGCGATTTGTAATAATCCATTAAAGGTGCGGTTTTTTCGTTGTATTCTTGGTAACGGTTACGAATTTTTTCTTCATCTTGATCGTCGGGTCTTCCTGATGTTTTTCCTCTTTCTAACAAACGTTTTACTAATATTTCATCGTTTGCTTCCAAAGCAATTGTAGCAGTAATAATTTGATTTTTAGATTTCAAAAACTGATCTAAAGCATCTGCTTGAGCAATAGTTCTTGGAAATCCATCAAATAAAAACCCAGCTGATTGTGGATTTTTATCTACTTCACTTTGAAGCATTTTAATGGTTACTTCATCTGGAACCAAATCGCCTTTATCCATATAGGTTTTGGCCAATTGTCCTAATTCGGTATTGTTTTTAATATTATACCTAAAAATATCACCAGTTGATAAATGGGTTAAATTGTATTTTTCTTTTAAAAAATCGGCTTGTGTGCCTTTACCTGCTCCGGGTTTTCCGAAAAGAACGATGTTAATCATTTTATGAATTATGAATTATAAATTATGAATTTTGAGTTACTCTGCTAATTGATAAACGTCTGGTAAATTTCTTCCTAGACCATCGTAATCCAAACCGAATCCTACAATAAATTTATTCGGAATACGTATTCCAACATAATCAATTTTGATCTCTTTTTTATAGGCTTCTGGCTTAAAGAATAAGGTCGCTATTTTTAAATGTTTGACTTTTTTTTCTTTAAAAATGACTTTTAATTCTTCAATTGTATTTCCTGTATCTACTATATCTTCAACAATTACTACAGTTCTTCCTTCTAAATTTTCATTAATGCCAATTAATTGTTTTACGTTATTTGTGGATTGTGTTCCTTCATATGAAGCCATTTTTGCAAAACTTACTTCACACATTCCTCTATAATGTTTCATTAAATCTGACATAACCATAAAAGAACCATTCAATATACCTATAAAAACAGGTACTTCTTCAAAAAAATCGTCATCCATCTGTTTGGCCATATTGGCTATAGCAAAATCTATTTCATCAGAAGAAATAAAAGGCTCGAATGTTTTATTGTGAAGGTGAATCATAAATATAAAATTAAATAAAAACGCAAATTTACGAAGTAATACCTATTAAGTATCAAGTAATTTGACATTTTTATATAATTGTAATTTCTTAAATTGAAATAAGTTACATTTTATTTATATATTTTATTTTATAGATCTTAATTTATCCTATTAATAAAACGGAAACTAAAATAAATTTAATAATAATTATTAAGTCGAAATTAATAAAAAGATATATTAAAAATTAGTCATCCAAAGTTTTTAAGTTATCATCTGGAACTCTATCTATCAAATAGTTATAAGGATCAATTCCAGCATTATAAGGCAACTCTTTAACTTTAAATTTAAATATATTATCTTTTTTGGTAATTTTCACTCTTTGAGTCAAAATCACTTTACCCGTTTCATTGTTGTCATTGTCAGATTTGGTAAAAAGAGCTATATCTATAAAATCATTTAATGGAATTGAAGTTTCTTTACCTTGAGAATTGCTTCTAAATTTATCTGAAGTTGTAGTTAAAGTAATTTCATATTCGTTACCTATTTTTTTATATTTTGCGCTCACCATTCTATTTGAAAATAAAGTAATATTCTCAAACATATCTGTAATTAAATATTGCAATTCTGGTGGCGTAACTTTTTTAAATTCATTAATAACATTAATTGAAGTTGCGTAAGGTGGATTTTTATAAGCAAACTTGTCAATTATGTTTTTCAAAGCTAGATTTACTTTTTCTTCACCAATCATTTCTTTAAAATAATACATTACCACACTGGCTTTATTGTAATGAGTATATGGCTGATTTTCGGTTTTCAACAATGGATTTTCGCCTTCTCTTTCACTGCTACGACCACCTAAATAACGGTTCATTTCATATTGCAAGAATTTTTTCATTTTGTCTTTACCATATTCTTTTTCCATTACCATTAAAGCTGAATATTGGGCAAATCCTTCGCTAAAAAATTCACTTCCTTGCATATCTGAGCCACAAACTTGATGTGCCCACCATTGATGTCCCATTTCATGAGCAACTACATAATAAACTTGATCAATATCGTTTTTGGTAACATTACGTAAATCGGCAATAAAACCAATACTTTCACTGTAAGGCATTGTTCCAGGAAAAGCTTGAGCAAAACTTGCATATTTAGGAAATTCGATTATTCGACATTGTTTATGATAGTATGGCCCAAAGTTTTTAGTATAATATTCTAAAGATTTCTGCAAACTTTTTAACATATTAGGCACATTGGTTGCATGTTTTTTATCATAATACACTTCTAAATCTATTCCATTCCATTTTTTTCTTGTAACCTCATATTTTGCTGATATGAAAGAATAAAAGTTCAACGATTTTTGATCTAATTTGTAAGTATAATAGCTTCTACCATTCGCTTTCCACGATTTAATAAGACTACCAGGTGCAATAGCAGTTTGATCTGGCGCTGTACTTATTGTAGAAGTTAATTCTACCCAATCAGAATCGTCTGTAATGTATGTTTTTGCTCGGGTTTTTAAATCTTTAACATTTAATTTCGCCATTCTGATTCTTGATGGAAGTTTTAATTTTTTACGTTTATTTAAATCGCTTATTTCAAAATTTCTATCATATCCAAAAGAGGGCATAATATCACTATTATTAAAGAAAGTTCCGTTTTGAGTAAGTTGTGTAAAAGTTACTTCGTTTTCAAAACCTTTTGTTTCAGTCGCTAAAACAAAATTTATTAGTAGTGAATCAGAAGGTTTCATAGGCTTTACCAAAGTATAAATACGATAGCCCAATTTATCATCATTAAGTTTCATTTTGGCACCAGGTATTTCAATTCTTAAAGTGTCAGTTAAATTTGGCATACTAAAGTGTACCTCATTTATATTTTGATTAGATATATTTCTAACCCAACCGGTAACGTTGGCCTTAAAGCTTCTGTTTTCTGGCATTAAATCGATATTATATTCTAATTTATAATATTTTGGTTGTGCTAGATTTTCGTATTTCTTGTATTTTTTTTCATAGGCTACTTGATTTTTTTCCATTTGATCTGACGAATCGTAGGTGTTTAATACTTTGGTATTATAATATACAAATCCAGCACAAAGCATGAATGTCAAAATACTTATTCCAAAAGCAAACTTGTTTCTAGATAGATAGTTTTTAGCGGCAACTAATCGGTTTTTGAATTCAGATTCTTTCCCACGTATATAAAATGCCATAATAATGAAGCAAAGAAATACACAAAATAAAATCCAATACAAACTAAACCAAGTAAAACCAAGTATAAAAGGTCCAAATCCATTCATGTCTGAGTAAGTTACAGATGGACGGTTTCCAAATTGTAGCATGTTAGTATCTATCTCAAATAGACTAAATAAAATACTGTTCAATATATAAAAAGCTACAAATACAAAATAAGCTATATATCGATTATTAATTAAATAATGAAATAGCATTGCTAATACAGTTAGGAATATAAATCCAGATAATCTTATTACCAATAATGATTTAAAATACACATCTAACTCATAATTAAAATAACCATAAAAGGTTTGTGTAATTACACCAACAATAATTGTTAATATCATGATAATTGCCAATGCAATTGAAACTGCAATTAATTTTGTAAAAAATAAAACACTAGTTTGTATAGGTGTTGCATCTTTTATTTCGTTGATTTTAGCATCTCTTTCTCTCCATACTAAAACACCAGCATAAAATGTTATAAATCCGATAATAAATAGTAAAAATGACCCTTCAATTGTGCTTATAACATCATACGTTACAGGATACTGTTTGGTTCCATAATTACCTGTAAAACTTGTTAAACTTGCAATTAGATTGATCATTCCAATACTAACAAGAATAATAAATGTTGGATTTTTAATTACCGCTTTGGTTTCAAATTTTACCAATTTTAAAAATGTAAAAAAAGAGAAAGTATTTGCTTTGGTAGGTTGTAAACTATCATTAAAAACAATAATTGGAGCGGTTTCGTTTTTAGATTTTTTTACTTTTTTTACTTTTTCATTTCTTGTTGCAAATGAAAAACGCTTGTAAATTAATAAAAGCAATACCATGCTTATTGCCAACCAAATTAATCGGTTGTTTAATAATTCTCCGACAAGTGCAACTGCTTGATTATTTTTCTCATCAATAGTCATGTATTTAGTAGCAATATCATAAGGCCTAAAACCAAATGGATCAAGTAAATTTGCCAACCATTCTTTTTTAATATCTTCAGTAAACCCTGAAGAAACTACGTATAATACAATTAAAAGCATCGATCCAATAAATGAAACTATATTGCTTTTAAACAAAATTGATAGTCCGTAAATTATTGTTCCGGCAATTATAACGTTCGGAATTGCAAATGCTAAAATACCCCAAAGATGTCCAGCCCAAATAACTGGACCGAAACGATCAGCCGGAGACATATCAAAAATAGGCGATAAAATTGGAGCAATTAATGAACCAATACTTACACCCAATAATGGAATAACAGAAATAATAACCGCGCCTATAAACTTCCCAAAATAATAATCAGATTTTTTAATGGGTGATGAAAATACAAACTGATGCATTCCAGAGGCAAAATCACGATTTGCGGTGGCATTCATAAATGCTGTTGTCATTAATAAACATATTAACGACATCATGGCATAGTAATTTTCTATCACAAATGGAGCATTTCTCATTGTATTTCCTACTGCACCACCAATCATTAAATTGTCAGATGAAACTGCAAAGAAAATAAGCATCGTATTGATGAATAAAAAAATCCAAATCATTGGCGATTTTATCCAATATTTAAGTTCGAATTGTATAAATTTCCACATACTTTTTTGTTTTAAAATTTATACTAATTCATTTAGTTTAGCAAAAAAAACATCTTCTAGGTTTTCTTCCGCTTTGGTAAATCCGTTGTCGAGAGTAGATTCTGAAAAAACATGAATAAGGGGTTGTCCACCAACAAGCTTATTGGATATTATTTTATATTCTTCTTGGTATTTTGGCAACTCCAATTTGGTTACTTTTTTCTCAAAAACTTTACCTTTTATTTGTAATAATGCATCATCCGTATTACCAGAAAACAAAACTTTTCCATCATTCATTACGGCCATATGATTACATAATTCACGAACATCTTGTACAATATGCGTAGAAAGTATAACTATCGTATTTTCGCCAATTTCACTTAAAATATTATAAAATCGGTTTCTTTCACCTGGATCTAATCCAGCGGTTGGTTCATCTACAATAACTAATTTTGGCGAACCAATTAAACATTGTGCAATTCCAAATCGTTGTCGCATTCCACCGCTATAACTCGAAACATTTTTTTTGCGTTGATCCCAAAGGTTAACTTTAGTTAAGAGTTGTTCGATAATTTGTTTTCTATCGGCTTTGTTTTCAAATCCTTTTAATAATGCCAAATGATCTAATAAATCTACTGCCGATGTTCTTGGATAAACGCCAAATTCTTGAGGCAAATAACCTAAAATTTTACGAACAGCACTTTTGTCATTTAATACATCAATTTCTCCCAAGGTTATCGACCCAGAATCGGCATCTTGTAAAGTGGCTATTGTTCGCATGAGTGAAGATTTACCTGCGCCATTCGGACCTAAAAGTCCAAACATTCCGTTGCTAATATTTAAAGAAACATCATTTAGTGCATGAACACCATTGCTATACTTTTTTGATAAATTTTTGATTATTAATTCCATAAGTTTTTTGATTTTGATAGATACAATTTGTAAGACTAAATGATTTAAAATTTGTTACAAATTAGTGAAACATTTTAATATAGTGGAGATTAGTAAAAAAATTATATTTTTTTCATTTCTAAATATTTTGGCAACTTGTAACAGAAAGCAATTAAAATGTTTTTAAATTATCTTAAAATTAAATTTCAAACTCAACATTAAGTCAAATCAGAATATTATGCAATAATTAAAATAACAATATTATCTTTGCCCAAACACAAAACAATGAATTTTTTTTCTTCCGATTTTAAATTAGGAATTCTTGGTGGAGGTCAATTAGGCAAAATGCTCTTAGCCGAAACTAGAAAATTTGACATTCAAACCTATGTGCTAGATCCAAGTAATGAAGCACCATGCAAAATTGCCTGTAATTTATTTGTTCAGGGAAGTTTAACCGATTTTGATACCGTTTATAACTTTGGAAAACTTGTAGATGTTTTAACTTTCGAAATCGAATTGGTTAATCTTGAAGCTTTAGAAAAATTAGAAGCTGAAGGTAAAAAAGTATATCCATCACCTAAAACCTTGAAACTAATTCAAAATAAAGGAACTCAAAAAGATTTTTACACGCAAAATAACATTCCAACCTCAAAATACCAAAGATTTGATTCTTTAGAAAATCTCAAATCTGAATTTGCTAATTTACAATTACCATTTGTTTGGAAATGCACCGAATTTGGTTACGATGGTAACGGCGTTAAAATAGTAAAATCTATTGCTGATTTAGAAAATTTACCTAATATTGAATGCATTGCCGAAGAATTAATTCCGTTTAAAAACGAATTGGCTGTAATTGTTGTTCGAAATGTTTCTGGTGCTATTAAAACATATCCTGTTGTTGAAATGGAATTCCACCCCGAAGCCAATCAAGTTGAATATGTAATTTGTCCAGCTCGAATCGATGAAAAAGTGGCGCAATCTGCCACTGGTATCGCATTACAAGTTTCTAAAGCATTTAATCATGTTGGATTGTTAGCTGTCGAAATGTTTCAAACAGAAAACGATGAAATTCTTGTAAACGAAGTAGCGCCTCGGCCTCACAATTCAGGACATCACACCATTGAAGCTAGTTATACTTCTCAGTTCGAAAATCATTTACGTGCAATATTAAATCTTCCTGTTGGGAATTGTCATAGTAAAGTAGCCGGAATTATGGTAAATTTAGTCGGTGCTGAAGGATATTCAGGAAAAGTTATATATGAAAATATTGAAAAAATTATGGCAATTGAAGGTGTAACGCCACATATATATGGAAAAAAAGAAACACGTCCTTTTCGAAAAATGGGACATGTAACGATTGTTAATGAAGACATGAATGTAGCTAGAAAAATTGCCGAAGAAGTTAAAAACAGCATTAGAGTAATTAGTTAAAAATTATTATAAATTACGAATTTTAAAATTCAAAATAAAAAATGAGTAAAGTAGCCATTATCATGGGAAGCAAATCTGACCTTCCAATTATGCAAGATGCCATTGATATTCTAAAAGGTTTTGATATTGAAACCGAAGTGGATATTGTTTCAGCACACCGCACTCCAGAAAAACTATTTGATTTTAGTAAAAATGCGCATACTCGAGGTATTTCGGTTATTATAGCTGGAGCTGGTGGTGCTGCACATTTACCCGGAATGGTTGCTTCTATGAGTCCGCTTCCTGTAATTGGCGTTCCAGTAAAATCGAGTAATTCAATCGATGGTTGGGATTCTGTTTTGTCAATTCTCCAAATGCCCGGCGGAGTTCCTGTTGCTACTGTTGCGTTAAATGGAGCCAAAAATGCCGGAATTCTAGCTGCTCAAATCATTGGAAGTCACGATAAATCAGTGTTGGACAAAATCGTTTCCTATAAAGAAAGTATGGCAAATGAAGTGAATAAAGCTTCAAACGATTTAAAAAAGTAGTCTTTTAAGAAGCTAATCCTGCTGTACACTATATCTTTTTTTGCGTTGCACTCCAAAAAAGGATGCCGCTTCCATCAGGGCTAAAAAAATCCATTCCAATTCAAAAATAACTTAAACTTTGCGCCTTTGCGCCTTTGCGAGAATATGAAAATCTTAACTTCAACTTTCAACACCAAACACAACACCGCCCCTTTTTCGCAAATCAAAATAGCAGATTACCAACCTGCATTTATAGAAAACATCGCCAAAGCAAAAGCCGAAATTGATGCAATTACCAATAATCCTGAACCACCAACTTTTGAAAATACAATTGTTGCATTAGATTTTTCCGGTGAAGCATTAGACCGATTATCATCGATTTTCTTCAACCTGAATTCGGCAGAAACAAATGATGAAATTCAAAAAATAGCACAAGAAGTTTCTCCGCTATTAACTGCATTTGGAAATGATATTTCACTAAACACAGGTTTATTTAAAAGAGTAAAAGCAGTTCACGACCAAAAAGAACAATTAAATTTAACTCCAGAACAAGCAACGTTATTAGACAAAAAATACAAAAGCTTCACTCGAAATGGCGCCTTACTTTCAGAAGATAAAAAAACGCGTTTGCGTGAAATCGATACTGAACTGGCCAAATTAAAACTAACCTACGGCGAAAATGTTTTAGCAGAAACCAACAACTACCAATTACATATTACCAACGAAGAAGATTTAAAAGGTTTGCCAAATGACGCCAAAGAAATGGCACAATCATTAGCCAAATCTAAAAATGTAGAAGGTTGGATTTTCACCTTAGATTTTCCGAGTTATTTACCTTTTGTTACTTATATTGACAAGCGCGAATTGCGAAAAGTAATGGCAATTGCCGCCGGGAAAAAAGCATTCCAAAACAACGAATTTGACAACCAACAAATTGCTTTAAATATTGCTAAATTACGTTACGAACGTGCTAATTTATTAGGATATGAAACGCATTCGCATTTTGTTTTAGAAGAACGAATGGCGCAACATCCAAACAAAGTAAAGACATTTCTAAATGACTTATTAGCAAAAGCAAAACCTGCAGCCGAACGAGAAATTGCACAACTTACCGCTTTTGCTAAATCGTTAGACGGAATTGAAAAGTTAGAAAAATGGGATGGTACGTACTATTCTGAAAAATTAAAACAAAAGTTATTCAGCTTGGACGATGAGTTACTAAAGCCGTATTTCAAATTAGAAAATGTTTTAAATGGGGCGTTTAAAGTTGCAGAAAAACTATTCGGTATCACTTTCAGAGAAGTTTTTGATATTGACAAATACCATAAAGAGGTACAGACTTTTGAAGTTTTAGATTTTGAAAATAATTTAGTAGCTATTTTCTATTCAGACTTTTTCCCAAGAAAAGGCAAACGAAATGGTGCTTGGATGACATCATACAAACCACAATATATTAAAGACGGAATTAACGAACGGCCTCATGTTTCTATCGTTTGTAATTTCACACCACCAATTGTCACTTCCGAGAAGTCGGAAGCGAAACCATCATTATTAACTTTTAATGAAGTAACAACACTTTTTCATGAATTTGGTCATGCTTTACATGGCATGTTAGCCAATACAACCTATCCAAGTTTATCGGGAACTTCGGTGTATTGGGACTTTGTAGAATTACCAAGTCAAATAATGGAAAACTGGTGCTATGAACCCGAAGCATTAGCATTGTTTGCAAAACATTATGAAACCGGAGAAATTATTCCACAACATTTTGTCGAGAAAATAAAAGAAAGTGCTAGTTTTTTAGAAGGAATGGCAACGTTAAGACAATTGAGTTTTGGTATTTTAGATATGGCTTTTCACAGTAATAATCCAAATGAAATTACCAATATAAAAACTTTTGAAAAAACAGCTATGGAAGGCACAACTTTATATCCTGATGTTATTGAAAATTGCATGAGTGTTTCGTTTTCTCACATTTTTCAAGGAGGTTATTCTTCTGGATATTACAGTTACAAATGGGCCGAAGTATTAGATGCAGATGCCTTTGCTTTTTTTCTAGAAAAAGGGATTTTTAATTCCGAAGTGGCAACAAAATTCAAAGAAAATGTACTTTCTAAAGGTGGAACTGAAATGCCAATGGATTTGTACAAGCGCTTTAGAGGACAAGAACCGAAGCCAGAAGCACTGTTAAAACGAGCGGGATTAATTTAGACTGAACTAGACTTCTTAGATTGTTAGACTGACTTAGACTTCTTGGATTTCCATACTGACTTTAAGTCTAAAAGGTCTAATTAGTCTAACAATCTAAAATCCTTACTCTGGCATATTTTTTTTTTGCCAAGTTTCTAAAACAGCTATTAGACTATCGTTCAATACTGGTTTTTTGCTTTCATAAGGCATAAATTTACGATGCTCTTTTGGAAGTTTTACCCTTATAATAATTTCAGAAATTTGATTTTTGACCGATTCATAACTGTCTAATGGTTCCTTTCTGCCTTTAGGCGGAAAATGACAAGGTGTACAACTGTTTTGCAATATTGGCACAATATCTTTATTGTATGAGATTAAAATTGAATCTGTAGTTTTATAATTATCCGATTTAACTATCATACTACCTTGCAAAAAAACTACTATAAAAATTACAGCTACAGAAAATAATATTTTACGCATAATTATTAATTTAAAATTAAACTTCATTACCAAGTAAATGTAAAAAAAATTGGTTAAGAATATTTGCTTTTGCTAAAAAAAATCAAATTAACTAAAAAATCAACATTAAAACCCACCAAAAAATTGGTACACTTTCTACCCAAAAAGAAGTATAGTATTTAGATCTTGTTTCGTTGGCAAAAAGCAAAAAGAGTAGAACAATCGTTGCAATTCCTAATTTTAAAAACAATGTTGAATATTTAAAATTGGCACCCAAAAACTCCAAACTTATAAAAATAAACAGGAGTAAACTTCCGATTATTTTAGTTCGCTTCACTCCTATTTGTTGTGGCACAGTTAATAAATGTATATCGTCTTTTTGTAAATCGATAATCTCAAAAATTAATATTAATACGAATACAAAAATAAAACGCTGAACGGCAAAAAGTAAAATGTCTATTGTGATTGGAATTTCCGAATTGATTATTGGTAAAAACAAGGTCACACCAACCCAACACAAAGTCACTATATAAATTTTTATTCCAACCCAATTTCGAGCATTGCTTTTATTTGGAAAAAAAGGTAACGTATACAATAAGGTTAAAATTAAAACGAGAACAGCAATACATTGAGTTGTAATTTTCAATTTAAAAAAGAAAAAACCAGATCCAATTAAGGCAATTACACTTAAGATAGCGATTGCTTTTAATTGGTTTCGCATTTGTGCTTTTTGAGTCCTTGCCAATGCATCGTACTTTACAAAATTATATCCTATAATTGTTCCGAAAAAAGCAAAATAGGAAGTAGTGTTTTCTGTCGAAATAGTAAACAATATGTCAGTTATGTTAACTAATGCAAAGACTGACAGTGCAACATGAATACTACTGTTTATATAAAAATCGAAAATTGTCTTTAAAAATCGCATAATACAAAAATAGACAATCTGTTAATAAACCTTGTTTTTAGTTAACAATTTCTCAAAATATTAAAGCTTGTTTAACTTAAAATTAGAAGTTTAATAATTACTTTTGTTGTCTTAAAAAATACTTCATAATTTATATTTTTATATGAAAACAGATGCTTTTGCTTTACGCCATATTGGTCCAAGAGAAAATGAACTTCCACACATGCTTAAAACCATTGGAGTTGATACTTTAGACCAACTTATTTTTGAAACTATACCAGATGATATCTTATTAAAAAACGAAATAGTTTTAGAACCTGCAATGACCGAATATGAGTTTTCAAAGCACATTACAGCATTAGGAAATAAAAATAAAGTTTTTCAATCGTATATAGGATTAGGTTACAATCAAGCTATTGTGCCTGCTGTAATTCAGAGAAATATACTTGAAAACCCAGGATGGTACACTGCCTACACTCCTTATCAAGCAGAAATAGCACAAGGAAGATTAGAAGCCATTTTAAATTTTCAAACCACAGTGATCGAACTATCCGGGATGGAAATTGCAAATGCATCGCTTTTAGATGAAGGAACTGCAGCAGCCGAAGCCATGGCATTACTTTACGATGTTCGTTCACGTAATCAAAAGAAAAATAACGTTTGTAAATTCTTTGTTTCGGAAGAAATTTTACCGCAAACACTGTCCGTTTTACAAACGCGATCTACGCCTATTGGCGTTGAATTAGTAATAGGAAATCATGAAGAATTTGATTTTTCTTCCGATTTTTTCGGAGCCATACTTCAATATCCTGGTAAATATGGACAAGTAAACGATTATTCTGGATTTATAGCAAAAGCAAAAACAAATGAAATAAAAGTGGCTGTTGCTGCCGATATTTTAAGCTTGGTAAAACTTACGCCTCCCGGTGAAATGGGTGCAGATGTAGTTTTTGGAACCACTCAAAGATTCGGAATTCCGTTAGGTTATGGCGGACCACACGCTGCCTATTTTGCAACAAAAGAAGAATACAAACGAAGTATGCCAGGTAGAATTATTGGTGTTACCATTGATACTAATGGAAATAGGGCTTTACGTATGGCGCTTCAAACACGTGAACAGCATATTAAACGCGACAAAGCAACTTCAAATATTTGTACAGCACAAGTTTTATTATCTGTAATGGCCGGAATGTATGCGGTGTATCACGGACCAAAAGGATTAACTTATATAGCTGATAAATTGCATGCTATGACAGCAACTTTGGCTAACGAACTTGAAAAGCTTGGATTATACCAAAGCAATACAGCTTATTTTGATACCATCGTTATTAAAGCTGATGCTAAAAAAGTAAAAGAAATAGCCGAAAAACACGAAGTTAATTTTTATTATGTTGATGAAAATACGATTTCTATTTCTTTAAATGAAACAACTTCTATCGCCGATATAAATAAAATACTTACCATTTTTGCAAATGCAATTAATAAACAAGCCACAACTATTACTGACTTAATAAATGGCAATCAATTTCCAAAAAATTTAGAAAGAAAATCTTCTTTCTTAACACACGATGTTTTTAATAATTACCATTCAGAAACTGCTTTGATGCGTTATATTAAAAAATTAGAGCGTAAAGATTTAGCATTAAACCATTCGATGATTTCACTTGGTTCTTGTACAATGAAATTAAATGCCGCATCTGAAATGTTGCCTTTAAGTACAGCACAGTGGAATAACATTCATCCATTTGCACCAATCGATCAAGCACAAGGTTACATGGAAATGTTATCTAAATTAGAGCAACAATTAAATGTAATTACAGGTTTTGCTGGAACAACATTACAACCGAATTCGGGGGCTCAAGGTGAATATGCCGGATTAATGGTTATTCGTGCTTACCACCAATCGCGTGGTGATCACCATAGAAATATTGCTTTAATTCCTGCTTCTGCACACGGTACAAATCCTGCTTCTGCTGCAATGGCAGGAATGCAAGTAGTGGTTACAAAAACACTTGAAAACGGAAATATCGACGTAAATGATTTACGTGAAAAAGCCATTTTACATGCCGATAATCTTTCGTGTTTAATGGTAACCTATCCATCTACACATGGAGTTTATGAGGCAGCCATTATAGAAATTACTAAATTAATCCATGAAAATGGCGGACAAGTATATATGGATGGCGCTAACATGAATGCACAAGTCGGATTGACAAATCCGGCTACAATTGGTGCCGATGTTTGTCATTTGAATTTGCATAAAACTTTCGCTATTCCACATGGTGGTGGCGGACCTGGAGTTGGTCCTATCTGTGTAGCGCCACAATTAGTACCATTTTTACCATCAAATCCAATTATAAAAACAGGAGGAGACAATGCTATTACTGCAATTTCAGCAGCACCTTGGGGTTCAGCTTTGGCATGCTTAATTTCTTACGGATACATTTGCATGCTTGGTGCTGAAGGTTTAACAAATTCTACTATACATGCCATATTAAATGCAAATTATATTAAAGAAAGATTAAACGGTCATTATACTACTTTATATTCAGGTGAAATGGGACGTGCTGCTCATGAAATGATTATTGAATGTCGCCCTTTTAAAGAAAAAGGGATCGAAGTAACTGATATCGCCAAACGATTGATGGATTACGGATTTCATGCACCAACAGTTTCTTTTCCAGTTGCTGGTACATTAATGATCGAACCAACAGAAAGTGAAGACTTAGCCGAATTAGATCGTTTTTGTGACGCCATGATCTCAATTAGAAAAGAAATTGAAGCTGCTACTGCTGAAAATGCTAATAATGTATTAAAAAATTCACCACATACTTTAGCAATGATCACTACTGATAATTGGATTTATCCATACACTCGTGAACAAGCTGCTTTTCCATTGGATTATATTGCTGAAAATAAATTTTGGCCAACAGTTCGTCGTGTTGATGAAGCGTATGGTGATCGAAATTTAGTTTGTAGCTGTGCTCCTATTGAAGCGTATATGTAATTAAAGGTTAAAAGGTTTCAAGTTTCAGGTTTCAGTTTAAAATGTTTACAACTTGAAACCTGAAACTTGAAACAAAAAATCAACAATGAACGATATCAATAACCAAGACGATTTATATTTACTTGTTGATGAGTTTTACAAAAAACTATTAGCTGACCAAAGTATCAGTTATATTTTTACCGATATCGTTAAAATACATTTGGAAGAACATTTACCTATTTTAGTTACATTTTGGTCACAAGCCATTTTAGGTACTGGTGGTTACACAAAAAATTTAACGCAAATCCATTTGGATGTTAATTCAAAAGAATACCTTTCACCCGAATTGTTTAAAATATGGTTGGGTCATTTTTTTGCTGTTGTTGATGAAAATTTCACAGGTGTTAATTCTGAAAAAATAAAAACCCAAGCATTAAATATTGCAACTGTAATGCAAATAAAAATTTCTCAACAAAAAGAACAATAATTACTACATTAATAACATTGATTGTGTTTTTTTAAACTTTTAATAATTATTGTAAATTAATTGTAAATTTTATAACAATCAAATATTATTATTGATAATTTCGTAAAGAAATAAAGATTGTCATGAATATAAAAATAACTGGCTCTGGAAGTTATATTCCAACAGAAAACATATCCAATAAAGACTTTTCTAAACATGTTTTTTTAAATGATGATGGATCTGCTTTTGCTGCTTCAAATGAAGTAATTACTTCAAAATTTTATGGTATTACCGGAATCGAAGAACGTAAATATGTTTCGGATGACTTAAATACCTCCGATATTGCTTTTATAGCAGCACAAGAAGCTATTGAAGATGCCAAAATTGACCCTGAAACAATTGACTACATTATTTTTGCACATAATTTTGGCGATGTTAAAAAAGGTGCTATTCAAACTGATTTATTGCCTAGTTTAGCAACAAGAGTCAAACATCAATTGCGTATAAAAAACCCTAAATGTGTTGCTTATGATATGCTTTTTGGATGTCCTGGTTGGGTTGAAGGTGTTATACAAGCAAAAGCATTTATTAAATCCGGAATGGCAAAAAAATGTTTGGTAATTGGTGCCGAAACCTTATCTAGAGTTATCGATCCACATGATAGAGACAGTATGATTTATTCTGATGGTGCTGGCGCAACAATAATTGAAGCTACTGATGATGATGGCGGTATCCTTTCAAACGAAACTGCAACCTATTCTTATGATGAAGCCTATTATTTATTTTTCGGAAATTCATTTAATAAAACCCATGACCCCGATATACGTTATATCAAAATGTTGGGACGCAAAATATATGAATTTGCCTTAGTAAATGTGCCAAAAGCCATGAAAGAATGTCTTGATAATAGTGGTTATGGTATTGGTGATTTAAAAAAAATACTAATCCATCAAGCCAATGAAAAAATGGATGAAGCAATAGTACAAAGATTTTACAAATTGTATAATTTGGAAATGCCAGAAGGAATTATGCCTATGAGCATACATGAATTAGGCAACTCAAGTGTAGCAACCATTCCAACACTTTATGATTCAATTATTAAAGGCAAAATAAAAAATCAAAATCTTAACAAAGGTGATGTTATTTTATTTGCTTCTGTTGGCGCCGGAATGAATGTAAACGCTATTACATATAAAGTTTAATTATTAAGAGCTATCTCCAGCTTTCCATTTCAAGTTTTTGTATTTCACACTAATTTAGTACCTAAAAAAAGAAGCTTCTATTGTCGCTCTTTTTTTACAACTAAATTTCGTGTTCCATTTCAAAAAGCTTTACATTTCAATCTGGGCTAAAACAGTGTTCAGTGTTCAGTGTTCAGTGTTCAGTGTTCAAAATTAAATCTATTGTAAAGAAGTTTATCTAAAATCAAAAGTTTACTATAACTTTGTGGCTTCGTGCCTTTGTGGCAAATTTAATTTATTATGTACGAAAAAACATTTCCAAATAAACGCTTCAAGCATACATTAGAATTTTTACAAAAACACATTGCTACATCTGAAACTATTTTTGATTTAGGAGTTCCTAATCCGTTTTCAAAAATCATGATCGAAAATGGATATACCGTAAAAAATACAAAAGGTGAAGATTTAGACAACGATCAAACAGCATTGCAAAACGAAACCTATAGCGTTTTTACTGCATTTGAAATATTCGAACATTTATTAAATCCGTATACTGTTTTACAAAATGTAAAATGTGATAAACTGCTCATTTCTATTCCACTTCGTTTATGGTTTTCGCCTGCTTACAAAAGCAAAACAGATATGTGGGACAGACATTACCACGAATTTGAAGATTGGCAACTCGATTGGCTATTGGAAAAAACTGGGTGGAAAATTACAGCGAGAGAAAAATTCACACACCCTGTAAAGAAATTTGGATTCAGACCTTTACTTAGGTATTTTACCCCTAGGTATTATATTGTTTTTGCAGAGAGGAAATAGTCGCAGTTATCAGTTTTACGAAAAACTCATAACTCATAATTCATAACTCATAATTAATTGAAGTACTACATCGTCATTCCGGCTCATAACGAAGAAGCATTTATTGCTTTAACATTACAATCGTTGGTAGCGCAAACCGTTTTACCTTCTAAAATTGTAGTGGTGAATGACAATTCTAGCGATGCTACTTCGTCGATAGTATTAGATTTTATTTCCAACTATCCGTTTATCGATTTAATCGAAAAAAAATCCGAACTCGTTCACCTGCCAGGCAGCAAAGTGATTCAGGCATTTCAAACTGGATTTGAAACACTCGATGACAATTATGATTTTATTGTAAAAGCCGATGCTGATTTAATTTTTCCCATCAACTATTTTGAAACTATTATTTCTCATTTTAAATCGGATGAAACGATTGGAATGGCTGGCGGATTTGCTTACATTCAAAAAAACAATGACTGGATTTTAGAAAACCTTACCGATAAAGATCACATTCGTGGCGCATTTAAAGCGTATCGAAAAGCAACCTTTCAACAAATCGGTGGATTAAAACCCGCTATGGGTTGGGACACCGTTGATGAATTACTTTGTAAATTTTACAATTGGAAAGTGGTCACTGACGAAAGTTTAAAAGTAAAACATTTAAAACCAACAGGAGCCAATTATAACAAAACCGCACGTTACAAACAAGGCGAAGCTTTTTATACATTGGGTTACGGATTTTGGATAACTGCAATTGCTTCAGCAAAATTAGCGATGATGAAGAAAAAACCATTACTTTTTATTGATTATATAAAAGGGTTTTGGAAAGCCAAATCGGAAAAAAAATCACTTTTAGTGACAGTCGAGCAAGCTAAATTCATTCGAAATTATCGTTTAAAAAAAATGAAGGAAAAGTTATTTTAGTAGCTATGTTCCGCGTTAAGGATAGAAGTGAAAATCCTTTTGTGCAACGCAGTGAAACAAAAGATTGCAACGAATAGCCTGACCCACAGGGACACGAGGCTTGCAAAGCCGACTGCCCGAAGGGAAACGCTAAAAAAAACTCATAGCTCATAACTTATTCCGCTCCGCTCCATACTGTTCTCGCAAGCGCTCGGGTCATAACTTTACAAAAAATTATAATTAAAAATTCATAACTCATAATTCACAACTAATTGCTATTTTTGAATCTATTTTAAATCTATGATGCTAGTCCGTTATTTATCGCAAATTGGAAAATACTTTCTGATGCTGAAAGAAGTTTTCAATAAACCCACTAAATGGGAGGTTATGCGTGGACTTATATTTAAAGAAATTGATGATTTGGTAATCGATTCACTTGGTATTGTAGCTTTTATTTCTTTTTTCGTTGGTGGTGTTGTTTCAATTCAAACGGCATTGAATTTAACCAATCCGTTAATTCCTAAATACCTTATCGGTTTTGCTACTCGACAATCGGTAATTTTAGAGTTCGCTCCCACTTTTATTTCAATAATAATGGCAGGTAAAATGGGCTCGTTTATCACTTCTAGTATAGGAACAATGCGTGTTACCGAGCAAATTGACGCATTAGAAGTAATGGGTGTAAACTCGTTAAACTATTTAGTATTTCCTAAAATAATAGCCCTACTACTTTATCCTTTTGTGATTGGAATTGCTATGTTTCTTGGAGTTCTTGGTGGATGGATGGCTGGTGTTTATGGCGGATTTACATCAAGCACAGAATTTATTATGGGATTACAAACCGATTTTATTCCGTTTCACATTGCTTATGCGTTTATAAAAACCTTAGTTTTTGCTATGATTTTGGCAACTATTCCATCGTTTCATGGTTATTATATGAAAGGTGGTGCGCTTGAAGTTGGTAAAGCAAGTACTGTTTCATTTGTTTGGACATCGGTAGTGATAATACTGTTCAATTTTATTTTAACTCAATTATTATTAAGCAAATGATAGAAGTTAAAAATATAGAGAAATCATTTGGAAATTCTAAAGTCTTAAAAGGAATTTCGACTGTTTTTGAAACTGGAAAAACCAACTTAATCATTGGTCAAAGTGGTTCAGGAAAGACCGTTTTATTAAAATCGCTTTTGGGAATTTTTACACCAGAAGTTGGCACCATTTCTTTTGATGGCCGAATTTATTCTGAACTGTCTAACGATGAAAAAAGAGAATTACGAACCGAAATCGGAATGGTTTTTCAAGGAAGTGCTTTATTTGATAGCATGACAGTTGAAGAAAATGTAGGTTTTCCTTTAAAAATGTTTACCACAAAAACACCCTCAGAAATTAGAGAACGTGTAAATTTTGTAATTCAAAGGGTAAATTTAATAGATGCCAATCATAAAAAACCATCTGAATTATCGGGCGGAATGCAAAAAAGGGTTGCGATTGCACGAGCGATTGTAAACAATCCGAAGTATCTTTTTTGTGATGAACCCAACTCGGGATTAGATCCAAAAACAGCTATTTTAATTGATAATTTAATTATGGAAATCACCCAAGAATACAATATCACAACTGTTGTAAATACCCACGACATGAATTCGGTGATGGAAATTGGTGAAAAAATCATCTTCCTAAAAAATGGTATTTTAGCTTGGGAAGGTACTAAAAAAGAAATCTTCAAAACCGATAATGAAGCAATAGTAGATTTTGTTTATTCGTCCAATCTTTTTAAAAAAATTAGGAAGTCGCAAATTAAAGGGGAATAAACCACAATATATTTTATAAATTATCCGCTAAACCAGTAATACGCTTGATATCTTGTTCTTTGCTTTTTGGATAAATCATCAAAACACCTTCTTTATCAACAATGATATAATCATGCAAACCATCAATAACAACAATTTTATTGGCGTCAGATCTTATAATATTATTGGATGCATTTTCTAAAATAACTTTTGCATTAATTACCCCGTTGTTATTTTCATCTTTATCAATTTTATCATGAAGTTGCCCCCAAGTGCCTAAATCATTCCAGTCGAAAGTAGCAGGTAATACATATACGTTTTTAGCTGTTTCCATCACAGCATAATCTATAGATACATTTTCGGAATTAGCATAATTTTGATCGATAAATGATTTCTCTTTATCAGTGTTAAAACTTTCAACACCTTTCCTAAATAAGGATGTCATTTGAGGTTGGAATTTTTCAAACGCTTTAATAATCGATTGAACACTCCAAATAAAAATTCCACCATTCCATAAAAAATTACCCGCTTCTAGAAATGATTTTGCCGTTTCATAATCGGGTTTTTCTCGAAATTGATTTACTTTTTTTATAGCATTAGAATCTGATTTATCAAACTCAATATAGCCAAAACCAGTATTTGGAAAAGTCGGTTGAATACCTAATGTCAGTAAAGCATCTTCATTTTGACAGAAATCAAAACACTGTTTTAAATTGTTTGCAAACGCATCTTCATCTTCAATCCAATGATCACTTGGTGCTACAACCATAACGGCATTTGGATTTTGTTTTTGAATTTTTAAAGATGCATATAATATACAAGGCGCAGTGTTTCGCATCGCTGGTTCTAACAATACTTGCTCTTGTTTTACCATAGGCAATTGTTCTAAAACCAAGTTATTATAGCGTTCGTTTGTTAGAATTAAGATGTTCTCAACCGGAATTAACTTAGCCAAACGACTAAAAGTTTTCTGAATAAGGGTTTCACCTGATCCTAACATATCGTGAAATTGCTTAGGAAAATTGGATGTAGAAACAGGCCAAAATCGCGAACCTACTCCCCCAGCCATTAATATTGCGTAATAATTTTTATTCATTTTCTTAAGTTGCTGAGTTACTGAGTTACTGAGTAGCTGAGTTTTGCATTAGTCTTACAAAGATATTTATAATTAATAGGAATTACAGAATTATTATCCCGGAATTATTTCTACCTCAGCATTTGCATTGAACAAATACAATCTCCCAGTTTTCATTTCTATACATTCATAGCGTTTCACCCGAAGTCCTTTTTTCTGAAAAATCCTTCCATTTTTAATTCGGAATAAACTGCCACTTGGTACTTCATGAATGAAATGAATATCTGGTTTCCTTTCGTCAAATTGTTTTAAAGCAAAAGCCAATTGCGCATCGGTATCGCTACTTGCTGTTGGATTACGGAAATGATTAGCGACTAAAGGCAATACCGAATGCGGAAAAATTTCGGGACGAATAAACGGAACCATCAAACGTTGAAACGTCATTTTCCATTCGTTGCCATGTGGTTTAATATACCTTCCAAATTTTTCGTAGGCGGCCAAATGTGCAATTTCGTGAACTAATGTGATTAGAAATCGGTATTTATTTAAATTGGAGTTAACCGTTATTTCGTGTTTGCCATTGATAGCTCTTCGATAATCGCCATGACGCGTTTGTCGTTCGTTGACAATTTTAAGATGTACCGAATTTGATTTGATTAATTCAAAACAAAGTGGAACGGAATGTTCTGGTAGGTATTTAATTAAAACGTTCAAAAATTTTGAGTTATGAATTATGAGTTATGAGTTTTTCTTCAAGGTGAGAATTATACTTTTTATAATTTTTAAAACTTCAGTGCTTTTTTCATAAATAGGTTTAAAATCATCTTCTGAAATAAAATCTGTCTCTTTCAACAATTCCAACCAATACATAGTTTCATCACATTCTTTTTGGGATATAGATAATTTATGAATAAAATCTGCTTTGCTTTGTGCATTAACAGCCTCTCGAACATTAGCACCAACAGAAGTAATAGAACGAAGAAATTGTTTACTCATTACATACTCTTTCTTTTCAGAAACTAAAATTTTGTAAAAATTAATTCCTAGAATAGCCAACTCAAAACTTTTTCTCTTTACAATACTTTCACTCATAACTCATAATTCATAACTCATAATTCTTTCAGGGTGTTGAAGAAGAAACTTGTATCACTTTTCCATTATGAAATTTATTTCCTGTTAAAGCGAAATTAAAAATATAATCGGCCATTGCTGCCGCAGAAATTGGCGCTTGGTAACCTGGAAAAGCTTCTTGTAACATTTCGGTTTGTACCGCTCCGAGTGCTAATACATTGAATGCGATTCCGCTTTCTTTGAATTCTTCAGCTAATAATTCCGACAACGTAATTACTGCACCTTTACTAGAACTGTACGCTGAAAGTCCGGCGAATTTCATACTCCCTTGAATGCCACCCATAGAACTTATTGTTACCACATGACTTCCTTTTTGAAGATAAGGCAAACAAACTCGAGTTAAATTAGCAACTCCAAAAACATTGACTTTATATACATTTTCAAAATCTTCTTGCGTAGTTTGTGCAAAGGGTTTGTTTATCAAACTTCCCGCATTGTGAATGAGTATATCTACTTTCTTCCATGTAGTGGATAAAAAATTTTGTACTTGAATCAAATCTTCTTCATCAGTTAAATCTATCGAAAGTGATGTGATATTTTGATTACCAAGAAATTCTTGAGGTATTTTTCGAGAAATGGCTAACACTTTATGGCCTGAATTGGCGAATTGCAATGCGAGTTCATAACCTATTCCGCGTGATGTTCCAGTGATGATAATATTTTTACCCACAATTTAAAATATTTGTTTGTGTCCTTGACCCGATCCAATAAGGCGAAAGGATGAAAAAATCTTCGATTTCATTTCAATTTTTCTTGAAGTAAAGATAACAAAAGAAAAGAAATGAAATTTAGGAAGTTTTGCGCCAATATTTCTTATAGAATTTTATTCCTTGTAACGTTCCCAATCCAACAAAAACAAATGGAATTATTAACTTTAATAAATATTTTGCCAAGAAATCGGTTTGATTTGTTACAAAATCTAACGATAAAATTAAAGCCAACATACCTGTAAATGTTCCGATACTGGTTCCGAAAATATAAAAGAATTTCCTAGCTTTTGTGACTTCGATGTATTTCGCATTTAAGAGATATAAATTCCATCCTAACCAAAACGGAATTTGAATAAAGTTAAAACAGCTTAGAAGCAAACCCACAACATAAGGAGAATAATCAACATACTTTTCTAAGGTTGTTTGATCTGTAGGTTTTGCGTTTCCACTTGAATAAAAAATATAGGCCAACAAAAACATAAAAAAAACCGAAAATCCTTCAATGAATTGAAGTAATTTTTTATTGTTCATTAATTGATTGGCAAAAAGCAATGTAAAATAAATGACAAAAAACTCGATAGAAATAATACCTAATAAATAGAAAGTAGTTTCGTTTAAACCAAACTTTTTAAAGACTTCGTAACCAACTATATTCAAATATCCTAATGGAATAGAGCCAATAAAACTAATTAAGAATCCGACGAATATGTTTTTGAGTTTTACCATTAGAAATTCACTATTTTATTATTTTGTTTTAAATGCAATCGGTATTCTTGCATACCAACTTTGTGGGAAAGATACGGAAAACCTTTCTTATGATTGGCAACGCTAATTTTGTACATGTATGTAATATGTCGCGTCAATTCCTTCCATGCAAAAAACAACGAATATTTCGGGTCGTAAATATGTGTTGGTTCGCTGGCTGCACCATTTAATTCAACAATGGAGAAGTTTTTTCCTTGTTCTAAATCTTCCCACGAATGGTACATTACATCCATTCTTCCGAAATAAAACTCTGGAATTTGCAAACACATTTCATCAATTACCTTTGTCAATTTATCGGAAATTAAATGACTCACATCAATAAATTTAGCACCACGTGCGTGATTTCCATAGGGAACCAAATTACGCTTTTCGCCTTTCGGTAATATATCATTTAAATGGTTTCCGTATTCTTTTTTTAATACCATTAATTGAAATTCATATCGCGGATTTGCTTTCAATAGTGCTAAAATAGTTGAAACACCATCTCCCTCTACTATTAGAAACTCTTTGGCTACAATTCCGGTTATTCTGCCATGCTTTTCATGAGGAAAACGGACATAAAAAATGCCGACTTCGTTTTGAAACGGAATCAAATCTTGAATCAAATAATCAAAATTGACTTTGTTGTGATAGGCTTTTAAATCATCTTTTGAATTGATTTTTTGAACTGCAGAACCACGCAAACCTATATCGGGTTTTACAATAAAAGGAAAATTAATTTTAGAAGAATCTACTATTTTTAATACCTCTTCCAAAGATTTTTTTTCTTTTATAAAATTGGTTTTAGGATAATATTTTTGTGGAATTAAGTTGTAAATTTCTATTTTACTGTCCATAATAAATCCTCCATTTTTCATAGTTGGATTACAAGCATTAAAAAAGAAAATTGTTCTAGTTTTTAAAGCATAAAATGCCCATAAAAAATAAATGGGAATGTAAACAATTTGAAACGGCCAATATTCCCAATGGGTAAGTTTGTGAAAGAATAATCTCAAAATTATAAAGTAATAAAGGAATTGGTAAAAGCAGCTTGATCTTGTAAATCGTAGTGCGATAGTACTACTTTATTTTTATAAATAACCGTTTGTGTAATACTCAAAGTTTTCAAAACATCATTCCTATTAATGACCAAACCGTGTTCTTTATTATCACCTTCTGTATACCGATGAAAATTAAACATTTCTATTTCATTTACTGAAGGTATTGTATCGATAAATGTAGCAAACCAATTGGCTCTTTGATCTCTTATTTCTTTTGAATACAAAGTCGATGAAGACCAAATATAATTTTGATTTGAGTCTAATTGTAAAGTGTGTTTTGCTTCACCATTCCATCTCAATTGAAACAAATTATGATTTTCAAACAACACCAATGTAAAAGGTTCAATATTATTTAAATCTATTGAAGTCCATTCCTCAAAAGGAGATTGACTTCCAATTATATCCAAAACGATTAACCCTCTACTTTTTCTATAATTACCGGTAGCAACATGTTTTTGATCTGCACCATTTAGTAAAACTACTATATTAGAATATTCATCAACTGCATACCAAGTTCCACCAGCCTTTTGGTCTTTTGGAAAAAAAATTTTTTTATTGTTGATTAAGTAATTTTTTGGTTCAATGGCATTAGGCCGAAGTACTTTTTCATCACGATTAGAGGTAATGATGATTTTGCCATTAGCATTTACAAAACTTACTGTGCACATTGTTTTTTATATTCAATTGTAGATCGAGCTACTCCAAAGTTGTTACCAATTTGTATGTGATCCATTTGTATAATAGCCACTTTTATTAGCGCTTGATGATGAATACAGTGTTCTAAATTATAAAGCAATTCACGATTAAAGTTGCTATCAATTAGCAATTCTTCACCATCAACTATTTGTTGTAATTGTAAATTTTTATTGGATTTGTTTAGTTGATTCAATATGGTATTTATTGATTCTATTGCAAAATTAGCATCTGTTTGAATTTGATAATCTCTTTTACGCAAATCGTAATTAATAATACCATTTTCATATTGATTTTCTAAACATTGAAACATTTCAATAATATGTCGTGTATGCTCTCCAATAGTAGCATTGCTCAAACCGTAACAAGGTGAAGTATAATCTTCTTTCGATAATTGAGCCAACAAGTCGGACAACTCGTTTAATGTATTTTGTATGGAAGGAATTAACATATTAAGTAATGAATTATTTCTATTTACGAATTTTTAACCGATTACGGATTTAAATTATAGTTTAAATTTCAACAAATCTGGAATTTTACTTTTTTGATTGTAAATCAATAGCAAACAACAAAGAAACGTAATTATTGCTAAAATAAAAAGAGTTCCACCATCGTTTTTCACTTCTATACCTAAAAACAGTAGATGTGAAAATATTGCTCCAGCCATGGTTCCTAATCCAAGTAAAGCACCGAGTAAAGTTGTGCGTGGCATTAAAATTAGAATGGAAGCAATTAATTCTACAACACCAGATCCAATTCTTCCGTAAGGTTCTATTCCAAGAGTGGTAAAAATATAAACGCTTTCTTCTGCTCCTGAGAATTTAAAATATAATGTTTGAACAAGGATTACAACTGCTGCAAGTTTAATAATCCAAATAAAAATAGGGTTTTTCATTTGATAAATTTTTGATTAGTTGATAAATTTTTTCCAGTTGGCATCTGCTTTTTTGTTAAGATTAGCCTCATCTTTATTCCATGATTTCAAGGTGTTATTAAAGTAGGCATTGTAAAACAAAAACAGTTTTCCGTTTATAATTTTAAAAGTACCTGGATCAACTTCTACTTTCTCACCATTAGCGCCCATGGCATAAGCACACCATCCACCATATTGAGGTTCATAGTTAACTGGATTTTTAATAAATGCTTCTTTGTTGGCTTGTGTTGAGAAATTATAAATTACTCCTTCAGAGGAAGCTACCAATTCCTTTTTACCCTTCACGGCTTTCTTCTGTGTAAAGTAAGCTACAGGATCATATCCCTGAAGGGCTACTTTGTTTTCTAAATTGAATTCTTTTACTCTTTTTGCAGCTGACTGTGCAAAACTTATTGATGATGATAAGACAACGAATAAGATTAAAATTGATTTTTTCATTATTATATAAATTTATTTATTTTGTTGATACAAAGATATTTTAGATTAAAAATGTTGTTTGTCAGGTAGTTTACATTTAAGGCAAAAAAGTTGAAAATTTATTCTTTACTTAGTTCTTTCCAATTCTCATTGGCTTTCTTAATGCGTTCTTCACGGTCTTTTGACCACAATTCTTTTACTTTTAAATTATAGTTTAAATACAACTTATCATCAACAATTGTAAAAGCTTGAGGATCGGTTGGTGAGTTATGATTTTCTGAAACGCCATAGGCACAATAGCCACCAAATTGAGGTTCATATTGGGCAGGTTTTTTCAAAAAGGTTTCTTTATTTTTTTCTGAAGAAAAGTGATAAACGGCACCATTATAAGTTGTACTGATTTCTTTGTCTCCTTTTATTGGTTTGTTACTTTCAAAATAGGCTACCGGATCATAACCTTGTAGTGCTTCTCCGTTTTTCAGAAATTGATTTTGAGCATGCGTTTGAATTGAGCCAATTGCTATAAATAGCATTAAAATTAGTTTTTTCATAATATTTATTTTATAAGTGTTAAAATGAGTATTTATATTGAAGTCCTAGAACAAAACTTCGTGTTAATCCGTCTGGACGAATATCACGAAATACAAATGGTGTTGCCAACGATAACTCGATTTGGTTTTGTATATTAATATGATAAGCCGAAATAAGGTTTCCGTTTATGGTTAATCCTTCAGATCCTTTTATGCTTTCTCTTTGTCCAAAAATGTTTTCATAACTATCTTCACCAAGATGATAAATGAATAAAACATTAGGTTTAAATGTAAATTTCTTATTAGGTGTTTTTGTGGAATAAGTAGCTCTCAACAAGGCATCGGGTTTACGCTCAAATAAATTAGTTGATGGGAAATCATCGGTTCCACCAAAATCTTTGAAATAAGAGTTTTTATTTAAATTGACAATAGGAATTTGAATAGCTCCATTAAAATCCCAACGTTCATAATGTAAACTAGTTCCTAAAAAAACATCAACAGTTCCCAAACTAGATTGATAATCCATCGGTAAAGAATAGCCGTTAATTTTTAAATTAGAAGCTGTAAACGGAAATTTAAATCCAAAAAGTGTACTCCATTGTTTGTTCTTTTTTTCTTTGAAAGTATAGTTACCTATTAAGAATGCATCGCCAAGTTGTGTGCGAGTTCCGAAGCTTCCGTTAGCTGTTGAAAGTGTAACCCTACTTGAAAATGAAAAGCGTTCATTGAACTGTTTTGTGTAAGAAACATTGTGAAGCAAGTATTGAACATCGGCTTCACCTTGACTATAAATCGCTGCATATTCAATACTATTCTTAAACGAAATGCTATCGTTAACAAATCCTTTGTTTATGGAACAAATACCAGCATCACTGCAACCTTGTGCGTTTATTGTATTTGCAACAAACAAAAACAATACGCCTAGAATTATCTTTTTCATGGATTAATTTTAATTTAATAATGCTATTGCAAACAAATGATTGTACTGTTGACAATGAATAAGAACATGCGAATATTCGGCTACATTGACGGTTTGTGGAATTGGATACACCGTTTGTGAAGTTAAATTACCCAAGTTAACAAATTGGGTTGGTGTGGCAGCTTTAGATAAATAGACTTTTAAATCTGGACCACTAGAAATACTAAAGTTATCTAAAACCACTTTATATTGTCCATTTTCTAAATAAATTTTGGCTTCACCTGTAACTGAAATACCAGAAGTGGGAACAAAGGAACCGTAATACTTTAATACTGCAGACGGATTTAATTCAACTTTTTCTCTTTCTCTTGTTAATATTCCTTCTTCTTGACAGGAAACAACAAAGAATAAAATGGGTAATACATATAAGACTTTTTTCATAGCAATTGTTTTTAAAGTGAAACAAAGCTATTTCTATTAAAGATTAGGAAATGTCGGGTAGTTTACATTTCAAACAAAATAATCTTAAAGTTTAGTAATGTCTTCTATTATAATTTCTTTACGTCCGTAGTGCATAACACCATTTTCTTCTAATTCATTTAATAATGAAGTAGCCGTTTGGCGAGACGTACAAATGATTTGAGCAATATCGTTTTGGGTGAGGAAGTTTTCTATAATTATTCTATTACCGTCTTTTCTACCCTCTTTTTCTGCCCAGTCTTTTAGGAAATTGAGTAATCGTGTTTTGGCATCTTTAGACATTAAGTTGGCATAACTGTTTTTAATACGTTTCATTTTTAGCCCAACGAATTTGGTATAAGACAATGCCAAACTAGGGTTTTGCAACAATAGATTCTCAAAATCCGAGAGCAGAAAACTGCAAATTGCCACTTCATCGGTGAGTGCTTTTGCATATTCGTTGGAGTTTCTGTCGCTATCGAGTTCTAATTCGCCAAACAAATCACCTTTTTGAATGATGTCTTTTATGGTTTCATTTCCATCTTCATCGACAGAAACAATTTTAATATTCCCTTTTTTGAGTAAAAAAACACGAGGCACATCGGAAGAAGAGAAATAAATTATGTCGCCTTTTTTGGCTTTTTTGTATCCAACGATAATGCACAATTGCTTAATTTGCGACATGCTTAATGTCCAAAATAATTTGTGATCACGTAAATACCAATATTTTAATTCTTCTGACATTTCAATTCTTTGCGTAAATATAATAATAATTACAAATGAAAAAACCTTTCAATGTTAACAATGAAAGGTTTTTTATTTGTTTAAAAGCTTCTCGATACAATTTTTTCGGACCGCTACAAAATCACTCTAAGTGACGTGACTATATTACGAAACCAAACCTCTAGAAATTACAATTCTTTGAATTTCAGAAGTTCCTTCATAAATCTGAGTGATTTTAGAATCACGCATCATTCGTTCTACATGGTATTCGGCAACATATCCGTTTCCACCATGAATTTGAACCGCTTCATTAGCAACTTCCAATGCAATTTCAGAAGCATATAATTTTGCCATCGCACCAGAATGTGCAATATCTTTACCTTCGTCCTTTTCGCAAGCTGCTTTTAAGACTAATAAACGTGCAGCAGTAACTTTAACGTACATATCTGCCAACTTGAAAGCAATTGCTTGGTGTTTAAAAATCTCTTTACCAAACGCTTTACGCTGTTGAGAATAGACTAATGCCAATTCATAAGCACCTGTTGCAATTCCGAGTGCTTGAGAGGCGATTCCGATTCTTCCACCATTTAAGACATTCATGGCAAAAGAAAATCCAAATCCATCTTCACCAATTCTATTTTCTTTAGGCACCTTTACATCGGTAAACATAAGTGAATGCGTATCGCTTCCGCGGATTCCCATCTTCTTTTCTTTCGGACCGATTTCAAAACCAGTCCATCCTTTTTCAACAATAAAAGCGTTGATACCTTTATGTCCTTTATCAATATCCGTTTGTGCTATTACTAAATATGTTGATGCAGTAGCACCATTAGTAATCCAGTTTTTAGTACCGTTTAATAAATAATGATCTCCTTTATCAATTGCAGTTGTTTTTTGAGAAGTTGCATCACTTCCCGCTTCTGGTTCAGACAAACAAAAAGCACCGATAACTTCTCCTTTCGCAAGCGGAACTAAATATTTCATCTTTTGTTCTTCGTTGCAATATTTTTCCATTCCGGCACAAACAAGAGAGTTGTTCACCGACATGATTACTGCGGCAGACGCGTCTACTTTTGCGATTTCGGTCATGGCTAAAACATAGGAAATACTATCTAAACCTGATCCGCCATATTTTGGATCTACCATCATACCCAGTAACCCAAGTTCACCCATCATTTTCACTTGCTCGGTTGGAAATTTTGAAAATTCATCTCTTTCAATTACCCCAGGCAACAACTCAGCAACTGCAAAATCTTTAGCTGCCTGTTGAATCATTAAATGTTCTTCGGTAAGATTAAAATCCATATTTTTGTAAGGTTATTTGTTCTTAAAAGTGAGGACAAAAGTAATTATTAAATATTAAATTTCAAACGTTTTCGTAATTTTAGCCAATGTTTAAAGAATCCTATAATGTTATTGGAGTAATGTCTGGGACATCGCTAGATGGAATTGATTTGGCGCATATTCAATTTACTGTTCACAATGGCAAATGGACGTTTAAAATCCACGAAAGTGAAACCATTTCTTATCCTATAATTTGGTTAAACAAACTTAAAGTGGCTGTTGATTATTCTCAAGAAGCGCTTAAAGCATTAAACGAAAGTTACACTGTGTTTTTAGGAAATATAATTAAAAATTTTATTTCTAAATACGATATTAAAAATCTTGATGCTGTTTGTTCACATGGGCATACTATTTTGCACCAACCTCAAAGCGGCTTTACTTTACAAATTGGCAACCTCCCACAATTGAAAACAATTATTGGTGAAAAAGTTGTTTGTGATTTTAGAGTTCAAGATGTACAATTGGGCGGCCAAGGTGCTCCATTGGTTCCGATTGGAGATCGCATTTTATTTTCTGAGTATGATTATTGTTTGAATCTCGGTGGATTTTCTAATATATCCTTTGAAAATGAAGGGAAAAGAATTGCTTTCGATATTTCCCCTGTCAATACCGTTTTGAATTTCTATTCCAACACATTAGGTTTGGATTATGATGATAAAGGAAAACTTGCCCGTTCAGGAAAAATTAATACGGAATTATTACATACGTTAAATGAATTGGATTATTATAAAAAATCATTTCCAAAATCACTTGGCTATGAGTTTGTAAAAGAGATTGTACTTCCATTAATTGAAAATTGTTCTATAAATGTAGCGGATAAAATGTGCACTTTTACGGAACATATTGCCATACAAATTGGAAATGCATTACCGCGAAAAGAAGGCAAACTATTGATTACAGGCGGCGGTGCTTATAATGATTTCTTAGTAGAACGAATCCAATTTTATTTGCCAAAAATTAAAATCATAATCCCTGATACTAAAATTTTAGAATTCAAAGAAGCGTTAATATTTGGATTGTTAGGAGTTTTAAAATTACGAAATGAAATAAATGTTTTGAGCAGTGTAACTGGAGCGGAAAGAGATCATAGTTCTGGCATTATCTTTAATTGAAAATCTCCAAATTAAAAAAACCTCTCAATTTCTTGAGAGGTTTTTTTTTGAATTAATGTCTTGTCCTGAAATAGCGATACACAAAAAGTATCCTTATGGAAAACCCTAAAGAAAGTCGCTATGTAAAGCGCACCCAAAAAGACTACAGTATGTCTTTTAAATTACAAATTGTTCAAGAAATAGAACGAGGGAAGGTTTCAATAACAGAAGCTACAAAGCAGCATGGTATTCAATGTAGAAAAACAGTTGTAGAATGGCTTCGAAAATTTGGTAACTTTGATTGGGAAAATCAAACACCTTCGAATATGCC
>CALPIE020000010.1 GCA_943323545.2 Bifidobacterium breve | reverse complement strand
TTTTTGTTGGTTTTTAGATAGCTTTCCCCCAAATGATAATACCCATTTTGAGCAACAAAATCTTTTCCGTCAATTATTTTATTGAATTGTGAAATGGCGTTTTCGAAGTCATTTTGTTTGTAATAAGTATAACCCAATTGGTAAAAATCTACGTTGTTCCATTTGCCTTTTTTCCCTTTGTATTCTTTTAGATATGGCAATGCTTTATCATATTGCTTTAAATTAAAATAACTTTCTCCAATAATTTTATTCAATTCTGATTTTTCTAATGCATTAGATTTATCCATTGCTGCTATTCCTAAATCGATTGCTTTTTGAAAATTTCCCAATTTAAAATTCAAATCTGCTTGAAAATAAGACAGTTTATCTTTGTATTTCTCTTCGCCAGATATTTGATCAAAATACTTGGACGCTTCTTTATAATCATCACTTTCATAAGAAATGTTTCCTAAATAATATTTGGCTTGAGAGCCATATTCTTTTGAATTGGATACTTTAGTTAAATAAGCTGTAGCTTCTTTTTTCTTATTAGCAGAAAAATAAGCATACCCTTTTTGAAAATTATATTTTTCTATTTCATCAAAAGTCAATCCGCCTTCGTCAACTTTATCAAAATATTCTAATGCTTGTGGATACTTTCCATTTTCAAAATAATATTGCGCAACTCCAATAAATGCTTGATTTTGTTTGGTACTTGTTGGATAATTTGCAACAAAACTTTCCATCATTTGATCGGCATTCGATTGATTTAATCGGATAGCACAATTAGCAATATAATAAGCACAATCAGATTCGACTTCTTGACTATTTTTATTTTGTTTTACTTTTTCAAAAATAATTTGAGCAGCCAAATATTGTTTATCATTGTATAGAGAAAGTGCTTTATCAAATTCGGATAGATGATGGGTAAAAACAGCAGATTGTTGCGCTGAAACAGAAGTGATTTCTAGAAAAGAAAATAAAAATAGTAATACTGAAAATTTTCGCATAAAGATATTTTTTACTACTTCAAAAGTAGTTTACGTTTCAGGTTATAACGGAGTAAGTTTGGTAATTATTATAAACATTTTTCTTAACAATTTCATAAAAGAATTTTTAGACTTATTAGATTACTTAGACTTATTAGATTAATAGATTGTTAGCATCAGTAATCCATTGAAAATAAGAAATCGAAATGTCCAATAATTCAAAGAAGAATCTAAAAATCTAACATTCTAAGTAATCTAACAATCTAAAAAGAAAATTTATTTTGATAACATTCGTTATAGTATTACTTTTACCCCACTAAATAAAATTACAAATGTCAGAAACTGTATTGTCATTAAAAAATGTTACTATTTATCAAGAGAATAAAGTAATCTTATCTCAAATAAATTTAGATGTTAAACACGGTGAATTCATTTATATTATAGGTAAAACAGGAAGTGGGAAAAGTAGTTTTATGAAAACACTTTATGGCGATTTACCTCTTACAGAAGGAGAAGGTCATATTGTAGATTTCGATTTGGTTTCTTTAAAGGAAAAAGAAATTCCGTTTTTAAGACGTAAAATCGGAATTGTATTTCAAGATTTTCAATTGCTGCCCGATAGAACTGTAAACGACAATATGCTTTTTGTTTTAAAAGCAACCGGTTGGGAAAATCTTACCGACATGCAAAATAAAATTGACGAAGTATTGGATAAAGTGGGCATGAAAGGATTTTCTACTAAAATGCCACATCAATTGTCTGGGGGTGAGCAACAGCGTGTTGCCATTGCAAGAGCTTTATTGAACGATCCTGAGATAATATTGGCTGATGAACCAACTGGGAATTTAGATCCGCAAACCAGCGTTGAAGTTTTAGAAGTATTAAAAAACATAAACGCCAACGGAAAAACCATCATTATGGCTACGCATGATTATGCTTTGCTGATGAAATTCCAATCGAAAACCTTGAAATGTGAAGACGGTTCTATATTTGAAGTCGTACAAAGAACAGTTTAAACTGACTTTTTTATTGCCACGAATGCACGAATTTAAATGTATTAATTTATTAAAATTCGTACATTCGTGGCAATAAAATTTTAACTTGTAATCACATTATCCTTATATAACTTAGCACACAATACCAAAACAAAAGGAAAAATCACTAGATGAAATCGATCGCCTTGCGCACACGATATTCCTGATGTTCCTATTATATATAAAATATAGACACTTATTAAACTAAAGTAAACTTCCTTTTTATAATTCTTGAAAAAATAATACACCGCTAATAATAATCCAAGAATTGTAAAAATTCGATTTTGCCATTGTGTAATAGCAAAAAAGAAGTCTTTCCAAAAATTAAAATTACTTCTATTTTTGAAATTCTTATTTTCTGATAAAGGGAAACTACCCGAAATAGTATTATCATAAACATCCGAACAATACGCCCAAATCAAATTCTCTGAATTGGTTTTCAGTTGAAACAGCAAATCTCTTTTGGCTTCAGCTTGTATTTCGGTTGGCTTTAAAGAAAATATATAAAACGTTCTTGGATCTTTTGACATATCAAATTCTGCCCCGTTTTTATGAGCAATTGCCTTGCTTCCAATATAATTGTAATAGGTTACCGAATCGATGTAGCTTATGGTGAAATTACCGAATTGGTATTTAATTCCAGCACACTGAATGAGTACTAAAAGTAAACTTCCATACACCAAAAATGCAGCTTTAGATTTATAAAATCGAATGAATTCCTTCAAATAAAATATCAAAAATAAAATCGCCAGCCACTTCGATCCTGGTCGTACCAACATGCTTAATATTAGTATTGAAATTGCTAAAGACAATTGCCAAAAAGAATTAGCTTCGCTCCGTTCATCTATGTCTCGGGTACTCTTATAGTATTTCAATAGAAAATAAAATACCAAAACAATAAAAAAGGTATAAATATGTTCAGACAATAAATGGTAAATTAAAACTATGGTTCCTACAAACAAAAAGGAAATCAACGCAAAAACAAACGCAATTTTTTCGCTCACAAAAGATTTCAAAATTTCAAATAACACTAATGCTGTAGCCAACCAACAAAACAAGTTGACATAAAAACTAAACTGATAAATAAAAGAATCTGTACAACCAAAAAGATACGGAATTCCGTTAATTGCAGCCATCACTATCGGACGGTAATTATGACCAGTATGATAGATATATACATTTTTTGCAGCTTCATAATAACTTTCAGAGTCGGGATAAATATGGTTTTGAATATTCAATTGCAAAACATAATTTACCAATGCCAACACTGCAATTCCGATGAAGAGTAAAAGAAATTGGAATTTATATTTTATAAGTAGTGATTTCATAAAAGTTATTTCAACAAATCTAATCATTTTCTTGTTCTTTCAAATTAGAAATGTAGCTTTGTGATTTAAATTAGTAAGTGATTAATGAATAAATTATCGATTATAATTCCGGTTTACAACGAAGCCAAAACGGTTCATTTATTATTGAATAAAGTCAAGAATGTAAAACTTTTAAACGACATTTCTAAAGAATTAATCATTATAAATGACTGTTCTACAGATGCTACCAAAGAAGTTATTGAAGCATACATTTTACAAAATCCAGAATTCAATATTCAGTTTTTCAATCACGAAGTAAACAAAGGTAAAGGTGCTGCACTTCACACCGGAATTGAAAATGCGACTGGCGATTACACCATTATTCAAGATGCCGATTTAGAATACAATCCCGAAGAATACAACCTACTTTTACAACCTATTATAGATGGTTTTGCCGATGTGGTGTACGGATCTCGATTTATGGGCGGAAATGCCCATCGGATCTTATTTTTTTGGCATACGATTGGAAATCGATTTCTGACTTTTCTTTCAAACATGTTAAACAATTTGAACTTAACAGACATGGAAACCTGTTACAAAATGTTCAATACCAAAATATTACAATCACTGCAATTAAAAGAAAAACGTTTTGGTTTTGAACCTGAAGTAACAGCTAAAATTGCTAAGATTCCCAAAATCAGAATATACGAAGTGGGCATTTCTTATTACGGAAGAACATACGAAGAAGGAAAAAAAATCAATTGGAAAGACGGTTTTCACGCTATATATTGTATTTTACGTTATTGATTCTGTAAATAAATTACATTTGTAAAAGACTTTAAAATCAAATTCATTGGCTAAAAAAACAATTGTCATATCAGGAATCAACATGGTAGAAGGTGGCATCTTTACCATATTGCATAATTGTTTACAAAAATTAGCCGCTTACAGTCAGGATAAGGAACTTAGAATCTTTGCATTGGTCAACGATGCCTCTAAATTTGATTTTGAGTTTTTGGATGCTATTGAATTTATCGAATTTCCAAAATCTAAAAAATATTGGATCTACCGAATTTATTACGAATATTTCTATTTTAAAAAATTATCAAAGCAATTGCAACCCGATGTTTGGTTTTCCTTGCACGATGTGACGCCAAATGTAATTTCCAAAAAGCAATTTGTATATTGCCATAATCCCAATGTTTTTTATAAACCCACTTGGAAAGATTGGAGAATGAATTTTAAAATTGGATTTTTTCATCTGTTTTACAAGTTTTTATATCAAATCAATATTAAAAAAAATACTGCTGTTTTTGTCCAACAACATTGGATTAAAAAAGAATTTATACAGCTATTTTTAATTGATATTGTGATTGTTACAACTCCAGAATATGTTGTAGAAAATAAAATTATTGAAGTAAAATTAGATTCGGATTGCATAAATTTTTTCTACCCAAGTTTTCCGCGAAGTTTTAAAAATTTCGAATTGATTGGCGAAGCAGTGAAGCTCCTTCCCTACGCTATCAAAAGTAAAATAAAAATCCATTTAACGCTATCTAAAAAAGACAACAGCTATTCGAAATACATAACCAAAACTTATCCTTTAGAACAACTGAATTATATTGGAAAACTTACACGAGCTGAAGTTTTTGGTTATTATAAAGCTATGGACTGTATGCTATTTCCATCTAAAATTGAAACTTGGGGTTTACCCATTACCGAAGCAAAAGGATTTGACAAACCGATTTTATTAGCCAACCTTCCTTATGCCAAAGAATCAATTGGAAATTATGATAAAGTTTCTTTTTTCGATAGTGCAGATGCGAAGGAATTGGCACAATTGATCACCGAATTTGTATCGAATACGATTCAATATCAAGGAAATAAATATACATTTGATACAAAGGAGCAATTCAACGATTGGAATTCGCTTTTTGATTTTATTTTAAAAATTTAAATGCGCCACGAATGCACGAATGTAAATTAGTGAATTCGTGGTGAAAATTAAAACTAATAATGCCGAATTTTACAGTAATCATTCCTCTCTATAACAAAGAAAATTTTGTTGAAAATACACTTAAAAGTATTGTCAATCAAACGTTTTCTGATTATGAAGTTTTGATTGTTGACGATTGTTCTACCGATGCAAGTCTAACCAAAGTGCAACCTTATCTTTCCGATAAAATCCGTATAATTTCACATACCAAAAACAGCGGATTGTCGGCTTCTAGAAATACCGGAATCCGAAATGCAAAAGCGCAATACGTTACTTTTTTAGATGCCGATGATACTTGGAAACCGACGCTTTTAGAATCTTTTTACAATATGATGCTAGAATTTCCAAAGGAAGTTATTTTTGCAACGAATTATGTAGAAGTATATCCAAATGGAGAAATTGTACTACCAAAAAACAGCACATCTGATTTAAAACCAAATGCAACTGTTCTTATTAATGACTTTTTTAAAAGAAACAAACAACAAGGATTTTTTATTCATTCCGGAATATGTTTGGACAAAAAAGTGTATGATGAAGTTGGATTTTACGATGAAACCATCAATTTCGCTGAAGACTTAGATTTCAACATTAGGGCTTTTAATAAATATAATTTGGTTTACAATACCAACCGATTAGTGAACTACACAATGTACTCCGAAAATCAATTGACCAATTCGAGTATTTTAGGAAAAACGATTCCGAATTATGATCAATACGAATCGTTTACAAAAGAAAATCCCGACTTAAAATCGTATTTGGATTTTGAACGTTATGTGATTGCAAAGCATTTAAAAATGGATGGAGACAAGACGAAATACAAAGAAATTGTCAGTAAAATAAATCCGGAAAATTTAAATCTAAAGCAACGCTTATTGTTAAAATTACCAGTTGGTATTTTGCGTTTTATCAAACAAATAAAAAGTGAGTTACTTCAAAAAGGAATTCGGATAAGTAGTTACAATTGATTGACATGCAACAAATAATCATCGTAATTTCGAATGTAATCTTCTTCTTTAAAAACATCCGAAACCACCACCAAACAAACTGAACCAGAAGAGAAATTTTCCAATTCACGCCAAACATTGGTTTTAATTAACAATCCTTTATTGGGTTTATTTAACGTGACCGTTTGCGTTGTTTTTCCGTCTTTTAAAATCACATCAAAACTTCCGGAAAGTGCAATTAATAACTCTATTTGCTCCTTATGTGCATGTCCGCCGCGTTTGGCTGAACTCGGAACATCATACAAATAATAAACGCGTTTGATATCAAAAGGAACAACGTCTTTTTCGATTACGGCGATATTACCGCGGTAGTCTTCTACTTTTGGGATGTTTACAATTTCTATGTTCATGAGTTGGATTTAAAAAGTTGCAGCCATTGGTTGCCAATTTTTTCTAATGAAAACGCGTTCACACTTTCTTTCGCATTTCGCTTGCAATGTAAGTAAAAATCTTTATCTGAAATTAACGTATTCATTGCAGTAATTAATTTGTCAAAATTTTGATTTTCAACTAGGATTCCGTTTTCATTATTAGTAATTATTTCACTCGGTCCCGAAAAACAATCAAATGCAATTACAGGTGTTTCACAAGCCAACGACTCAATTAATACAGTTGGAAATCCTTCGTTTTTACTACATAAAACGACATACTTCGCGTTTTTCATGTACACAAACGGATTGGAAACTTTGCCTTTAAAGAGGATATTGTTTTCCATTCCTAATTGCTTTGCTTGTAGTTCGTAATTAATTTTTAAATCGCCATCTCCAAGAAAAACCAATTTGATGTTTTGTTTCGGTAAGTCTGATTTTGAATAGCTTTCGATTAGTTTGTCGAATTGTTTTATGCTGTCATTCATTCGTCCAACCGCCAAAATGTATTCGTATTCTTTTTCAAATGGAAGCTGTGATTGTTGAGCAATATTTTCAATATCAATCGGATTGTAAATCGTTTGCAATTGAGAATAACTATAGTCAGATTTTACTTTTTCTTCAATTTTTTTAGAAACCGTAATGATCTTTACTGCATTCGAGTAGATTTTATTCGCCAAATACTTACTTTTCAGAAAATACAAATCGGTCATATAACTGTGAACCATGACTATTATAGGCGATTTATAAATATAGTTCGCAATAAAAAACTCTTGAAATTGGTGGCGTTTGACTCTGAAATCAATAATAAAATCAAATTTGTTTGTAGCATAAAATTCCTTTAGAACTTGAAATCGTTTCAGTCGATTAAAAAATCCGTTTGAGTTATTTTTGAGTTTTCCTAAATTTAAAACTTCTCCTGAATACTCGTATTCTATTTTATCAACTACAATAACATGGTGCACTTCACATTGGTTTTGTACAAAATAATTCGATAACAAAGACGCGCATCGTTCGGCTCCACCAGTGGCAAGCTGATCGGAAACCATACAAAGTCGGAATTTCTTTTTTGCAGTATCGTTCAAATTTTGATTATTTTAGCAACAAATATAGTAATAGCAGCAAATATAGTAATTAAGTGAAGATTTTATTAATTGGCGAATTCAGTAGGTTGCACAATTCCTTAAAAGAAGGATTGATAGCTTTAGGTCATGAGGTTACCCTTATCGGAAATGGTGACGGATTTAAAAATTACCCTGTTGATTTATCGACTAAAGCTAAATTTTGCGAATCTAAAGTGATGCAAATTCCAAGGAAAGCCATTCATAAAATCACGAAGTTTGACATCGCAACGATAGAATTTGGCATCCGATTTTACTTTCATCTGAAAAAGTTAAAAAACTTCGATGTAGTGCAATTAATCAATGAATCGGCAATACAAACCGTTCCATTTTTGGAGCGTTATTTATTGAAGAAAGTCATCAAGCAAAACAAAACCCGAGGCAAGGCCGAACGGAGCGAAGCTAAATTATTCCTTTTGTGTTGCGGCGTTGATTATACAGTTGCGAAATACATGATGGAAAAAAAAGGAAAGTATTCGATTATGAATCCGTATTTTGAAAATCCGGAATCGCATATAGAATACCAATTTATACTCGATTTTGTATCCAACAATCATAAAAAAACACACCATTTGGTGTATGAAAACTGTCGTGGAATAATCGCTTCCGATATCGATTATGTTTTGCCAATGAAAGATCATCCGAAGTTTTTGGGATTGATTCCGAATCCGATAAATACCGATACAATTGTTTTTTTAGACACTAAAATTGAAGATAAAATCAACATCTTTCTCGGCATTAATAGCGGAACTTATTATACCAAAGGCATAACGTTCTTTGAAAAAGCACTCGAAATCATTGCTTCCAAATACGGTGCTACAATTGACATCAACATTGTTGAAAACATTCCATATGACGAATATATAAAACTGTATAACAAAGCGCATATTGTACTCGATCAAGTGTATGCTTATGATCAAGGTTATAACGCCTTAGAAGCGATGGCAAAAGGAAAAGTCGTTTTTACAGGAGCCGAAATGGAGTTTGTTGATTATTATAAATTAAATGAAAAAGTTGCTATTAATGCTTTACCAGATGTGGATTATTTAGTTACTGAATTGTCGCATTTAATTGAAAATTCAAATGAAATAATTGCTATTGGAAATCGAGCGCGAATGTTTATTAAAAAGGAACATCAGTATGTAAAAATAGCTGAGAAGTATTTACAAACTTGGAAGAAATAAGTACAATAGATTTGATAATCAACATAAAATAATTACATTCGCATTTACATTTAAAATCCTATAAATGGAGGCTCCAAAGCTTAATGATGTTTTCAAATACGACTTTAATTTTACGGACGAAGATATTCAAACTTACGCTAAAATTTCTGGCGATGTTAATCCAATTCATGTATCTGAAAGTTATTCGAAACACACTCAATTTGGTCGGTGTATTGTTCATGGCTATTACAGCATCAGTGTATTTTCTAAAGTATATGGAACGCTTTTATACCCAGACGCGCATATTTTAATCAGTCAAAAAGCCAACTATCTAAAACCGATTTTTACTGGTGTAGAATACACAGCTGTTTTTACAGCCAAACAACTTTTTGCTGACAAAAATAGGGTTCTCTATCTGAATGAAATTTATGAAAAAGAAACGGGGGAAATTAAAATAACTGGGGAAGCCGTATTAATGAACAAAAAGTTTTATAATTGGTAATTACTAAATTACAAAGGCTGGGAATGCTTAAAAAAAAGTTTTCTAAACATTAATACTACCGATACAAAACAAATTACATTCGCGAAGAAATAAGCTTGTAAAACTCCTAAAACTGAATTGTATTTCATCAGATAAAAGGAAAGTAAGAAGTATGATAAATTAAAAACAATCTCACCAATAAAATAGCGTTTCATCATCGTTTTTACCACAATTTGAAAACCAAAAGCTAAGGTCATTACTTTAAAAAAATCTCCTAATAATTGCCAAATTAATAGTTCATTTACAATTGAAAACTCATCTGTAAAGGCAATTTTTACAATTAGTATTTTGCAAATAAAAATGATAATCAACATTAATAAAAACAAAGGAACTAAAGTTTTAAAATAAGATTTTAATTCCACTTTAAATTCGGCATCCGTTTGCAAAGAAGCCAACTTTGGCATGTAATACATAGACAATCCTGAACTAAAAAACAACATGTAAAAACCCGACAATCGGTTGATGGCATCCCAAATTCCAGCATCTTGAATCGAATGCGTTTCAACAATATTATTTCGTATAAAAATTAAAGTTAATGGAGCAATAACAGCACTTAACAAAGCCATTATCGAAAAATTTTTTATTATAGTAATATACTTTTTACTAATGATTTTGTGCAAATCAAATAGAAAAAAAGAGCTGTCTTTTCGAACATATAGAAATGTAACCAATACCATCAAAAATTCACCAATTGCAACCGATAAGAGTCCTCCAAAAATATGCTGCTTCCAAATTAACAAAGCAGTAAATCCAAAAACCAAAACATTAGAAACAATTTGAATGTAAATAATTCTTTTAAATTGTTCCAAACCGTTGTATATCGCCAACCAAAAGGTATTGAGAACCATTAATGGCAATAATAATCCGAAGAATTGTATAGCAACAAAATAGTCTTCTGTAAAAAATAATAGCTGAGAAATGGTTTTGGAAAAAAGTAAAGTGCCAATTCCTAAAACAACAGAAACGATTAAAAATAACCAAAAAAAAGTAGAATAAATAACCGAAAGTTCTCGTTTGTCTTCTTTATTTTCTACGACTAATTTCACAACGGAATTGCTGATTCCTAATGTTGCTATCGATTTTAACATGGTAGAAAAATTTCTAAAACTTCCCATCAATGCCATTCCTGATGCGCCTAAAAAATGAGAGATGATTTTTGTTGAAACGATTCCTAAAACAAAACTGACTGCAACTGAAATGGAGTTCAGCGACAATACTTGGAGTAATTTATTTTGCTTTACAATTTTCAAACTATAAATTTCGAATTACTTTGGCTGGATTTCCGGCAGCAAAAACATTGGCAGGAATATCTTTGGTAACAACAGAGCAACAACCAATAACTGAATTCTCACCAATCGTTACACCTTTTAAAACAGTAGAATTATAGAAAACGACCACATTTTTTTTAATTGTAATATTCCCCGATTTTGCTTCTCCTGTCATTCTTTTATCTGGATTAAGATCGTGACCGTCTGTATCAACAAGAAGGCAATTTATACCTATCATTACATTATCTTCAAGAGTAATTTTTGAGGTAGCTTGAATTGACATTCCATTGGCCAAAACAACATTGCTGCCGATTATTACTTCGGTATTCTCTCCCATCGCAAATATGTAGTTGTAAGTTGAATAAGTATAATGCGCGGCTATCACTCCATTTTGAACATTATCCCCAAATTGAATTTTCCCTTTACCATTCAACAAAAGTGGAACAAACAACTTGGGTTTGCCAATAACATTCTTACAATCAGAAAGTAAGTTATATTTCCAGATTCTAAGTTTTATGAAAAAGAACCTTTTTAATTTAGCAATCATATTAATATTGATTTAAGGTTTGTATGACAAAATCGACTTCTTCGGTTGTCATTATTTGACTTATCGGTATACTCAACACTTCTTCATGAATCTTCTCTGTTATTGGAAATGATAAATTATTCCAGCTTTTTAGGGCACTTTGTTTATGTGGCGGAATCGGATAATGAATCAACGTTTCGATTTCATATTGTTGTAAATACGCTTGCAAATGGTCTCTATTTCGTGTTCGAATTACAAACAAATGAAACACATGATTGTTGGATAAATCCCAATTAGGCAACACAATTCTAATGTTTTTTATTTCGGATAAATAGCGTTTGGCAATGGCTCTTCTCTTTTCGTTATCGGAATTTAAATGTGGTAATTTCACGTTTAAAAAAGCCGCTTGAAGTTCGTCTAATCTCGAATTTACGCCAAGATAATCGTTATAATATTTGGTTTTTGAACCGTAATTTCGCAAGGAGAATAACACTTTTGCTAAATCGTCATCATTTGTGGTAATTGCACCGGCATCGCCTAACGCACCAAGGTTTTTTCCTGGATAGAAACTGTAGGCTTGGGAAGTTGTCGGTTGTTGGTTGTTGGTTGTCGGTTGTCGGTTGTCGGTTGTCGGTTGCGTCTCTGCAAACTGAGCACTTGCTCCGTGCGATTGCGCTGCATCTTCAATTACCAATAAATTATGTTGTTTTGCAATGGCGTTTATCGCATCCATTTCGGCCAATTGTCCGTACAAATGAACAGGTAAAATGGCTTTGGTTTTGGAAGTGATTCTTTCTGCGATTAAATCGGGATTTATGTTAAACGTTTCTAACCTAGGTTCAACTATAACCGGAACTAAATCTACTTCTAAAATTGCTAAAATAGTGGCAATATAGGTGTTTGCCGGAACAATAACTTCGTCACCTTTTTGAAGTTTTCCTAATTCAATATAGCCTTTAAAAATAAGCACCAAAGCATCCAAACCATTGGCAACTCCGATGCAGTGTTTAACACCACAATAATCGGCAAAATCTGCTTCAAATTGCTTGACTTCATTTCCTAAAATAAACCAGCCATTATCTAAAACCAACTTCATTTTTTCTTGAAATTGTTCTTGATATTGGGCATTAATTTTTTGTAAGTCGAGGAATTTTATCATTTATATCATACTTTTAGCCACGAATTCACAAATTTTAAAAAGTTTTGATTTGATTCGAATTTTCGTCAAAGACGAACAAATTTTTTACAGTTTCATTTTTAATTCGTGAATTGCTTTGCCAGTTCGCTATGCTCGGGTCGTGGCAACAAAAAATTGTTGTTTTATTAAATTTTATATTATTCATTTTAAATTAGTATATTCTCTAATAACTTATAATTCGCCGTGGTAACTTCATAATAACTTTGAATCGTTGTTTTCGCTCCGAAACTTTCTTTCCAAAATAAAATACCGCTGTTTATTTTCATTCCGTTTTCTTCATGAGACGGACCGAAATCGAAATAATTTTTATCAGAAAACACTTCCGTAATCAAATAATGGTACAAATAATCGAGGCTTCCCAATTCGTTTTTCTTTTCGTTACCTGAAATGTATTGTGGATGCGCTACTTTATCGGTAATAAAAATAGTAGTTCCCGCCACAATTTCATCATTATAATACACATTAAAATGACGAATATTTTTAGGAAAATGCTGTTGCAAATTCATTATTTCTTCAACAGTATGAACTGGTTTTGCTTGGTGTTTTTGTTTTAAATTCGGAATTAAAATCTGATTCCAAAACAACTCAAAATTGGATTCTTCTTTTATTATTAGATTGTTTTTTTTGCCTCTATGGATACTTTCTCTTCTGGTTTTTGTAATAAAAAAAGGCTTTGTTAAATCGTTAACCGAAAGCACATCTTTACGAATCACTTTGGCATTTAATAAAAACATAATATGCTCCATTTCATCCGAAAAATAAGAAGTATAAATACTCGGAATTACTTTAACCTGAAACGTTTTAATTTGATTCTCTTTTAAAAATTGCATTATCGATTTCATTATTTCAATAACGTCTCCCAATTTTGATTTTTCAAACAACACCAATCCGCCGTAAGTCAGTCCTTGATGCGAATAAACCACTTCACCTACTCTATTGGCTGGTAAAACTGCCACTACTTTTTCATCTTCAAAAACCATCAAAGAAAAATCTTCAAAACGATCGTTATGGTACTCCATAAATTGGCGATGGAACAAGAAAGTAGCATTCTTTGCCTTATCTACAAAGGCATTCCAAAGTGCAAAATCACTTGATTGGTACTTTCTAATTTGATATTGTTTCACTCTTTATTTTTAAAACTTTGGAAAATTACACAATTATTTTTTATTAAATCGAATTTCAAAAATAGATATATTCCAAAATAATTCCTTAATTTTAAACCTCAAATCAAAATAATTGCGGTGAAAATAAAACTCCAAACTCTTATTTTTAGTATACTTCTTCTTGCATTATGTCCGGTTTTCGGTCAGAATGTTTCGCTATACAACCAATTTAACGGTCGGTATGATTTTATTTTTGTTGGAAACACAATGAATCAAGGAGAAAATAATATTACTCCAGGTTGTGAAGATTTACTTCTTACTTCATCAAGTGCAAGTTTAACATTAAATTCAAATCAACAAATAATAAGTGCGTATTTGTATTGGGCAGGATCAGGACCTGGGACTGGAGATACAGCTGTTAAATTAAATGGCATTAATGTAGTAGCACAAAGAAACTTTTCGTTCACAAATCCGAATTCACAACTTGCTTATTTTAGCGCTTTCGCAGATGTTACCACATTGGTTACAACAACTGGTAACGGCAATTATACCTTATCTGATTTAGATGTTTCACAAACTTTATTAAACATTCCTGGCTATTGTGCTAACCGTACAAATTTTGCAGGTTGGACATTGGTTATTGTTTATAACGATCTTAGTTTACCCTTAAATCAAATTAACATTTATGATGGCTTACAAGGAATACCGCCAGCTTTATCTATAACATTAAACAATTTAAACGTAATAAATACAGCTGGAGCAGAAATCGGTTTTGTAGCTTGGGAAGGCGATGCCAATCTGGCTATTTCTGAAACATTGAGTATAAATGGTAGTGTACTTAGTAATCCGCCATTAAATCCTGCCAATAATGCCTTTAACGGAACGAATAGTTTTACGGGTAGCTCAACCTTGTATAATATGGATCTAGATGTGTACAATATCCAAAATAATTTAACGGTTGGGAATTCGAACGCTTTGATTCAGATGTCATCCGGACAAGATGTTGTATTAATAAATGTTGTAGTTACCAAACTAAATAGCCAATTGCCAGATGCTACAATTGCAATTGATAACATAACACAAACCTGCGACTCAAGAACTATGACAGTAGATTTTACGGTTTCAAATTTGAATGCCACAAATGATTTAATAGCTCAAGTTCCGATAGCCGTTTATGCCGATAGTACATTAATTACAACTACACAAACGCTTTCGATTATTCCAATTGGTACTAGCTGGAGTAGTCAAATAACCTTAACTATTCCAGCTAATATTCCAGCTAATTTCACACTTCAATTTGTAGTGGATGACAATGGTACTGGTCAAGGAATTGCCTTTGAATTAATTGAAAACAACAATAGTTTTTCTATTCCCATTTCATTATGGACTTCTCCCGAATATAATGAACTCGAACCTTTAGAATCTTGTAACGAAGGTTTAACTCGAGCTACATTCGATTTTTCGAATTATGCCGATTTGGTAAAAGTAAATCAGACTGATACCGTAACTTTTCATGAATCTCAAATTGATGCTGAAAATAGTGTAAATGCTATTTTAAATTCATTCAATTATATTGCAACAGCAACCCCAAAAGAAATTTTTATTCGTATCGAAAATGATCATTGCAATAGCATCACTTCTTTTTTACTGTTATCAAAAAATTGTCCGCCAACAGTATATAATTTTATTTCTGCTAATGGCGATGGTATTAATGATAGCTTTACTATTAAAGGATTAAGGGATATTTTTGTGAATTTCGAATTGAATCTTTACAACAGATGGGGGAAATTAATTTGGACGGGGAATAACCAAACCGAAAACTGGAATGGCTATTCTAATAAAGGGCATCGATTGGATGAAAATTCAACTTCAGAATCAACCTATTATTACATTTTAAACTTAAACGATGAAGGATATCCTGATCCTTTGAGTGGCTATTTGTATTATACAAAATATTAAAAACTTCCTGCTTTTCCTAGATTCCGAAGCTCCAGAAGCCTCGGGACGGAATAAGCGATTTACACAATTTTGTTACACAAAATTGGTTCTCTGCTTACATGTTTTGCGTATAAAAATTGTAATCTTTTATAACAGTTCTAATAAAATCGGAATTATTTCCAGATTGGTTTTTTATTCCGGTTACCGATTCAACTTTATTTTTCAATTTCGTAATCATCTCAAAATCACTTTTTGCTAGTGCTGCATTAAATGTTTCTTTAATAATTCGTACATCATTATCAGAAAGTTTAATCACTAAAGGATAAATCGGAACGTATTCTTCGCCAATTTCTTCTAAAATTGTACTATTGATAGTTACTTTATTTCTTAAAGAAATTACTGCTGTTCCGGCTGACATATCACCCAATCGTTGTGTTTTTTCACTCACAACCAAAGAAATTAATCCGATAACGCCCATGTTGGTCCAAATATCTATAAGTCGTAACAACCATCTCATTAAATAATCTCCAAAACTAGCTTGATAGCCATCTATTTTTACGACTTTTATTTTGACTATCCGTTTGCCTAAAGTTTGTCCGTCAAGTAAACTTTCAAGTGTTAAAGAGTAAAAAGCATAAGGTAAAAAAAACAACATACTGACTGCCATTGCTGACCATCTATCGAGTTTTTCAATAACATTTGACAATCCCAAAAGATTAAAAACAAAATATCCTACAACTATTAAATAAGCAATTTTAATTAACATATCGAGTAAAAAAGCACCCAACCTTTCTCCTACAGATGCAGCAGTAAAATTTATGTTTACATTTTGTGTTGTATTTATTGATAATTCTGTCATATTTTTTTATTTTAGCATTCCATGAGAGAAGTAGCATTTATAAAGCAAAATAAAGAAAAATGGCTTGACTTTGAACAAGCAATTTTTGGTAAATCTAAAAAAAATCCTGATGAAATGGCAAGTTTGTACATTCATTTAGTAAATGATTTATCGTACGCTCAAACCTATTACGCTAAAAGTAAGACTGTTATCTACTTAAATTATTTAGCATCTCAATTGTATCAAAAAATTTATAAGACCAAAAGAGAAGATAAAAACCGATTTGTTTACTTTTTTTCTACCGAAGTTCCTCTTTTAGTTTTCCAATACAGAAGGTATTTGGTGTATTCGTTTTTAATGTTTTTTTGTTGTGTACTAATTGGAGTTGTTTCTGCTAAATATGATACCGATTTTGTTAGATTAATACTCGGTGATGGATACGTAAACATGACTTTAGATAATATTAAAGAAGGTAATCCAGTTGCAGTTTATAAATCGGGAAGCAATTGGGGAAGTTTTATCGGAATTACACTTAACAATTTATATGTTGGTGCCCGATGTTATGTTTACGGCATTTTTCTGGGAATCGGCACCTTTTATGTGATGCTGCAAAATAGTATTATGTTAGGTTCATTTCAATACTTTTTTTACCAACAAGGTGTTTTTTGGGAAAGTGTTAGGGGAATTTGGATTCATGGCTCGATGGAGATTTTCGGAATCGTAATTGAATCGACAGCCGGATTTATACTCGGTGCTTCTATACTATTTCCTAAAACATATTCGAGGATGAATTCATTAAAAATTGGATTCAAAAACAGTTTTAAAATTTTTTTAAGCACGATTCCGTTTACCATTGCAGCCGGATTTTTAGAAGGATTTATTACGCGCTATTCTATCAATATGCCACATTGGTTAAGTGTATTTATTATTTTATCTACACTTTCGTTTATTTCTTTTTACTATTTAATTTTCCCTTTTATTGTTCATAAAAAAATCAATGCCAATGTTCCAATTATTTAAAGAAAGAAATTTTAGCGACTATATAAATGATACTTTCCAATTTTTTAAAGTACAAGGAAAGCATTTTTTTAAAACGTATTTTATCATCAATGGAGGATTATTATTAATTGCTGTAGTACTGATTTACTTTTTTATAAAAATATATACTGATTTTGTGTTTTCTAAAATTTCAGAAAATGTCAATGCGCCACAAAATGATTTAAGTGCTTTTTTTAATGCCAATTTTGGCCTAATGATTTCTTTAATAATAGGTGCATTTTTATTTTTTATTATTGTTTTTTTGATTCAATTTTCATTTCCAGTCGTTTATTTGGATTTGTATGACAATAAAAAAGGTGACAATTTTACACCTAAAGAAATATTAATTGGAATTAAAAAAAGAATTCCGAAACTATTGAAATTTGCTGTAGGAACAATTTTTATTCTTTCCCCATTACTTATTATTGTATTCGGATTGTTAATAATGCTTTGTTTTATAATCATTGGAATTCCTTTATTACTTATTATGGGACCTGCTATGTTGAGTTTTATTCACCTCACTTTTTACTACTATATGAATTCTAAAGAAGGATTTTTTAGTGCTATTGGCGATGGATTTGATACCGTAAAACAACAATTTTGGCCGATTATTGGTACTACTGCTGTAATGATTTTTATTATTCAAATTGTAAGTACTATTTTTACAATGATACCTTATATTTTTGGAATGGTTAGTGTTTTTACAACTGTACAAACGGGTGATAAAAATGATGCTTTTTCAACTTTATCAATTTTAATGTCGATAATAATGGTAGTATCTATGATTGTAAGTTTCATCCTCAATAATTTACTTATTATCAATCAAGGTATGATATATTACAGCCATATTGAAAATAGTGAAAGTTCGATTTCTAATGATTCTATTGACTTGATAGGTACAGATGTTGAATAAATTTCCCTTTATTTTATTGTTCTTTTTTTGCGTTTCTATAAACGCACAGGATTCTTTGGTTTTAGCCGAAAAAAAAACGGTGCACTATTCTGAAAAAGATATTAAAGTCGATACTTCGTTAGTGATTCCTTTAAAATTCAATCAGAAATTAAAAGAAAAATACAATGATGACGACTTTAAATATGAAGTGAAAATTGCCGAGAAAGGGCTTTGGGATCGCTTTACAGAATGGCTTGCCTATTGGTTTAAAAGACTTTTCAATTTGTCTGATGGTGTTTCCAATAATGCTGTTGATGTAACATTAAAAATTCTAGCCACTTTAATTGTATTGTACGTAATTTACTTAATTGTCAAAGTTGTTTTAAACAATGAAGGACAGTGGATTTTTAGTAAATCAACCACGAAAAAAATAATAAATCACGATGATATTGAACTTAATTTACAACATGTTGACTTTGAAAAGTTAATCGCCTCTACATTAAAATCGGGCAATCAAAGATTGGCAATTCGGTATTATTATTTATGGTTGTTAAAAAAAATGTCAGAGAAACATATCATCGAATGGAATCCCGAGAAAACCAATTCAGATTACTTGTATGAAATCCAAATTCAATCTTTGAAAAACGAATTTAGCTATTTATCATACTTGTACAATTACATTTGGTATGGCGAATTTGAAATCACAGAAGCCAGTTTTGATACCATTAAAAAAACTTTTGATACTACTATTCAATCTATAAAGTAATGAACAAGACTGTAAAAATATATATCGTTTTTCTTGTCTTACTTTTAATAGGTATTATATATATTGATGCCGTAAGACCTCGACCTATAAATTGGAATCCAACTTATGATTTAAAAGATAAAATTCCGTTTGGTCTTTATGTTTTTGATAACGAATTACCAACTTTATTAAAAAACAATAAAATAAAAAGAATTGGTAAAACAGCTTATGAATATTTTGATCCGCTTTATGATGCTGATTCGTTGGTTAAAAATTATAAAGTTAAAGGAACGGTTTTATCTATTTCACAATATTATCCTATAGATAAAGAATCAACCGAAAAACTATTTTACTTTGTATCTCACGGAAATACAGCATTTATTAGCGCTATTGAATTTCCAGATATTTTTAAAGACAGTTTAAAAGTTACTGTTGCAAATGAATTATCTCAAGAAAAAGACATTAAAATATCACTTGCTAATAAAAAGCTAAACCAATCCAATTTCAATTTTAATATTGGCGGCAGTACTACTTATTTTAATAAAATTGATACGTTAAACACAACTGTTTTGGGATATCAAGAAATAAATAAAAAGAAGAAAGTTAATTTTATCAAAGTAGCTTTTAAAAATGGTTTTTTCTATTTGCATACCCAACCTACTTGTTTTACCAATTATCATTTATTAAAAGACAATCATTCAATTTATACTGAAAATGTAGTTTCCTATTTGCCTAAAGGAAATCTGTTTTGGTTTGTAAAAGGTCAGAATGGTGAAATCGTAGTTAATTCCCCAATGCGCTATATATTAAGTCAACCTGCATTAAAATGGGCTTGGCTTTTATCGTTAATTGGACTTCTTTTTTTTATGATTTTTAATGCAAAAAGGCGTCAAAGAGTAGTTCCAATTATTACTCCGTTGCCTAATACTACTCTAGAATTTACCAAAACCATTGGAAATTTATACTATCAAGAAGGAGATCATCAAAACATTATTGATAAAAAAATAATTTATTTTCTTGAAAAAATTAGAAATGAGTATTTAATTGACACCGCTGTTTTAGATGAAAATTTTATCAAGAAACTGCATCAAAAAAGCGGCAAAAATTTGGAAGATATAGAAAAAGTAGTTCGTTTAATAAACTACCAAAGAAAGAGCTACAATCAAAGTATAGAAGAAGATTTAATAGAAATAAATAACGCAATAGAAAAAATAACAACTTAATGGAAAATACAGAAAACAATTTGGAACCTTCCAACAACGACACTTCAGGAGTAAATTTTCAATCTCGATTAGATTTAACGTCTTTGAGCGAAGGTGTCGAAAAAATAAAAAAAGAATTAGAAACTGTAATTGTAGGGCAACATAAAATGATTGACCAACTATTAGTTGCGCTCTTATCAAACGGACATATTCTCATTGAAGGAGTTCCTGGTGTTGCTAAAACCATTACAGCAAAAATTTTAGCAAAAACGCTTTCAGTCGATTTTAGCCGAATTCAATTCACACCCGATCTAATGCCTTCAGATATTTTAGGAACTTCGGTTTTTGATTTGAAGAAATCGGAATTTGAATTTAAAAAAGGACCCATTTTTTCCAATTTAATTTTAATTGACGAAATCAATCGTGCACCAGCAAAAACACAAGCTGCTTTGTTTGAAGTTATGGAAGAACGCCAAATTACCATTGACGGAAAATGCTATGAATTGGAAAAACCATTTATAGTTTTAGCTACACAAAATCCAATAGAACAAGAAGGAACCTACCGTTTGCCAGAAGCGCAACTCGATCGTTTTTTATTCAAAATCAATGTTGATTATCCGAATTTAAATGAAGAGGTAACTATTATTCAAAGAGAGCATACTTTACAAAATCACGGAAAATTAGACAACATCAAAACCATACTTACTGGAAATGATATTATAAAATTCCAAGACTTAGTGAAACAAATTATAGTCGAACAAAATCTGTTAGAATACATCGCCAAACTTGTTGTAAATACACGTGAAAATGCGTTTTTATATTTGGGCGCATCACCAAGAGCGTCTATTGCTATTTTAAATGCTTCCAAAGGATTTGCTGCCATTAGAGGCCGCGATTTCGTTACGCCAGAAGATATTAAAGAAGCGGCGATTCCTGTATTACAACACCGTGTAATTGTCACTCCAGAACGTGAAATGGAAGGATTAACAAGCATCGAAATCATCAAACAAATTATCGAAAGTATCGAAATTCCGAGGTAATAAAATATGAAACTAATCAAACAATTATACATCAATAATTTCTTTTTCTATGCGCTTATGGGTGTTATAGCAGTATTTTGTTTGGCATTTATCTTTCCGGCTTTATACAATGCTTCTTGGTATTTATTATTGGTATTATTGTCTTTTTTTGGATTGGATTTTATTATCTTATTTGTGACCAAAACTGGCATAGTAGCCAATAGGGTAACACCCGAGAAATTATCAAATGGAGATGAAAATCCGATAGTTGTTACAATTAAAAATTATTATACTTTCACGGTATTCGCAAAAGTAATAGATGAAATTCCATTTCAATTTCAAATGCGAAATTTTGAAATAAAACGCATAATAAAAAATGCATCAACTGATGATTTTCAGTATTATCTTCGACCAACCGGACGTGGTGAATATCATTTTGGAAAATTAAATATATACATTTCTTCTCCCTTGCAACTTATTTCTAAGCGTTATAGTTTCAATCAAGATGAAATGGTACCTACATATCCGTCTTACATCCAATTACGCAAATACAATTTAATTGCTTTTTCTAACAATTTGTTTCAATACGGTGTAAAAAAAATAAGGAGAATCGGGCATACAATGGAGTTTGAACAAATAAAAGAATACGTTCCTGGCGATGATATTAGAACTTTAAATTGGAAAGCTACTGCCAAGAAAAATGCGTTAATGGTCAACCAATTTCAAGATGAAAAATCACAAAACATTTACATGGCAATCGATAAAGGTAGAACCATGAAAATGCCGTTTAACGGATTGAGTTTGTTAGATTATGCTATAAATGCCACTTTAGTTTTATCGAATGTTATTTTAAAAAAACAAGATAAAGCCGGAATGTTTTCCTTTTCCAAAAAAATAGAAAATCGTGTGGTTGCCGAGAAAAGAACATCGCAAATGCAAAAAATTTTAGATAATCTTTACAATGTTAAAACCGATTTTTTTGAAAGTGACTATTCGCGTTTGTATGCCGATATTAAACAAAACATCAAACAAAGAAGTTTAATTATTTTGTACACTAATTTTGAAACCTTTGACGGATTACACCGCCAAATACCCTATTTAAAAGGAATTGCGAAAAGTCATTTGTTAGTTGTTGTATTCTTTCAAAACACCGAATTATTTCAAATAACCAATAATAAAACAACTACAATTCAAGAAGTTTACGATAAAGTAATTGCCGAAAAATTCATTTTTGAGAAGAAACTCATTGTAAACGAACTCAAAAAATACGGAATACATTCGGTATTAACCCAACCAGAAAATCTGACTTTAGATACGATTAACAAGTATTTGGAAATTAAAGCAAGAGGAATTTTGTAACTTTGAATTTCTGAAAATCTATTATGAAACAAATTACTTCTTCTCAAAATCCGTATATAAAATCGTTGGTTTTGCTTCAAGAAAAAGCCAAAGAACGAAAACAAAAAGGTGTTTTTTTGATAGAAGGAATGCGTGAAATTGAATTGGCTATTAAAGGAAATTACGAAATCGAAACGATTTTGATTTGTAAAGAAGTAGCCGATTTTTCATACCATCTAATAATCGAACTATCCAATAATCCAATAATCGAAATCTCCAAAGAAGTCTACCAAAAACTTGCCTATCGCGATACTACAGAGGGAATAATAGCAGTTGCCAAGATAAAATCATTACAATTAAAAGATTTAATTTTACCGGTAAATCCATTAATTTTAGTTTTGGAAGGACTAGAAAAACCTGGGAATATTGGTGCTATTTTAAGAACTTGTGATGCAGCAAATATTGATGCAGTCATTATCGCCAATCCGAAAACCGATTTGTACAATCCAAATATAGTACGTTCAAGTATAGGTTGTATTTTCACCAATCAAATTGCAACCGGTTTCACAGAAGAAGTGTTGACTTTTTTAATTGAAAAGAAGATTAACATTTACGGAGCTACATTACAAAACTCCAATTCCTACCATTTACAAAATTATACAATAGCTTCTGCATTAGTTGTTGGAACAGAAGCTACTGGTTTAAGTGAGGCTTGGCGGAATTCGAATACTAAAAATATTATTATTCCGATGCAAGGTGAAATTGATTCAATGAATGTTTCTGTAGCTGCTGCGATTTTAATTTTTGAAGCTAAAAGACAACGCGGATTTTAATATATCTTCTAACGATTCGCAACTAAAATTAATATTATTTTCTATTTGTCTATTTCAATATAAATTGCTATTTTTAAGAATTGAAGAATAGCATAAAATGGAGATTAATTTAGAGGACGAAAAAAAAGCTTTAGCAAGAGAATATAGAGAACTACTTCGTATAAGTTATCAAACGCTTTCCGATACCGACAAGAAACTTATTAGAAAGGCATTCGATTTGGCTGTTGATGCTCATAAAGATCAAAGACGTAAATCGGGTGAAGCTTATATATTTCATCCAATTGGAGTTGCAAAAATTGTAGCTTCTGAAATTGGACTTGGTGCTACAGGAATTGCAGCAGCTTTACTTCATGATGTTGTAGAAGATACCAATATTACTATAGAAGATTTAGAAAAAAAGTTTGGACCAAAGATTGCCATTTTGGTGGAAGGTTTAACAAAAATTTCTCAAGTCAAAAAAGACATGAACATATCAATGCAAGCGGAAAATTTTCGTAAAATGCTATTGACTTTAAATGATGATGTTCGTGTAATTCTAATAAAAATAGCAGATCGATTGCATAATATGCAAACTATGGATTCGATGCCCAATTACAAACAAATAAAAATCGCCTCGGAAACTTTATACATATATGCCCCACTCGCCCATCGATTAGGATTGTATAACATAAAAACCAAACTAGAAGATTTAGGATTAAAATATACTGAGCCAATTGTTTATAATGACATCGTTAGTAAAATAAAAGAAACCAAAGAAGAACAAGACGAATACATCAAATTAGTATCTAATGTTTTAAAAAAATCACTAGACCTTGAAGGAGTTGATTTTGTAATAAAAGGCCGACCAAAATCGATCTATTCCATCCGTCGTAAAATGGCTGCTCAAAATGTGACTTTTGATGAAGTATATGACAAATTTGCTTTGCGAATCATTTATAAATCCAATTTACATGATGAAAAATTCATTGCTTGGAAAATTTATTCGATTGTAACTGATCATTATCGTCCGAGTCCGAGTCGTTTGCGAGATTGGATTTCTTCCCCAAAATCTACTGGTTATGAAGCATTACACATTACCGTAATGGGTCCGAAAGGACGATGGGTTGAAATTCAAGTCAGAAGTGAACGTATGGATGAAATCGCCGAAAAGGGTTATGCTGCCCATTACAAATACAAACAAGGAGGAGATGAAGAAAATGGTTTGGATGTTTGGTTAAACTTATTAAAAGAAGCCCTAGAAAATTCAGAAACCAATGCAGTTGATTTTGTGGAAGATTTCAAAATGAATTTATATTCGAAAGAAATCTTTGTTTTTACGCCAAAAGGAGAAATAAAATCTTTGCCAAAAGGTGCCACTTCTCTTGATTTTGCTTTTAGTATTCACTCAGAAATCGGAGTAAAAACAAGAGGAACCAGAGTAAACGGTAAATTAGTACCCTTAAATTACGAATTAAAAAGTGGTGATCAAATTGAGGTTATAACTTCTATAAATCAAAAACCTACAATAAATTGGTTGGATTACGTTACTACCGCTAGAGCCAAAAATAAAATCAGAAATGTACTCAACGAAAATACAAAGAAGATTGCCGAAGACGGAAAAGAATTACTCACGCGAAAGCTGAAACATTTAAAAATTATTTTAAACGAAGGAATCGTTAATGAATTAGTGAATTTTTTTAAATTAAAAACCAGTTTAGATTTGTTTTATCGTGTCGGAATTGGCTCCATAGAAAACCAACAGCTTAAAGACTTTGCAGCTCAAAAAAGCAATACACTTATCAATTTCTTTAAAAATAAGATTAAACGATCTCCAAGTAATCAACCTGAAGAAATCAATAAACAAGAGTTAAGTAGTAATTATGATTTATTGGTTTTTGGTTCTGAACAAGATCGACTAGATTATAAACTTTCTAATTGTTGCAACCCGATTCCAGGTGATGAAGTGTTTGGTTTTGTAACTATTAATGAAGGAATAAAAGTCCACAAAAAAGATTGTCCTAATGCCATAGCGATGCAATCTAACTATGCCTATCGTATTATGATTGCCAAATGGATTGATTCTTCACAGCAAGAATTCAAAGCCATTTTAAAAATCACTGGAATGGATGCATTAGGTTTAACAAACGAATTAACCAAAGTGATTTCTAATAACATGAATGTCAATATTCAGAGTATTTCTTTAAGCGGAGAAGCAGGAATTTTCAACGGACAAGTAACGGTTATCGTCCAAAATAGTAACATCCTCAAAAAACTAATCGATAATATTAAGAAAATTGATGGTATAGATAAAGTTACGAGAGTTTATACGAATTAGATTATGAGAAAAATTATAATAATCATTTTACTAATTAATTGTTGCTTTTCATTTTCACAAAAATATAAGTATGTATTAGATCCTAAAGGAAAAACATCTGATTTTCAAACTCTTTTTAAAACTTATCCTCATAATGCGATGGAATTTAGAATAGTAAAAGATAGTGGTAAAGTTTTCCAAATTACAGCACCTAAATATTCAACATACAAAGTTGATTATCAAATTTTAAAGCCAAAATAACTAAAATAACTAATAAACTATACAACGATTCAACAATTTTTGTTTTTCAATATTATTATAAAAACGATAATACAGTACTAAATAAAAACAATGAATTTGACTATCAAAGTGATTATAAAAGTTTTTTTAAAGATTTGAAGATAAGTATTGAAAAAAAATACCCTAATGTAATTGCTTTTTTACTTTTTGAAAATGGTATATCACTTTTAAATTTTGATAATTTACCCAATGAAAAAGAATTTTTTTATTCAGATAAAGAAGGTTTTTTTAAAGAAAATTTATTTAAAAAATCTATATTATGTGGTTCTCAGTGCATCATAAAACCAAATGGAGAAACAGTTGTTAGAAATGGCGAATATAGAATAGATAATATGGCAGAACATTTAAAACCTAAAAACTGGGCTATTTTATTTCCTACTGAAGAATAAACACTATTAACAATTGGTTTAATAACTTTTAAACTTTAAACTTTTATACCTTAAACAAAAAAATTACCTTTGCCGATATGACGCTAATTGCAACTGATAATACTAAAAATCAAGAAACTGTAAAAAATGTTTTTACGGCCTATCTTGAGAATAAAGGACATCGTAAAACGCCTGAACGCTATGCGATTCTTCGGGAAATCTATAACAGTGAAGAACATTTTGATATCGAGAATTTGTACATCAAAATGAAAAATAAAAACTATCGCGTTTCTCGGGCGACTTTATACAACACCATCGAATTATTATTGGATTGCGGATTGGTTCGCAAACACCAATTCGGACAAAATCAAGCACATTATGAAAAATCGTATTTCGATAAGCAACACGATCACATCATCATGACCGATTCTGGTGAAGTAATCGAATTCTGTGATCCACGAATTCAAACCATTAAACAAACAATTGAAGATATTTTTGGCATAGAAATTCACAACCATTCGTTGTATTTTTACGCTACTAAAAAACAAGAATAACACCACTAACTACAACACAATATACAATGACCGTTGATTTACTATTAGGATTACAATGGGGGGATGAAGGAAAAGGGAAAATTGTTGACGTTCTAACTTCTAATTACGATATTATTGCGCGTTTTCAAGGCGGACCGAATGCGGGACATACTTTAGAATTTGACGGAATAAAACACGTGTTGCGCACCATTCCATCTGGAATTTTTCATGATAAAAATATCAATGTCATTGGAAATGGTGTCGTAATTGACCCAGTAGTTTTTAAAAGTGAAGTGGACGGTTTGGCGAAATTCAACCTCGATTTAAAATCGAAATTAATTATTTCTAGAAAAGCACATTTAATTCTTCCTACGCACCGATTGCTCGATGCTGCTTCCGAAGCCTCTAAAGGAAAAGCCAAAATTGGTTCAACTTTAAAAGGAATTGGTCCAACTTATATGGACAAAACAGGCCGAAACGGAATTCGTGTTGGTGATATTGAACTTGCCGATTTTGCATTACGTTACAGGGCTTTAGCAGACAAACACGAAGCCATGATTGCGTTTTATAACGTAAATATTCAATACAATTTAGCCGAATTGGAAAAAGAATTTTTCGCCGCAATTGAAGATCTAAAAAAATTAGATTTCATAGATAGTGAAGAATATTTGGCACAAGCACAAAAAGCAGGAAAATCAATTCTTTGTGAAGGTGCTCAAGGTTCATTATTGGATGTCGATTTTGGAACCTATCCATTTGTAACATCATCTAATACAACTGCTGCTGGAGCTTGCACTGGATTGGGAATTGCGCCTAACAAAATCAAAGAAGTATATGGGATTTTTAAGGCCTATACAACTCGTGTTGGAAGCGGTCCGTTTCCAACTGAAGATTTTACCGAAGCTGGTGATTTAATGGCTAGTATAGGAAACGAATTTGGTTCGGTTACGGGTAGAAAAAGACGTTGTGGTTGGCTTGATTTGGTTGCCTTGAAATATGCCATCCAAGTCAATGGTGTAACCCAATTAATGATGATGAAAGGCGATGTTTTATCTGGGTTTGAAACTTTGAAAGTGTGCACATCCTACAACTATAAAGGAAAAGAAATTCAACATTTACCATACAATATTGAAGATGAGAATGTGACTCCGATTTACACAGAATTAAAAGGATGGAAAGCCGATTTAACGGGTTTAACTAATTATGAAAGTTTACCAATTGAATTAAAAAAATATGTTGAATTCATAGAAGCAGCAGTTGGAGTTCCTATTAAAATAGTTTCGGTCGGACCAGATAGAAAACAAACAATTACTAGATAAAAAAAAACCAGACTTTTAACAGTCTGGTTTTTTTATTTTATATCAATTTTATCAATTTGTAATTCAAAATTTTCTGCTTTTTTATTACCAATTAAAAACGCAATTTCTGCTAATTTTGATCCGTCATAATTTGAAAGATCTAAAGTTCGTCCTCTAAAAGAAGCATACATTTCAGAAATCGGAATTTCTATAGTTTCCCATTCTTTTGAAGTTTGAAATTCATAAATATAGGAGTAGTAATCGTTTCTATCTGATTTTACTCTAAATTGATATTTTTTTCCGTCTCCTTTCAAACGAATGCTGAATAATTTATTATTATCCAACGATATAGGTTTGAAAAAATGTTGAATTGAACAAAATCCACCATTATTATCAAGAGAAACGGTTCCTCTAAAAGTGGCATTACCATTTGAATCAATAAAAAAATTACTTTTGGATCTACCGCCCATTACTACATCATTTACAATATTCCAATTATCAATAGAACTATTTAAATTGAAATCAATTAATGAAATGGTGTTAGTCATCATAAAAAATAAGCTAAAAAATAAATTCATAAATTAAAATTAACTTTTAATAAATTTCATATTGGTTATTTCTTCTCCAATATATACTTTTATAAAATACATTCCCGACTGCAATTGTTCTAGATTTACTACATCCTCTACTATTTCATCAGACATAATCATTAATCCATTCATTGAGAAAATTTCAATTTTAGAAATGTTCTGATCTGAATCTAAATGCAATAGATCTCTAACTGGATTAGGATACATAGCCACTCTAAATGAACTTGCACCACAATTAGAATTAACTACTGCTGTATCATTATTGTTTTGCAAACACTGATTTTTCATATAAACAATTTCATTTTCATCACAACAAACAGTCGCTAAATTAGGGTTTCCAGAAAAATAAATATATTCTTCTATGATACCATTTTTGGTAGATAAACTAGTTAATAGATTATTTTGACAATACAACGTTTGAATATTAAATAAAGCATTTATATTTAAGCTAGTAAGTAAATTGTTTTCAGCATAAAATGATTTAACGTATCTTAAATTATCAATATTTAGATTGGAAATTTTATTGTAAGAGATTCCAATAGTTTCAAGATTAGTACATCTACTTAAATCCAAACTTGTTAAATTATTTCCAGGAATATTAATTTCAACCAATTTGGTTTGAAAAGCAAGATCTAATGATGTTAGTTTATTTTCTTCAGGTACAACATAATTTATAGAACTACCAGTAGAACAATTTAAAGTTAATAAGTTGGTGCAATCTGAAAGATTAATCGTTGGCATTTTACCAAAATAACTAAGGTTTTTTAAATTACTTAAATTGCTCAAATTTAATGAAGTAAGGTTTGGACAATAAATAGAAACATCTCTTAAATTAATATTATTAGAAAAATCCAATGATGTTGTTCCGCTACTTAAAGTCAATTTTTTAAGATTTATATTACCAGAAAAATTTAAATTAACTAAAGGCCCAATTCCAACCAGAGTATTAACAAAATACAATTCTTCTAAATTAACCAATGTAGGATAATTAAAAGTAGAAAAATCAGTAAACAAAGATTCTATCGACTTTATATTAGTAAAAAATTGTATTCCTTCAAAATCTGTTATTTGTTGATAATAGAAATTCAATCTTATTACAGTCTGAGCTTCTGCAATACTTATTTCATCATCGTTATTAGCATCAATTGGTGGGTAACTAATACTAAAATTCGGATCAAAATTTATATTGGCATTAATTAAAAAACTTTTCAAATTGGGGTCAGGAAAATTAATAATTTGAGAATTGCCAATGTTAAATAAGAAAAGAGATAATAAAAGTAAAAGTTTTTTCATAGTCGTATATTTGAGTAATTAAACAAATTTTTAAAAATCAAAAACGAAAATATTAAATAAAAATTAAGTTAAACTTACTTTAACAGATAAAAGATAATAAATAACTTTTGTTTAAACATTTCTCTTAATACACACGTTTTTAATGAATTAAGTTAAACAAGAATATTAAATTAAAGGCATTTAGTCTCCAAATAAAAAACCCTTTTGTTAAAAAGGGCTCATTTACATTATTTAAAAAAATTACAATTTAAAAATAAAACTCTCACTTGGTTTAATCGACATCTTTATTAAACCCACGCTGTCTTTAACGTCCAATTTAATTTCACTTCCGTATAATTGATCTTTTAAAGTATAGCTTCCATCTTTTAATTTCCATGTTTCAATTACATCTTGTGGAATTGTCATATTAAATTGACTTTCTTTTTTCCAAGAAAAATTCACTACTACTACCAACTTTTCATTTTTAGTCCAACGCACAAAAGAATAAATTCCGGCGTCATAACCTTTAGTAATTTGTCTATTAATGGTTTGAATTTCTTTAAACTTTCCCATTAATGCATCGCTTTTTATAGAAAAGTTTAATAATCGACTATAAAAATCACGTAATTCTTTTTCACTTTGAGATAATTGTCCTCCATCAAATTGTCCTCCATTCATCCAACGTTGATGATTAGGAACACCAACATAATCAAAAATAGAAGTCCTTGAATGTGATCCAAAACCTCCATTTTCATTTCCTGCTTCTCCTACTTCTTGTCCGAAATAAATCATCGTTGGAGAAGAACTAATAGTTGTTGAAACTACCATTAAGGGCTTTCCCTTTTCTGGAGTTCCTGCAAATTCTGGGCTGGCTAATCGTTGTTCATCATGATTGTCTAAAAAATGCAGCATGTGATGTTCGATATCTGCCATATTATTTTGAATATCAGATAAACCATCAGGATTTTTTCTTCCTTGGATAATGTCTTTTAGATAATCATAGGTTTCAACTTTATCATATAAATAATCCATTTTACCTAGGTGAATATAATTTCTATATTCTTTCGGATTGTAAACTTCAGCTAAAATAAAAGCATTCGGATTTTTCATCTTTATTGCCGAGTTCATATAACTCCAAAATTCATACGGAACCATTTCTGCCATGTCATATCGAAATCCGTCAACTCCTTTTGCTGTCCAATACAATGCAATTTCTCTAAATTTTATCCAAGAACTTGGAACACTTTTATCTTTCCAAAAAGCATAATGCTCTTGGTATGATTTTTTGTCGTAACCTGCTGGCAATTCCGGAAAGTCTTTGCTGCCATCAGGTCGAATTCCGTAATTAACCTTTACTGTTTCATACCAATCATTAATATCTGGTTTGGCTAAACGAGATCCATTTCCTGTCCATTTTGCTGGATTTTCGTCAAATTTTCCATCAATTAACGGATTTTTTTCGCCATTTAAAGGTTGATAACTATCAGATGTTGGCACTTGAAATGCTTGTCCAGGAATATAATAAAAGTTATTATCACGAGCATATTCTAAATTGGTATTATCATCGGCACCAAAATCACGAACTCCTTTTGGATTGCTATTGCTTTCGTATTTTCGAGCAATATGATTCGGAACAATATCGATAAGTAACTGCAAACCGTTTTTATGCGTTCTGGATATTAAAGCTTCAAATTCTTTTAAACGATTGGCTGGATTAACAGCTAAATCTGGATTCACATTGTAATAATCTTTAACAGCATAGGGAGAACCTGCACGACCTTTAACCACTTCTGGATCGTCATTAGAAATACCAATATTTGTGTAATCTCTAACCAATGCATGATGAGGAACCCCTGTATACCAAATATGCGTTACGCCTAATTTTTTTATTTCCTGAAGCGCTTTATCAGTAAAATCATTGAACTTTCCTACTCCATTTTCTTCAATAGTTCCCCATGGTTTATTGGTGGTATTTGTATTTCCAAATAATCTTGTAAAAACTTGATAAACGACTTTTTTATTCTCCACAACAGTAACTTTTTTATTCAATTTTGTTTTTTGATTTTTAATTTGTGCGTTCAAACTTACCGAACCACTCAAGAGCAATAACAACAGTATTTTTTTCATAACATTTTATATAACATCAATTGACAAATATAAAAAATTGAAAATAAGAATTGTATTCAAAAACAAATACTTCATTTTTTTATTTTCTCTTTCATCTTTTCGCTATTTTCTCTTGTCTTCTTTATAAATATTTCATAATTAAAATCAACCTTCCTACATTTTAATTAAATTTGACGCAAAATAAAATGCATTGAAAAAAATTCACTTTTTTATCACTTTCTTTTTCCTTGGACTTACTTCAGTTTTTGCACAACAAAAATCAGCAATTGTAATTGATTATGCAGATCATTTTGATAAAAACGAAATCGAATTACCAGATGCAGTTTTATTGTCTGGAAATGTTAAAGCCAATCATGATGGAATAATAATTACTTGCAATAAAGCCTATTATTTTCAAAAAGAAAACTACCTTAAAGCTTTTGGAAATGTACAAATGGTACAAGGTGATACTTTGTATCTTAATGGAAAATATGCAGAATACAATGGCGATATCAAACAAGCTTTTGCTACCGGAGATGTTTCATTACGATCTCCTGATATGTCATTAGTTACTGATACCATCAATTTTGACAGAGTTAAACAAGAAGCATTTTACAATTCAAACGGAACAATAATTAATAAAGAAAATACCCTTAAAAGTAAATCGGGACGCTATTTTGTAAATCAAAAAAAATACGAATTTAGAAAGTCGGTTGTGCTTACTAATCCACAATATGTAATAAAAACAAATTATTTAGATTATTACACCAATTCGGGTCACTCCTATCTTTTTGGTCCGTCAACCATTACTGGAAAAGAAAATTTCATTTACACCGAAAAAGGGTTTTATGACACTAAAAACAACAAAGCCCATTTTGTAAAAAACTCCTATATCAAATACAACGACCGTCTCATAAAGGGCGACAGTTTATTTTACGACAGAAACAAAGAATTTGCATCGGCAACCCGAAATGTAAAAATTACCGATTCGATTAATAAAGCCATCATAAAAGGTCATTATGGTGAAGTTTATCGAAATAAAGATTCACTTTATATTACCAAAAGAGCTTCTGTTCGTTATTTAATTGATAAAGATTCGATGTTTGTTCATGGCAAAAGACTAGTAGTTACCGGAAAACAAGGTGAAAGAATCGTTAGAGGTTACAACAATGTACGATTCTTTAAAACCGATATGAGTGGTAAATGCGATTCGATTCACTCTGACCAGAAAAAAGCTTTAACCAAATTAATTGGCAAACCTATTCTTTGGAATATTGAAAATCAAATGACTGGAGACATCATGCATCTTATAGGCAATAATAAAACCGAAAAACTCGATTCGTTAAAAGTCTTAAACAATGCTTTTATTGCTTCAAAAGACACCATCGGAACAGGTTACAATCAAGTAAAAGGATTGAATTTATATGGGAAATTTAAAGACAATAAACTCTACGATGTTGATATTGTAAAAAATACAGAAGTCGTTTTTTATATGCGTAATGATGCCAATGAACTTATAGGAATCAACAAAAATGTTAGCAGTAAAATTAACATGACGATGGATGACAAAAGTAAAATTGATACCATTACGTTTTTCAATCAAGTAGATGGTGATATTTATCCCGAAACGGAACTCCCCGAAAATGCTAGAAAACTGCGTGGTTTTCTTTGGCGTGGAGAGGAACGAATAAAAACCAAAGAAGACATTTTTCCACCAGAAGAAAACGAATACGAAACCAAAGCATTAAAAGATGCGAAAGAGGAAATTGCTGAACCTAATGCACCGATGGAGATTCGAAAAGAAACTTTGAATTACGATAAGAAAAAGAAAAAGTAAAAAGTGTTCAGTGTTCAGTGTTCAGTGTTCAGTGTTCAGTGTTCAGTGTTCAAAATTAAAATAAATTAAAAACCATTGCGACCATTGCGTAAAACCTATGCGCACTTTGCGGTTAATAACTTTGCGGTTAAAATAATGAATCCAGAATTCTTAAAATACCAAGCACAAACCTCTCCTTATCCTTTAGGGATGGAAGTGTCGCATGCTATTGGATCTTACATTTACGACGCCAACAACAAAAAATACCTCGATTTTGTAGCGGGAGTTTCTGCTTGTTCGTTAGGTCATCAACATCCAAAAGTTAATCAAGCTATAAAGGACCAACTGGATAAGTATTCTCATGTAATGGTATATGGTGAGTATTCTCAAAGTCCAGCTGTCGAATATTGTAAATTGCTAGTAAACCATTTACCAAAAGAATTGAATAAAGTTTATTTGGTAAATTCAGGTACCGAAGCTTGTGAAGGTGCGCTTAAACTAGTACGACGTGTAACTGGCAGAAGTCAATTGATTTCCTGTTATAATGCCTATCATGGCAATACGATGGGCTCTATGAGTGTGATGGGTTTTGAAGAACGCAAACAAGTTTTTCGCCCTTTAATTCCAGATGTCGATTTCATTACTTTCAATAATGAAGACGACATCCAAAAAATCACAACTAAAACAGCCGGAATTATATTAGAAAGCATTCAAGGTGGTGCTGGATTTATCCAACCTGAAAATGATTTTTTATCCAAAGTAAAAAAACGCTGTGAAGAAGTTGGTGCGTTATTAATTATCGACGAAATACAACCCGGATTTGGTAGAACTGGAAAACTATTCGGATTTGAAAACTACAATGTCATTCCAGATGTCATTATTATCGGAAAAGGTATGGGTGGCGGAATGCCCGTGGGTGCTTTTGTAGCTAATGAAAAGTATATGGATTTACTGAGTCACGATCCGAAACTCGGACACATAACAACATTTGGCGGACATCCTGTCATAGCTGCTGCATGTCTTGCAACTTTAAAAGAAATCACTGAAACTGGGCTAATCCAACAAACTCTCGAAAAAGAAAAACTATTTCGCAAACTTTTGGTACATCCTTTGATAAAAGAGGTACGCGGAAAAGGATTGATGTTAGCAGCCATGACATCCGACACAGAAATTACCAATCGGGTTATTTTTAAATGTCAAAACAAAGGATTAATTTTATTTTGGTTATTGTTTGAAGGATGCGCCATAAGAATTACACCACCGTTAACGATATCCGAAGCGGAAATTCGTGAAGGTTGTAAAATTATTCTGGAAGCAATGGATGAAGTTCAATTGATAATTGATAATTGATAATTGATCTTCTGTTAATTAAATTGTTCAAAACAAAAACAAACTTTTCTCACAACAAGAAGATATTACTTACTTTTATGTAAGCTAATCAATACATATATGAGTATGCAATTAAGCGACGAAGAAGACGACTACAACTTATCCCTATCCAAATTTGAATCAATGTTGAAAACCAATAAGGTTTTATTTTTTGATTCTGAGGAATTCGAAGAAATCATCCTTCATTACCTCGATATGGGAAAAGCCAATTTGGCAAAAAAAGCATTAAAATTAGCATTGGAACAACATCCAAAATCGACTGGACTTAAATTAGTTCAAATTGAAATGCTAGTTTATGACGACAAACTCGATATAGCCGAAAAAATGCTAAACGAGTTGTACGCCATCGAACCTACAAATGAAGAAATCTTCATTCAGAAAGCCAATATTTATTCCAAAAGAGACAATCATGAAAAAGCCGTAGAACTACTTCATGAAGCGTTATTACTTACCGAAGATTTTGCTGATGTTTATAACTTAATAGGTATGGAATACTTATTTATGGACAATTTGGAAATGGCAAAAAATAGTTTTATCAGTTGCCTTGAAGAAGATATAGAAGACCAATCTGCTCTTTATAATGTGGTGTATTGCTTTGAGTTTTTAGATCAGAATGTTGAAGCAATTGAATACCTTAAAAAATATATTGATAAAAATCCATATTCCGAAATCGCATGGCACCAATGTGGAAGATTGTATTATGGATTAAAAGATTACGAAAATGCTGTTCGTGCTTTTGAATTTGCAACTTATATCGACGAGCAATTTCTTGGTGCCTATATGGAAAACGGAAAAGCATTAGAACGCTTAAAACGTTACGAAGACGCCATAGAAAATTACAAAAAAACTATCGAGTTAGATGATCCAACATCGTATGCTTTATTGCGAATTGGAAAATGTTACGAGAAATTAGGCAATAAAGTTGAAGCACTAAAATATTTCAATAAAACAGTTCATGAAGATCCTTTGTTAGATAAGGGTTGGATTGCCATAACCGACTTTTATGTTCGTCAAAAAAACTATAAAAAAGCGCTAATTTATGTGAATAAAGCTATCGCTATTGATGATCAAAATCGAGCCTATTGGAAGCGTTATGCTACCATTAACAGAGCAATGAATTTATACGAAGAAGCCGAATACGGTTACCGAAAAGCAGTTGAATTTGGCGATGCCAATTTAGATACTTGGTTATTTTGGGTAGATACTTTACAATTTTTAGGTGAATTTGAAAGCGCTATTCAAACCTTGCTACAAGCATCCGAGTATTTTCCAGAAGAATACCAAATAGAATATCGATTAGCTGGTTTGTATTTTGTATTAGCTGATGATAAAAAAGGAACTTTCCATTTAAGTAACGGATTGCGTTTAAACTATAATAATAAAACAATTTTAGAAGAATTGTTTCCTGTTGTTTGGGAGAGAAAAAAAGTTCAAACCTATATCAATAAACATAAAAAATAAAGAATTGAAAGTCCCGAAATTATCGGGACTTCTTAATTATAATTGTCTAATAAAAATTGGAAAAGCTAAAAAAATTCGGATTAGTAGGAAAAAACATTTCCTATTCCTTTTCAAAAAAACACTTTACCGAAAAGTTTTCTGAAGCACCTTTTACCGATTGTGTTTATGAAAATTTCAGTATTGATACGATTGAAGAATTTCCTTCCATCATAAAAAATAATCCCAATTTAATAGGACTCAATGTAACCATTCCGTATAAAGTGGCTATCATTCCTTATTTGGATTCACTTTCGAAAAAAGCCAGTCAAATAGGAGCGGTTAACGTTATCCGATTTACAAAAAAAGGTAAACTAAAAGGATGCAATTCGGATTGGTTCGGATTTAAAAAATCATTACAACCACT
>CALPIE020000009.1 GCA_943323545.2 Bifidobacterium breve | reverse complement strand
CTGTTGTTTTGGATCCGCTGGGCGATTATTATTAGCAACGATTGCATTTTCACTTGGACGTTTGTTATTTCTATTCGATTTTTTCTTTTTCTTAGGCTGATCAAATCGTGTTAAACTTTCTTGACCCATTGCATTATTAAAGTTTGTTTCTGGTTCTTGAATAATTTCAACTGCAAAATCTTCTAAAGAACTCACTTTCTTTTTTTCTTTATTAATAGCAACGATTTCTCTTACTTGTTCAATTTTTAAAACATGCCAATTGGCAAAATTATTTGTGTAAGCAAACCACATTAATCCTTTAAAAATATCTTGTTTTTGACAAATTGCATCACCATTTTCGGTAACAAGTTTAGTATCAAAATCAGGAAAATCTTTTAAAGCGTCTAAATAAGTATCCAATTCGTAATTCAAGCAACATTTTAATTTACCACATTGTCCGGCTAATTTTTGTGGATTTAACGACAACTGTTGGTATCGAGCTGCCGATGTGTTTACACTTCTAAAATCGGTTAGCCAAGTAGAGCAACATAATTCTCTACCGCAAGAACCAATTCCGCCTAAGCGTGATGCTTCTTGACGAAAACCAACTTGTTTCATCTCGATTCGGATTTTAAAAATTTGAGCAAATTCTTTTATTAATTGACGGAAGTCGACTCTATCATTAGCCGTATAATAAAAGATAGCTTTTGAACCATCACCTTGGAACTCGATATCAGATATTTTCATTTCTAATTTTAAAGCAATTGCGATTTCACGTGCTTTTACTTTTAGTGGTTCTTCTTTATCACGCGCATCACTCCAAATATCGATATCTTTTTGCGATGCTTTTCGGTAAATTTTTGCGATTTCCTTGCTTTTATGATCAACGCCTTTTTTCTTCATTTGGATTTTAACCAATTCGCCAGTTAGCGTAACTATTCCAACATCATGGCCAGGCGATGCTTCTGTTGCTACAATATCGCCAATGCTTAGAGTTAGTTTTTCGGTATTGCGATAAAATTCTTTTCGCCCGTTTTTAAAACGTATTTCTACGCAATCAAAAGGCGTTTCTCCGGTTGGTAAATTCATATTGGCCAACCAATCAAAAACCGTTAATTTGTTACAGCTATCGGTGCCGCAAGTCCCATTATTTTTACAACCCTTTGGTGCGCTACCATCAGAGGTTGAACAACTTTGACATGACATAATTCTATATGTAGTGTTGCATAAAGCAACTTAAGTTCATAAATCGATTAATTGGTAAAGATAGTAAAGATTTTAGATTTAGGATTTAGGATTTCAGATTTTTTAAAAAACGTTTTTCTTTTAATTTTAGTCTAAAATTTTAAATAATTTATCCGATAATCGTATTCTAAATGGTATTTCAAAAGTGATTTTATCATCTATTTTCGCCGAAGTATTTTCGGCTCCGTTAACGAACATTTTAGTTACAATTAATTCCTCATTTCCTGTAGTTGGTCCAGAAATTAGAATTTTATCGCCAACATTTAGTTCGTTATTTTCGATGATGAAAAGAGCTACTTGTGATTTTGTATAGTAATGTTCTGCTCTTCCAATGAGCACTTTTTTAATTTTAATTTTTTGACGGATATCTGCCTTTTTTTCGATTTTTGCTAATGCTATGTCAGAAAGTTCTCCCGAATGTTTGAAAAGTAATTTATCAGATTTCCCTTTTCTAAAAATCATATTTCCATTTTTTACTCCACGTCGCATTTTTACTTGTTCTACTAATGTCATGTGAATTATTTCTTGACATTCTCTTGAACAACAATTTTCCATTACTGCTTTACATTCATCGCATTGGATGAATAACAAATGGCATCCTTCGTTTTCACAATTAGTATGATTGTCACATGGTTTTCCACATTGATGGCATTGCGAAACGATGTCATTGGTAATTCTTTCTCCCAGTCGATGATCGAAAACAAAATTTTTCCCTATGAATTTACTTTCTAAATTTTCTTCTTTGATTTGTTTGGCATAATTGATAATGCCGCCTTCTAATTGAAAAACCTTTTTAAAACCTTGATGTTTAAAATAGGCCGAAGCTTTTTCGCAACGGATGCCACCCGTGCAATACATCACTAAGTTTTTATCGTCTTTAAAATCTTTTAATTGTTCGTTGATGATTGGTAAACTTTCACGAAAAGTTTCCACATCAGGAGTAATTGCTCCTTTAAAATGACCAATTTCACTTTCATAATGATTTCTAAAATCGACTACAATAGTGTTTGGGTCATCCAAAATTTGATTGAATTCTTTTGCTTTTAGGTGCACGCCAATATTGGTTACATCGAAGGTTTCGTCGTTTAAACCGTCGGCGACTATTTTATCACGGACTTTAATAGTCAATTTTAGGAAGGAATGATCGTCATGCTCTACTGCTACATTCAAACGAATGTTTTGCATAAAATCATATACTTCTAATGTTTCGCGAAAAGCTTCTATATTCTCTGCCGGAATACTCATTTGTGCATTGATTCCTTCTTTGGCTACATACGTTCGGCCAAGAGCATCGAGTTTGTTCCATTCGATAAATAGATCATTACGAAATTGTTGTGGGTCTTCAATTTTGGCATACGCATAGAAAGACAATGTAAGTCGTTGTTTGCCGGCTTCATCAATCAATTGAGCTCTTTCTTCTGCGCTTAAGGTGTTGTACAGTTGCATGCTATAAACGTTTAAGTGAGAAATATATTTGTGAGTTCTAAATGGAAGAATTCAGTGCAAATTTAATGTTTAACCACAAAGTTCGCAAGGTTTTTTTCGCAAAGTTCGTGAGGATTTTGGTTAACCGTAAGGATCGCAAGGGTTTTGTTTAACTTCAAAAAATGTATGGAAAAAATAAACCGCAAATTCACAAAAAGTAATATGTGATTTGCGGTAAAATAATTTATAAACTTTTCTTTGCGAAACTTGCGTAGCCCTTTGCGTCCTTTGCGGTTATAAAACTAACAGAATTCCGCGTAAGCGTCTTTTAAATTCTCTGCAATCATTTCTGCGGGACGACCTTCAATATGATGGCGTTCTAACATGTGAACCAATTCACCGTTTTTAAACAAAGCCATACATGGAGACGATGGAGGAAAAGGAAACATATGTTGACGAGCTGCATCTACTGCTTCTCTATCAACTCCTGCAAAAACCGTTACGATATGATCGGGTTTTTTCGCGTTATCTAAACTCATTTTTGCTCCAGGACGAGCATTTCTTGCGGCACAACCACAAACTGAGTTCACAACTATAAGTGTAGTTCCGTCTGCTTTAATTGCGTTTTCAACATCTTCAGCTGTATGTAATTCTTGAAAGCCTACTTGTGTAAGTTCTGCTCTCATTGGTAAAACCATTTCTTCTGGATACATATTTTTTTAATTTTAAGATTAAGGAATTGGAATTATTAAATTTAATCTAGCGCAAAGATAAACAGAAATTTAAATGTAAAATTTCTAGAAGTCATAAAGATTTGTTATGATTTAATAGAGAAATTAGAAACGATAAAATCTACCAAATAATGCACTTAGAAAAAGTTTTTTTGGGCATTTCCAAATGACTTGAAAATCTTCCCAAATCGATGATTCTTCATCTAGAAATTTAAAGATTACGGTTGTATTTCCCTTTTCAAACATGGATGAAAAAATGGTTGCGCCCAAATGGTTTTTTTTATCTAAAATATCTAGAAGCAATAAATCATAAAACCAAAATTTATCCTTTTTATGAAATTTTCTTAAGTCAGTTTCTTTAGATAAAAAGCGAACCAAGGCTTTTGATTTCTTGATAGTATTTTTAAAAGTAAAACCTGTACTGGCTTTTGTCCAACCCCCAGCAGAACCAATATTTAATATATTTTTCGAATTGTGTTTCCAGAAAGGATAACAGGTCATAGGAATGTTTCCTTGCTCTTTTTCGATTATTTCGTATTCGGTTATTCCTAATTTTTGGATGTATTTTTGAATTTCGGTTTCATATTTTTCTTTTGAAAGTAACTCTTTTGAAAATAAAGTATATTCTAATAATGCTTCGTTTGTGGACGTTGGCAAAACATACATAAATCTCGTATTTCCTTTTTGTGCAACAGAGAAATCCATGAAAGTGGCACAATTTGGATTGAAAATAGCTTCCTTACTTTTGATAAACCAACCTATAAAATGCTGGTGTAAGATGGGATATTTGGATTGATTTTTTACAAGTTCTGGATTGAATATAGAATTGAAAATTTGATTACAGGTATAACTTTCTGTTTCTGTTTTTACTATACAATGATTGTTAAGTTCAGTAAAATCTAACACTTTTTGGTTCGTAAAATGAATATTATCTTGTTTAGAAATTACATCAAAAACTAGATTATAAAAATCTAATCCACGAATCATATTGTATTTATAGGGTTTTAATTCTAAATTTCGATTAAAGCGTTCGTTAGCAAAAATTGCATTATCCCATCTTTTAGAAATAACAGATTCAAATATGTTTTTTTCATCCCAAAAACACCAAGTTCTGTCGTTAGTTTTTTTTAGATTTTCATCTACTAACAAAATTGATTTGTCATTAAAATTTCCACAAAGCACCATTTCATATACCGTCATCAAAGCCGATAAGCCAGTGCCGGTAAAAATATAATGGTAGTGTTTCATATTAAATTCTGAAAGAGAAGCCAATGGCAACGTAGTTTTCGGGAGCATTATTAGTCAAACCAATGCCAGAAGACAAATCTAACATAAAATTATTGTTAATCAAATAGGTAATTCCGCCATCAAAACTATGATTGGCTTTGTCTTTTTGAGGAGCAAATCCAAATAGTTCGATGTAAGAACCAAGTCTATCAGTAAAAGAATATCCCGAAGCAATGGTATAAATAAATGTGGGTTGTGGAGAAAAACCATCCCATTCAGCCCCTAAATTATAACTAAAACTAATTTTTTCGGAAAGTGTATGTTGCATTACGAATCGAAATTCAGGGGCATAATAATCGGTTTTAAAACCTGATGAAGCAGCATTCGAAATTAAGACATGACCAATAAATGAAGTTTTAGGCCAAAATCCTTTTTCCTCCGATATTTTTATTTTACAGCCAATTAATATCGGATTTAATCCAGAACTTTTTTCATCATTAAAGGTTTCTGAAACAAATTCTGTGATCAATCGCAACTCGAAATTCTCATTTACACCATATTTCCAAAGTGTAGAAGGCAAAGTATTTAATTTACTTGAAGAATCATTTTTTTGAAAAGAAAAACCCGTTTCTACTTGAAACATTCCTTTGGGAACAATAGCAGGCGTTTCTGTTTGATCGGGTCTGTCAGTTTGAATAGGATCTTTGATTTGAGATACACTTCGAATGGAAATTAAAATTAAAAGTGTTAGTAGAATTTTTTTCATTTCTTAAAATTTAGACAAAACTAAATAAAAATTTACTCTTATCAAATAAATCTTTATATTTGCTGTAAATTATTAAAAATGAGCAAATCACTTGAAGAAGTAAATCAATCGATTTCAACCGAAAACAAAAAATCGCGATTTAGAAAAATATTAGCCTTTCTTGGTCCAGCTTATCTAATAAGTGTAGGATATATGGATCCAGGAAACTGGGCAACCGATTTAGCAGGAGGAAGTCAGTTTGGGTATTCCTTACTTTGGGTATTATTAATGAGTAACATTATGGCTTTGTTATTACAAAGTTTGAGTGCTCGATTGGGAATTGTAACACAGCGTGATTTGGCTCAAGCTTCACGAGAAACGTATTCAAAATTCATCAATTACATTCTTTATTTTTTGGCAGAAATTGCTATAGCTGCTTGTGATTTAGCAGAGGTTTTAGGAATGGCAATTGGACTTAATTTACTTTTCGATATTTCGTTGATTAATGGTGTAATTATAACAGTTTTAGATACATTTTTACTCTTGTTTTTAATCAATAGAGGTATGCGAAAAATGGAGGCTTTTATAATTTCATTGGTTTTAATCATTGGAGTCTCATTTATTTTTGAAATGATTTTTGCCCAACCAGAGGTTGGTAAAGTAATAACTGGATTAATTCCGAGTTTGCCAAGTGAAGCCGCTTTATATATTGCAATTGGAATTATTGGGGCAACTGTTATGCCTCATAATTTGTATTTGCATTCGTCTTTAGTTCAAACACGTAAATTTGATCGAAGTGTTAAAGGAATCAAACAAGCAATAAAATACAATTTTATAGACAGCACTATTGCTTTGAATTTGGCTTTTTTTGTTAATGCCGCTATATTGATTTTAGCAGCAGCTACTTTTTATAAAAACGGATTGTTTGATGTAGCCGAAATTCAAGATGCACACCAGCTTTTGGCACCAATGTTAGGTACAAAATGGGCACCAATATTATTTGCAGTTGCCTTAATTGCAGCAGGACAAAGCTCTACAATTACAGGGACATTAGCTGGACAAATTATCATGGAAGGGTATTTAAATTTGAGAATTCAACCTTGGGTTCGTAGAATTATTACCCGATTAATTGCTATTGTTCCAGCAGTTATAGTGATTTTAATTTTTGGCGAAAGCGTAACAGGAAAAATGTTGATATTAAGTCAGGTTATTTTAAGTTTACAATTGGGATTTGCTATAATTCCGTTAATCCATTTCGTTAGTGATAAGTCAAAAATGAGAGGATTTCATATTAGAAAAACCACACAAATTGCCTCATGGATAGTAGCTTTAATAATTGTTAGTTTGAATGCCAAATTGGTTTTTAATGAAATTCGAGGTTGGTTAGAAACATCTAGTAATCCGATAGTTTTATGGTTTACAGTAGTACCATTAGCAATCTGTTTTTTAATTTTGTTACTTTATATTGTTTTCAAACCATTTATTACAAAAGCAAAACACAATATCCAAAGTCATTTACCGCACAATTTTGAGTTGAATTTTTCTAAAGTTGAAGCCTACAGTAAAAAGAAAATTGCCATAGCTATTGATTTTTCTGACGCAGATCAAATAGCAATAAATAGCGCTTTTGAATTGGGAGGAAAAGAAGCTAATTATACTTTAATACATGTTGTAGAAACTGTAGGGGCAATGATTTACGGCGGAAATATTGACGATCATGAAACTACAATAGATGAAAAATTATTATTAGAATATCAATATTTGTTGACAAATAAAGGATTTAAAGTTGATGTCAAACTTGGATTTGGAAAACCAAATAAGGCTATTCCAATTATAGTAAACGAAGAAGATTTTGATATTTTAGTTATGGGTACTCATGGACATACTGGTTTTAAAGACTTACTTTTTGGAACAACAGTAGATAAATTACGACATAAAATTTCGATACCATTGTTTATTGTTAAGAATTAATTATCCTAAAATAATATGACTTTATCAGAAGAGAATTATCTCAAAACAATATACCATCTTACCACTACAATAAATTCAGAAGTTAGCACCAATGCAATAGCTGAGAAAATGGAGACAAAAGCATCATCGGTTACTGATATGTTGAAGAAACTGGCTGAAAAAGATTTGGTAAATTATATAAAATACCAAGGGGTTTCGCTTACTGAGAAAGGGAATTTATCGGCTAAAATGATTGTAAGGAAACATAGGTTATGGGAAGTTTTTTTAGTTGAAAAATTAGATTTTTCATGGGATGAAGTACATGATATTGCAGAACAATTGGAACATATAAAATCGGATAAATTGATAAATAAATTAGATGATTTTCTTGATAATCCAACCGAAGATCCTCATGGTGATCCAATTCCAGATGCTAACGGGAAAATATTAAAAAAAGAACAGTTGTTACTTTCTGATTTAAAAGAAAGTAAAATTGGAATTTGCGTTGGCGTTAAAGATACGTCTTCAGAATTTTTGAAATACCTTGACAAACAAGGAATTGCGTTGGGCTCAAAAATTGAATTTATTTCAAAAGAAGAGTTCGACTTATCCCTAAGAATTAAAGTTAATGATAACGAAATAACTATTTCTAATAAAATTGCAAGTAATTTATACCTTAAAATAAAGTAATTTTAATTTATGAAAAAAGTAGTAATGATTCTAATTTTAGTATTTAGTGCTACTTTGTTTGCACAAAGCGAAATTAAAATAACTTCTAAAAAATGTATTCCAAAAAAAGGATACCATTTAAGACTTAAACGTGTTTTTGATGATTCACGTTGTCCAGAAAACGTATCTTGTATGTGGGCTGGTGAGGTTTCAATTGAAATTGAAGTTTATAAAGACAAAAAAATAGTTGAAGAAAAAACGTTATTATTGAATTTTAATAATTCAGATGAAAACATAAAATGGTTCACTAATTATTTGCCTAAAAATTCAAATAGTATAAAAAGCATTACTGTTTTTCCTTATCCTAAAGATGGACAAATTATGGAAGCTAAAAAACAATTTGTCAAAATCAATTATCACGATTAATGACAGCCGCAATCGTCATCTCCGCAATTTTTTTTTGATTTTGGTTTCCAAAAAAACTTTCTAACCAGAAAAAAAATTGCTAAGCTCAGTGAAATGTAAACTAATATAGTTTGATAATTCATTGTACAAATGTAAAAGGTTCTCGTTATATTGAGAGCCTTTTTATGTTTTTATTATTAAAATTTTGCGCCAATAGAAATATAAAATGTTCTGCCTTCGCCAGGTAAAATACCAGGACCAGGATAACCACTCGATCTACGAGTTGCGTAGCTTTTATCCATTATATTATTAACGCCACCACGAATATTATAATGTTTTAAAAATTTATATTCCGAAGAAAAATCAACAATTTGATACTTTTCTAATTCTCCAGTTTGCCCATTTACGGAAGGCGTAATAGTATTATTTGCATCTGTAAAAATTTTTCCAGACATTTTATATTGAACGGTGGCCGAAAAATTATTATTGCCCCAAGACATTCCGAAATTATGAATATAACGAGGCGCATTTTCAACTCTATTCCCCGACAAATTAGTTTCCGAAATGACAATATTGGGAGCTGAGCCCGATAAGGAAGTTGTTTTAAAATCGACATATTTGCTATCAATAAAGGACATAGAGGCAAATACATCTAAGTTTCCGTATGGTTTATCAATTCCAACCATTTTAGTAATGTTTAAATCGATAAAAGTTTCAATCCCTTTATTGCGTGTTTCCCCTAAATTAGTTCTAAACAAATAAGTACCTTGAGTTGGGTCATTATTTATAAACTGTTTTATACCTCCAACACGGTTATTATAACTTAGATAAAATACACTTACATCAAAATTGATATAACCATTGTAAACACCACGATAACCTAAGTCGGCATTAAAACCACTTGCGTCTTTTAAGTTTGGATCTATAACATCAATTACAGCAGAAGGGGTAATATCACTAAACAACACGGGTCTAAATGCTTGAGAAATATTAGCATAAAAATTTGTTTTCATCCATTTGTATTCTAATCCAATTCCGAAAAGAGGTTTGTTTCGGGTTATTGTTTGATTTTCGATAGAAATGTTATTTCCAGAAACAATATCTATTCGACCTTTTGCAGTTGAGTTTATATATTCAAAACGAATTCCGGGAGTGACACTAAATTGATTAGAAATTTTAAATTGATTTTCTGCGAACAAGGCAATATTTTTTGTGTTGAATTCTAATTCAGTTGGGAAATTTCCTTCTATTAAGATATCAAAATCACTTCCAGTAGAGCCTTTTCCTTTTTGAAAACGTTCTGTTTTTGCTTTATATAACCGAACTCCAAAGGCAAGATTTTGGTTTAATTCACCAAATTTGTAGCGTATAATATTGCGATTTTCAAGTCCAATATTGTTATATTTTTCAATATCAACACGTCTATTTGCATATTGATTTGTGGAAGTATTTATTACATCTTCAATATTTGCGGCACTTGTAAATCCAACACTGTTTCTTTCACCAATAAGACCGAATGCTTTTACATTTACGTCAAAATTGGCACTAACTTTTGTGTCAAAATTGACAGAAAAAATATTCCATGGCACTCCAAACCAGTTTCGTTCTCTAAAAGATTGTCTTGGGTTTGCGTTAAATTGAACATCGGTTAATCCACCAGGTTGTTGCATTTCATAAACAGAATTTGTGTATTCGGCAGCAATTTTAGTTTTTTCTGTGAATCGGTATTCAATAAACGCATGTGTATTTCTTGCTTGAAATCGATTGTTTTCGCGCCACCCTTTTGAACTTCTAGAATGATTATACAGGTAGTAAGACCATTTTTTATATTTTCCACCAATGGCATTAAAAGAACTTAATAATCCATAATTGCCGACAGTGTTTTGAGTTTCAAATGAAAAGGGTTTCTCTTTTTCTAGTTTTAAAACATAATTTACCATTCCGCCAAATTGGGGACCGAATTGTAATGACGCACCACCACGAACAATTTGAATGCTTTCAACAGCTTCTAAAGGCGGATTATAATAAGCTTCTGGATAGCCAAAAACATCAGCCGAAATATCTACACCGTTTTGGCGTGTGTTGAATTCCCAACTTCTATTTGGACTCAATCCGCGTGCGCCAATATTTATTTGTAATCCAGAGCCTTCATTTTCCCAAACAGTAATACCTGGAATTCTAGCAAATACTTCTCGTGCATTGTTGTTAGATAAATTGGCATTTAAGCTTGATAGTTTTAATACCTCATTTTTTTTTCCAGAAAATAAAACATTGTCTTTAATTTCAGGTAATCTTTCAGGACTTTGTTGTTTAATTTCAATAACAACCGTTTCTAATTTAGTTATGGAGTCATTTGAACTGTTCTGTTTTTGACCAAAAACAGATGACGTTAATAGCAAAACAATTGCTAATTTAAAGTAATTCATTCTTATTTAGATTTATTCTACGCTGCAAAAATAAACCTAATTTTTATTTAGACAAATTAAAAATAATGTTATTTTTAACCCATTTTTATAACTATTTGATTTTTAATAGAAGAGAATAAAACTTTAACATTTGATTAGGTTATTTTAAAACTTGATAAGCAATTAAAGCAATTAAGTAAGCAAACCCACTCATAAATACCAATTGAATAATGGGCCATTTCCAACTATTTGTTTCTTTTTTTACAATAGCCAAAGTACTTACACATTGCATGGCGAAAGCATAAAAAAGTAACAATGAAACGCCTGTCGGAAAATCGAATAATGGGGAGCCATCTTCTCTAACTTCATTTTTCATCTGTTCTTTTATAGTTGCTTCATCATCGCTTTGACTTTCTACACTATAAATAGTAGCTAAAGTGCCAACAAAAACTTCACGAGCAGCAAATGAACTTACTACTGCAATTCCAATTTTCCAATCGTAACCCAAAGGTTTAATTGCAGGTTCTATTGTTTTTCCTATAATTCCGATATAAGAATGTTCCAATTTATAGGCGTTTATTTGATTTTCTATTTCTTTTGGGCTATATTTTATATTACTTTCTTTGACTTGTTTTTGAACTATAATATCTGATTTTCCAAAATCTTTTTTTGGGCCATGAGATCCTAAAAACCATAATAGGATTGAAATGGCTAGGATAATTTTACCTGCACCAAATACAAATGATTTTGTTTTTTCTAAAACATTAATTCCGACGTTTTTAAAAAGCGGAATTTTATAACTCGGCATTTCAACTACAAAGTAGGATTTCGATTTTATTTGAAGTATTCTATTTAAAATAAAAGCCGAAATGATTGCCATTCCAAAGCCTAAAAGATACAGAATCATTAAAGTTAATCCTTGTAAACTCATAAATCCTAATACTTTTTCTTCAGGAATAATCAAAGCAATTAAAATAGCATAAACAGGTAATCGGGCAGAACAAGTCGTAAAAGGAGTAACTAAAATAGTGATTAATCGTTCTTTCCAATTTTCTATATTCCGAGCGCCCATAATGGCTGGAATCGCACAAGCTGTACCTGAAATCAATGGCACTATACTTTTACCAGAAAGTCCAAATTTTCGCATTATTTTATCCATCAAAAATACAACACGACTCATGTAACCACTTTCTTCAAGTATTGAAATGAATAAAAACAAGAAAGCAATTTGTGGGATAAAGATTAATATTCCGCCAATACCCGGAATAATTCCTTCACTAATTAAATTTGTAAATTCACCCGCAGGGAGTTGATTTTTTGAGTAAGCAGCTAAGTTGGCAAAAGAAGTGTCAATAAAATCCATTGGAATTTTAGACCATTCAAATATCGATTGAAAAATACCAAATAATATAAAGAAGAAAATCAAATAGCCAAATACTTTATGAGTTAATACCCTGTCAAGCTTTGCTCTTATGTTAGTGGCTTTAGCAGCATCAATTTTTTGTCCAATTTTTAAAGTATCATTTATAAATTGATATCTTTTAATGGTTTCTTTTTGTTGCAATCTTTTTAAATCGGCATGCGATTTAGTAAAAGAACTTTTTATTTCATTTCGGTCTAAATTTAAGAAATTTACATCTTGTGTTATAACCAACCAAAGTTTATAAACCAATTGGTTAGGGAAGGCACGTTTTAGTCTATCAAAATAGTCTTGATCAATTGATGATGCGTTTAAACAAGGTTCAGTAGAAAGCGATTCATAATTAAGAATTAATTCCTTAATTTTTTCAATTCCAATATTTTTTCTAGAACTTACTAATGCAATTTTTGTTTTTAAAGCTGTTTCTAAAAAAGGAATATCTAATTCGATACCTTTTAATTTCATTCGGTCACTCATATTAATGACCAAAATTGTAGGGATTTCTAAATCTTTTATTTGGGTAAAAAGCAGTAAATTCCGCTTCAAATTTTCAACTTCTGTAATTACAACCGCTACATCAGGGAAGTTTTCGTCTTTTTTATTTAAGAGCAATTCGATAACCACATTTTCATCAATAGAACTAGCATTTAGGCTGTAAGTTCCTGGTAAATCAAGAATTGTTGCATTACAATTGTTTGCTAATTTACAAGTTCCGATTTTCTTTTCAACTGTAATTCCAGGGTAATTACCTACTTGTTGGTGTAAACCAGTAAGTTGGTTGAATACCGAAGTTTTTCCAGTATTCGGATTGCCAATTAAAGCTACTTTAATACTTTTTTTTGCCATTAAATAGAATTTTCAATGACAACTGTAATTTCTTTAGCAGTTTCAACTCGAATGGCAACATGTGAATCGTTTACATTAAAATACAACGGACAACCAAAAGGTGCAACTTGAATTAATTCAATGGTATTACCGGGTAAGCAACCCATTTCGAGCAATTTTAGCGGAATATCATCAATATTGAAATCGGAAATGATTCCCTTTTGACCAATTTTTAGTTGTTCAATTGTTGTTTGCAAAGCTTTATTTAGATTGAATTAAAATACAAAAATAGGAATTTGTTATGAAAAAATTATTATAATTAACAAGTTTAAGATTTATTTTAACCTTGTTTATTTAGTTTTCTTCAGAACAAAGAAAAAGGATATCCTCCAATAATTGTTTTATATTTTTTATTCCAGGTTCAGTTGGACCATCAAGATTAGTCCCGTCGTAATAACCACGAATTCTTCTTTTGGTATCCACAAGAACAAAATTTTCGGTATGCACCATGTCATAAAATTCCTCAGGCTTTCCAGTTTTTACAACCATATACGATTTTCGAGCGATGTAATAAATATCTTTTTTATCACCAGTAACCAAGTTCCATTTGCTGTCAATTACGCCTTTTTTAAGAGCATATTTTTTTAATACGGAAACACTATCAATATCGGGGGTAACCGAATGGGAAAGCAACATTACCTTCGGATTGTTTTTAATTTGATTTTGTAACCAAACCATATTATTGGTCATTTTCGGACAAATAGTTGGACAAGTAGTAAAGAAAAAATCGGCAACATAAATTTTACCTTTGTAATCTTTTTGTGAAATAGTTTTTCCGTTTTGATTGGTAAAATTAAAATCGGCTATAATGTGATTTTTAGCCACATATTGAACAGTAGAATCTACTAATTCAGGATTTACATCACTTGGATTATATATTGGTAAAGACTTCTTTGGTTTTAAAACACTATAAAACAATGAAATTGTAAGTATAGAAAACAGTAAAAAGAAACCTATAAAAAGTCGGTATTTTTTTAGAGCAGATAGCATTTTTATTTTTTTACAAAAGTATAAAACAACTGTTAAAAGTTGTGTTTAGATTTGCTAAATAGTCAATTCGGTAACATTATTTTATATATTTGAACATAAAATTGATTTTTATGAAAAAAACCTTACTATTCCCCATCTTTTTAATTTCTTTTTTGGGATTTTCCCAATACAATATAAATGCTCCCTGGATAAAAAATAATGCGATTGCCAGAAGTTCTAATATAACAATTGATGAATCCATACTATTGTTTGATGAATATTGGACTAATCATGACAAAGATGTAAAAGGAAGTGGTTACAAACCTTTTATGCGTTGGGTTGAACATTGGAGAAATAAAACCAATAATGAAGGGTATTTAATAACGCCCCAAGAAATGTGGGATGCATATTCCTTTAAGAAAAATAAAGTTTTACAAAGAGTTAATAGTACAAATGCAGTCCCATTAAGTAACTGGGAATCTGTTGGCCCTTTTACACATACAAATTCGGGTTCATGGTCTTCCGGACAAGGAAGAATAAATACCATACTAGTTGATCCAAATAATGCCAATACAATTTTTATGGGTGCACCAGCTGGAGGAATCTGGAAATCAACCAATTCTGGAGATAATTGGATTCCATTAGGGGATAATTTTCCCCAAATGGGTGTATCGGGTATAGCTATTGATTATAACAATTCAAATAACATCTACATCTCAACTGGAGATTGTGATGGGTCTAACACATACTCTGTTGGGGTATTAAAATCTACAGATGGAGGATTAACATGGAATACTACTGGCTTGACATTTACAAATACATCTACTTACTCTGGCGATATTTTAATTAATCCTACCGATTCAAATATGCTTTGGGTAGCTACTAGTCTTGGAATTTATCGAACAATTGATGCAGGAGTTAATTGGACTTTAATTCAATCTGGAGATTTTTCTTCAGGTAGAATTAGACTAAAACCTGGAACTACGTCAACTGTTTATGCTGTTACTAATAATAGATTTTATCGTTCTACAAATTCAGGAAGTTCATTTACAGTTATTACCACAGGCTTACCTTCAAGTTCGGGGAGATTAATTTTAGATGTTACTCCAGCAAATTCTCAATACATTTACATACTGAGTTCAACAACTGCAAATGCTTTTCAAGGAATTTATAGATCTATTGATGGAGGTACAACTTGGACAAAAACTTCTGGGACTACTAATATTTTCGAATCCACACAAGCTTATTATGATTTAGCTTTAGCGGTTTCAAATACTAATGAAAATGAAATTTATACAGGATGTTTAAATATTTGGAAGTCATTAGACGGCGGGGTAACCGTTTCAAAAGTCAATTTTTGGAACCAACCTCAAAGCGCCGCTTATACTCATGCTGACATCCATTATTTAAGATTCTACGGCAATAAATTATATTGTGGTAGCGATGGTGGAATTTACATTTCTGATGATAACGCAACCTCATTTACAGATAAAACGGCAGGTGCGCAAATTGGTCAGTTTTATAGAGTAGCAGTTTCAAAACAAAGTGTTTCTAAAATGGTTGGGGGTTTGCAAGATAATGGAGGTTATGCATTTAGTAATAATATTTGGAAAAATTATTATGGTGCAGACGGAATGGATACTGCTATTCACCCAAATAACAGTAATTTATATTATGGTTTTATTCAAAACGGGAATGGATTATATATTAGCAACAACGCTGGGAATTCGTTAACGGGATCAATAGACAAACCTTTAAATGAAACAGGTAATTGGATTACACCTTTAGCTATAAATTCTACAGGAGAATTGTTTTCTTGCTATAAAAATTTGTTTAAGTTGACTGACGGTAACTGGACGCAACAAAGTACAACTGTTTTTAGCGGGAATAGTCTAGATCGCATCGCAATTGATCCAAGTAATGATTTAATAATGTATGTTGTAGACAATGAAATATTATTTAAAAGCACAGATAAAGGGATTAATTTTATTGCCGTTTATTATGCTGCTTCTAATATTACTTCTGTAGATGTACATTCAACAAATAGTAATATTATCTATATAACAACTTCTGGGACAACTGGAGAAACACTAAAATCTTTAGATGGTGGATTAACCTTTACGGCTTTTTCTCAAGGCTTACCAAATATTGGCAAGAATGTTATAATTCATCAAGGCAGAAATACCAATAACCCATTGTATGTTGGGACAAGTCTTGGCGTTTTTTATAGAGATGATACCTTATCACAATGGGAACCATTCGATACAAACTTACCCAATGTTTCGGTTACTGATTTAGAAATTAATTTGGATGATGCTAAAATTGTGGCATCCACTTACGGAAGAGGAATTTGGCAATCAGCTATTCCTGTTCAAGTCCCTTTAAATGATGTTAAACTAGTACAAATAATTAGCCCTACATCAGTAAATGTTAATTGTAATGCTACTATTACGCCTCAAGTTCAAATTAAAAACAATGGCTCAAATGTTATCAATACTGTCAATTTTAATTATTCATTTAATAATAGCACTTTAACCTATAATTGGAATGGCGTAATAAATGCAGGACAAACAGTAACAGTTAGTTTGCCAACCGCAACATTAAGTAAAGGAGCTTATGATTTTGTTGTTAATTCTACTATAGCTAACGATTCGTATAACGATAATAACTCAACTTCAGGTACATTTTATTTAAATGCTGCCGGAACTGTAAATGTTACAAATACTTTTGAAAGCCCATCAAATGAATTATTAGAAAATGATGAAGGCAGTTCTACTGGTATTTGGACTAGAGGATTAAGAGCGGGTTCAATAATTTCATCAGGAACAAATAATGTATACTCTACTTCTTTAACAGGAAACTATCCCGATCAAATCAAATCATTTTTAATTTCAGAATGTTATAATTTAACGCAATTGGCCAATCCACAAATTAGTTTTAAAATGGCTTTTGATCTTGAAAATAATTGGGATATAGCCTATGTAGAATATTCAACAGATTTTGGTCAAAATTGGGAAATACTAGGAACCCAAGGAGCCAATTGGTATAATAGCAATAGAACACCTCAAACTTCGGGAACCGATTGTAATAATTGCGTTGGCGCTCAATGGACAGGAACTGACGGGGTAATAAAAACATATAATTATTCTTTAATCGATTTAAATGCAGAACAAAATATTATTTTTAGAATTGTATTTCAATCAGACGAATCGGTAACGAATCAAGGCGTAATTATTGATGATTTTTTAATTAGTGGTACTTTAGCTTCTGATAGTTTTGATTCAAATTCAATTTCTATTTATCCAAATCCTTCTTCAGGAATTTATAACATTACTTCAAATAATTATCCGATTGAAAAAATAGAAGTTTACGATATAACTGGTAAAATAATCGAATCTGAAGTAAATCTGGAAATAACTAACAACAGTACAGTTTTAAATTTAACGCAAGTTTCTAGTGGACTCTATTTTGTTAGAATATCAGCAAATAATCAAAAAATAATCAAAAAAATAATTAAAAAGTAAGAAAGATGAAAATTAAATGGAATAAAAAAATTGTTGTTGTTTGTGGATGTTTATTAGTTTCTTTTTTTAGTAATGCACAAAAAGTGTCTAGAACGCCCGGAGTAACCCTTCGTCTTATGGATAGAACCGTTAAACCGGGAGATGATTTCTTTAGATTTGTAAATGGTAAATGGTATGATGAAACTGAAATCCCTAGTGATAGAGTTCGTTGGGGTAGCTTTGATGAATTGCGTCAAAATACCGACAAAGATGCTTTGGCCATTTTAAAAGAAGCTGCCGCTAACCCAAAATTAGATCCTAAATCAGATCAAGCAAAGGCTGTTAATGTTTATAAAACGTATATGGATACCATTTCAAGAAACAAACTCGGAATGGATCCAATTAAAGAATCGTTAGCAAAAATTAACGCAATAAAATCTATAGAAGATTTAAATAAATTAATTATCGAAATGCAACCTCAAGGTGGTTTGGGTTTTTATGGAATCGGAGTAAGTCCTGATGCTAAAAACAGCAATAAAAATATAGTTAATATTGGACTTGGAAGTTTAGGTTTACCAGATAGAGATTATTATGTATCTGAAGATGCAGATTCTAAAGAAAAGAGAGTAAAATATATGCTTCATGTTACCAAAATGTTACAATTTATTGGTGATGATGCCGAACAAGCTAAAGTGAACGCTAAAAAGGTTTTAGCTCTAGAGATTGCAATGGCAACTCCACGTTTAGACAGAGTTGAACGTAGAGATAGAAGAAAAACCTATAACATGATGACGGTTGCCGATTTACAAAAATTAACACCAGCAGTAAATTGGAATGCTTTAATTAAAGGCGTTGGAATCACTAAAGTAGATTCGCTTAACGTATCGCAACCAAAATACATGACGGCTTTACAATCCATTTTTACCGATAATAAAATTGACGAATGGAAAGCTTATTTGCGTTGGTCTTTGCTTAATAAATCGGCCGATATTTTAACAACAGACATCGAAAAAGCCAATTGGGATTTTTACAGTCAAACACTTCAAGGTGCCAAAAAACAAAGACCTAGAGAAGAAAGAGCGCTTCAAGTAGTAAATGGTACTGTAGGAGAAGCTCTAGGTAAACTCTACGTAGAACAAAAATTTCCGGCAGAAGCTAAAGAAAAAGCCAGTAAAATGATAAAAAATATCTTTTTAGCTTTTGAAAACCGAATCAATAATTTGACTTGGATGTCACCAGAAACTAGAAAAGGAGCCATCGAAAAATTAAGAAAATCAAATGTAAAAATTGGATATCCAGACAAATGGAAAGACTATTCTAAATTGGTAATCAAAAGCAGTGCTGAAGGCGGAAGCTATTATGACAATATGAAGAATGTTGCCAAGTGGAATTTCCAAGAGAACATTGCCGATTTACAAAAACCAGTTGATAAAACCCGTTGGGGAATGTCACCTCAAACCGTAAACGCATATTACAGCCCGACCAACAATGAAATTGTTTTTCCAGCAGCTATTTTACAACCGCCATTTTACAATTATAAAGCCGACGAAGCAGTTAATTATGGTGGAATTGGAGCTGTAATAGGACACGAAATCTCTCACGGATTTGACGATTCTGGTTCTCGCTATAATGCAGAAGGTAATTTAAAGAATTGGTGGACGGAAAACGATTTAAAACAATTTACTGCATTAAGTGGCGCATTGGCTGATCAATACAGTAAATTACAACCATTACCAGGAACTTTCGTAGATGGTAAATTTACGTTAGGAGAAAATATTGGTGATTTAGGCGGAATAAACGCGGCTTATGATGGATTGCAATTGTTTTTAAAAGAAAACGGAAATCCAGGATTAATAGACGGGTATACACCAGAACAACGATTGTTCATTTCTTGGGGAACCATTTGGCGATCTAAAATGCGTGACGAAGCCATTAAAAATCAGGTAAAAACCGATCCGCATTCTCCAGGTATGTACCGAGCTTATGTACCGTTATTGAATTTAGATTCTTTTTATCAAGCCTTTGATATCAAAGAAACCGATAAGTTGTACATTAAACCAGAGAATCGCGTGAAGATTTGGTAGAAATAAATAAAAAACCTCAAGTCACTCTTGAGGTTTTTTTATGTTTTTTAGCAAACTGATAACGCTAATAAACGCCCAAGTTCCTTCTAAAATTACAAATGGAATATAGTTTATAAGGAGCGAAGTATAGCAAGCAATACTGGCTCCTATTATATTTAAAACAAAGTACAAATTGCCATTTCTTTTAATAAATGAAAAGTTATTTAAGAAGTAAGCAATTAAAATAATGCCAACTCCTATGGTTCCGATTACATCATTAAAATTCATTTATAATTTGTTTTTAAATTGATAGTTCAAAATCAGTTCGACTTTGTTGCTCGATATTATTTTGCCGTTAGAAGGTTTACTCTTGTCAAATTCGGGTAACAGTAAATTGCGTTCGATAGCTTTTTGAGTGTAATAGGTTTTTCGTGTCGGATGAAACGGTGCCACAGCATTAAAGGTTTCATTCCAGCACTCTTTTTCAATTATGCTTTCGATAACTCCAATACAATCTTCCTGATGTATTAAATTAATGGGAGCTTCTGGATTTTCTATGTTTTTCCTTCCGGATAAAAAGGCAATTGGATGTCTATCGATTCCTATCAATCCACCAAACCGAACCACCGTTGTTTGAAAGTTTTTATTGTTTTGTAAAAGTAGTTCTGTGGCTAATATTTGTTTACCGTTTTCGGTATTGGGTTTTGGATTTATTGCTTCTGTAACAGTCAAATTATCATCGGCATACACTGATGTTGAACTCACAAACAGCACTTTTTCAATATATGATTTTTCTATAAATGGAATTAAATTTTGAATTTTTGCAACAAAATTTTCCGATGATTCGCTTCGTAATTTTGGTGGAATCGCAATAATTAAAATTGCTGAATTTTGAAGAAATAAATTGATTTCACTACCAATTTCATTTCCGCCAAGGGAAATTAAAAAAGGACGAATTCCTGACGCTTTTAAAAGTGAAATTTTTTCTTCAGTAGTCGTTGAACCATTTACCAAAAATCCTTTTTCTAGTAAAGATTTCGCCAATGGCAATCCAAGCCAACCACAACCTAAAAGGCTTATTTTTTGCATTAGTTTAAACTGTCTTTTACAATACTCAAACTATTTGTTGGCAATGTATTTCTTTTAAAATAAGGAATTACTTTTTTAATAATCCGACTCGGCTGTATCTTTTGTTTGATGACAATCGCATCAGTTGTAACAAAAGGAGTCGGAATCATCCAATCGCGTCTTTTTGTTATGTGAAATATCGGATTAGTCATTAAATCGAAAGAACTTTCTACTAAGTCCATATTAAATTTCTGATTTGAAGGAATTGAAAACGCCATTACTAACGGAACATTATCTACAACATAATAACTCAAAATTTTATTGGTTTTTTTATTAATAATATTGCTTTTTAAATCAATCGATTTTACACCGTTTGCTTTTAAGTTTTTGATTTTTAAGTTTTCATCGGCAAAAATATCATAGCGATTTACATTTCGATTTGGAGTAATTACAATTTTTAAATGACGCGTTGTTCCAATAGTTGAATCGGTTGCAAAATCAATTGTTGGCTTTGCAATAGTTATAATTGGAGCATCTGCCATAAAGGTATATTGAGAACCGTATTTACTATAAGATTTATTGGTGTTTAACGCTTTGGCGTCTTTTGGATTTTTCCCTAAATAGCTTTTGGTCCATTGGTCTAAATGTGTGTCATAGGTTGTCCAATATGCTTTATTGGTATCGCCATTTAAAAGATACACCAAACTATTTGGTTTTACATTTTTGGTGTTATATTCCGATGATTGGTGAGCTTTTACAAAAAATCCGATAGCAACTAAAAAGAAAAATAGTGACCAAAGTTTCTTTTTTCCAAAAGAACCAAAAACAGGCAATAACAAAACGAAACACAATACTGTTAAAATCGAACTTCCAGCCAAAATTTTCAATCCCAAACCAATTGGAAATAATTGAATAAACGGAGCTAAAATAATTAATGTTGGTAACGCTAAAATAACATTTAAAAAAGCATTCGATTTTTGCGTGAGCACAAAATAGCCCAACATTAAAGAACTAGCAAGAACTGGAATAATAAAAAACCCGGCTCCTTGAAGTTTGAATGCAATTCCGATATTGATTAAAATCCAGAGGAATAATGGGGCAATTAATTGATTCATTTCCGAATTTCTTTTGGCATCTTTTCGATAGATTGTAAAGCAAATTGCCAAAGTCAAACTTACAAAACCGTAAATATAATCATGACCGTTATAAGTAAATCCGTGAAGTATGTCAGTATATTGTGGATAAAAAGCCAACACTATTCGCCAACCGATATACGTTACTAAACCAGCAATAAGTAGCGCTCCGAATAAAGGAAAAAATCCTTTAATGATTTCATCCATGCGCAAAAGTTGCTTTCCTAGTCCAATAAAAACAAAAAGCAACAGCAATCCAAATGCGATTAGCAACATGGGTAAAATCCAACTAAAAGGATAATTTACAAATCCGAAAGGAACATTAAAATAAATTTTATCGTTGGTTGAATTTAAGTTTGACAAATCGGAATTAGAAAAATAAGTAAGCAGAGGCATGATATAAGAGCCTTGATGTGCCAATGTATTCGGATTCAAATTTTCAAATGTATCGTTCGCTGTGTGGTAATTGAAATGACTGTCGATAAAGGCAAAATTAAATCCTTGAATTTTTCCTTTTTCTCGAAACACAGTCAAATCGGTATCGTTGGGGAGCATTTTATAAATACTATACATTAGCGAATTTGACACAGGATATGACACATTGCCTTTACTAAATTCGGCTACCATTTTGGCGTTTCCTTTGTTGGTTTCCATCAACATGCAACTTGGGCCAGACGAGCCGCGGGCTTCTAAATTTAAAACCAAACCAATTTTTGATGCCCATTTGTGTTGCGTTACAAAAAGTGCAGCTCCGTTTAAACCCAATTCTTCAGCATCAGAAAATAAAATAATAATATCATTTTTGTGTTTTGTTTTGGCATATAAGAAAGCTCGAACACTTTCTAAAATTGTCGCAACGCCACTTGCATCGTCACTAGCGCCGTTTGAAAACGAATGAGGCGCGCTGTCATAATGAGATAGAAGCAGTAATGATTTAGTGTTTTTAGTGCCGTTTATTTTTGCTAAAATATTTTTCGAATAAACTAAAGTTCCTTTTTCGGTCATCGTAAATCCCTCTTGTACAGCAGTTTCCAATCCTATTTTATGCAATTCGTTTTGTAAATAGTTGGCAACAGTTTCGTGATTTTTTGAACCTACAAAATGTGGTTTTGCCGATATTTCTTTTACTTTTTTAAGTGCTCGTTGGGTTGAAAATTCAGAAAGAGGCGCTTCAATTTTATCATAACTTTGTGGCATCATGAAATAAAAAACGATGTACACTATAGTGGCAAGAAGCAACATCGAAAATAGCGAAGAAGCATTTTTTTTCATTTTTATATATCTTTTTTAACCAACATATAATACTCGTTTTCCAAAATCATATACCCTTGGTCGTATACAAAGTAATAGGTATTTCCCGATTTGGTATTTAAAATTGTAGTAAAATAATCAAAATGGAAACCTTTGCTTGATAGTTTAGATCTAGAAACTTTTGATTTTCCATCCACATTCAATTCATTTAAAATGCGGTAATTTTTGCGCAACTTGTTATTAATATTACGCATGTAATTCGTGCTGTCTTTGTTTATTTTGTTGTTGTAGGAATTGCGACAACCGTCACTACAGAATTTTTTGTCTTCACGACCGACAATTTTTTCGTTACATTCTAAACAGTTTTTTATCATGGCTTATAGTTTTAAAATCAATCAAATATAATAAAATTTCCATTTACAAACGGTTACAAATAATTACAACCGAAATTAAATGCTTAATTACCGAATAAAATTTGTTGATTGCTACAACTTTGCATTGTCGAAATAAGACGAAAACACTTTATTAATTATTTAAATTTTAAACGCCATGAGAAACAAGGTACAATTAATCGGACACGTAGGACAAGAACCTGAAATCAAAAATCTTGAAGGAGGTAAAAAAGTTGCTAATATTACACTTGCTACCAACGAAGTGTATTACAATGACAAGGGGGAAAAAGTTGAACAAACAGAATGGCATCGTATTTCTGCCTGGGGAAAAACAGCAGAGATTATCGAGAAGTATGTTACCAAAGGGAAAGAGATTGCTATTGAAGGAAAACTAACGCATAGAAGTTATGATGATAAAAACGGAGAAAAACGTTATGTGACAGAAGTAGTTGCGAGTGAACTGCTATTATTGGGTAAATAATATTTTATATATGCTATAGATAAAGGCGATACGAAAGTTTCGCCTTTATTATTTTAAAGACATATTAGATTTTAGATAACATGAAAATTTCTTTTTAAAAATTTTTAAATTAGATTACATTTACAAAATGAATTGGTTTACGAGAATATTTAATAATAAAAACACAGAAAAAATTGATCCAATGAAGAAATTTTTAATCGTTGGTTTAGGAAATATTGGTGCAGATTACGTTAACACAAGACACAATATAGGTTTTAAAATTGTAGATTTTTTTATCAAAAAAGAAGGATTGTCTTTTCAAACAGCCAAGTTAGGCGATGTTGCCGAGTATAAAATTAAAGGAAGAACATTACTATTTTTAAAACCAAATACCTTTATGAATCTTAGTGGAAAATCGGTTAAATATTGGATGGAAAAAGAAAATATTGAAAAAGAAAATGTGCTTATCATTACAGATGATTTGAATTTATCATTTGGAACAATCAGAATAAAATCAAAAGGGAGTGATGGTGGACATAACGGATTAAAAAACATTCAATTAGTTTTAAATTCAGTTGACTATCCTCGATTTCGATTTGGCATCAGCGATGAGTTCAAAAAAGGAAAACAAGTTGAATATGTGCTTGGCGAATGGAATGAAGAGGAAAACGTTAAACTTCCTGAAAGGTTAGAATTAGCGTCAGAAATTATTAACTCTTTTGCATTGGCTGGTATACAAAACACTATGAATATATTTAATGGGAAATAAAAAAAGGGAAACATTGTTTCCCTTTTCTTTATGAGTAATTAAAAGATTATTGAACAATTATTTTCTTAATTACTTTTTTGTCTCCTTCTTGAACAGATATAAGATAGACTCCTGCTTGTACATTGTCTAATTGAATATTTTGATCAAATAAGCCTGAATTTAAATAGGTTTTATTGAATACTTGTCTTCCTCTAATATCATATGCATTAATTAAAATTTCGTTACCTGATGTAGAATTAAATTGAATATTAAAATTACCATTGTTAGGATTTGGATAAACTGCAAAATCTTGAAATTCATTTTCATCGAGATTTAATGGTGCAAGAGAGCAGATATTTAAACTCCAATTATTTAAGGAACCCCCATCCACATTAAATCCATCGATTACAGTCAATGTCCATGTTCCAGTAGAGCTTTGACCATTAAAAGCCGACAAAGCTTGATTTGGCAATACTGTTCCAGTAATTCCAGGGAAATCACCGCAAGTAAATGCAGTCCCAGCATCATCAAATGTAGCAGATATGTTATTTACACTAGCATTAGGATTACAAGGATTAGCAACTAATGTTATTATGGTACCTGTTGGACTTGTTAATCTTAGTGTTAAATCATTTATCCAAGTATGGGTAATATCAACAGTTACATTTATATCAGATATAGTTGCTCCTGAAGGTATATTTAAAGTAGAAGTTACTGTAGGAGTACCAGTTGCAGGTATTATAACAGGAATATTTGGTGAATCAAATGTATTGCAAGTAATTGAACCAGTTGTAAATGAAAAAGGGCTTCCAAAATTACCAGTACAACTAGCGTTATTAGGTTTTACCCTCCAATAATAAGTTGTAGATTGTGCTAATCCGCTTAGGGTATATGCATTTGAAGTTACATTTGCAGTAGTAAATAAAGGTGTAAAACTAGCATTAAGAGATACCTCTACAGTAAAAGAAGTTGCATTTGGATTGGCAGACCAACTTAAAGGTAACGAAGTGTTTTGTGCTGTAGCAGCGTTAGTTGGACTTGATAAAGTTACATTAGACAATCCTAAAAATAAATAAAATGGAACTGTTTTTACTGTACCTCCAGACGTTGCATTTACTAAAATATTATAATTCCCTGCGGTAGCTGTTGCAAGATTGTTTAAAGTAAACGTAACAGTTCCATTAGTAGAACTAGAAGCGGGACTAAACACTATTGTTGAACCAGGAGGCGTGCCAGACGCACTATAAGTTGTTGTACCAGAGAAACCAGACAATGCACTATAATTAAATGTAAATACAGCAGATGTTAAGGTGCATCCTAATATACTTTGTACACTAGATTGGGTAACAGCAAATGTAGATGGTGCAGCAGTTATAGTAAAATTAGTATTAGAAATATCAAAAAAGATATGTTGATATCCTTTAACCATAATTCTATTTGTTGTTCCAATATTATTTGGGACTGTGATAGTTGTGCTACCACTATTAGGAACTTTATTTGCTAATTGAATAGGATAAGTAAATCCACCATCAGTAGATAAAAAGACATCAACAAAAGGAGAATTAACGCCATTTCCATCTGTCCCAGCCACATCCCAAGTTACACTTTGATTGCTTCCTGCTACCCAAGAAACACTTGTGTTTGGTGTGTTTACAACAAATGGTCCTGCAGCGGCATTAACAGTTACCGCAGTATCTGTAAAAGCAGTTTGCCCCACTTTTATTGGAGCAGTAGAACTATATGGAGCGTTATCTCTTACGGTTAATCTGAAATTTAATACTCTCGAAACCGCACTTAATGCTTCAGATAACATTCCAGCATCTCCACCAACTTGATTTGTAATGGCTGAATTAGCTATTATAGACTCAATTCTTGGAAAATATCTTGACGGGGAAGCTGTTGGTAACCAAGAAATAAAATTTGGGCCAACAGTTTTAGAAATACCAGCACTACTAGCAGCACCGGTTGAAGAGCCTCCATCATCATTTTGTTCCCAACAATAGGTAAGGGCATCACCAGGATTAGCGTCTGTAGCAGAACCAGTAAGCACAAATGGCGTACTTTTTGGGATGGTATAATTGGCAAAAGCAGCTACAACAGGTGTAGCATTATTTGCTGTAATGACAGTAGTAACTGGACATGTTTTGGTCGCTAAATTAGCTTGAATTTGCGCAATCGATGTTTCGTGATAAATATCAATAGAATGAGGTGCTACATCTTGACCTGTAATACCAGCATAACCCATAATTGTTATACCAGAACCTACTTCTTTATTTGTGCCAGAACCTTCATTATTATGGGAAAAGGTATGAGTTCCACCTAATTGATGTCCTATTTCATGAACTACATAATCGATATCAAAATTATCACCTTGAGGAATTCCGTCGCTAGGAGAAGTAATGCCCCTTCCTTTAGTTGCTCCTGTACCCGCAGCTATTCCGTTAACACAAACACAACCAATACAACCAGCACTTCCTCCGCCACCAGTTGATCCAAATAGATGGCCAATATCATAAGCTGCATTATTAGTCGCCAATGTTGTTCCAACACCAGTTAAAGTAGTGTTTAGCGCAATCTGCAATTGTGTATTCCAATTGGCTAATGTTGTGTAGGGATCAGTTGCAGGAGCATAATAAATAACATTAGTTGAACTTGCAACTAAATTAAGATGTAACGCTAAATCTTTTTCATAAATACCATTACAACGAGTTAATGTTGCATTAAATGCGGCTAAGACTAAGCCAACTTGAGCAGCACTTGTAGCACCGAAATAATTAGCATATTCTGCAGTACAAGACTGAGCTAGTCGCATTACTTTTAATTGTCCTGTATCAGAAAGCGTAGTGAGATTAGATGTTTTTGAAGTAATATCTAACACTAGTTTTTGGTCTTCTGTAGAACACGTCCAAGCTAATGCTCCTTTATTTCTTTGCGATTTAAAAACGGCATAAATTGTATGATCTTGAGAGTAAGGTTCAATAAACTCACTTACTTTATCGCTTCTGAATATCATCGTTTGTATTCCTTGTGGCGAAATACTTAATTTTAATGTGGCGTATTTATCAGTAATACCTTTACCAGAAAAAGCTCTAATTTCTGGGAATTGTACTTGTAAATCAGATTCGAAATTAGACGCTTCAAATACTTCAAATTCTTCCAAGTTACCATCGGCATTTGGAAGTGCTATTATTGTAGAATGGTTGGATTTATTTTCAACAACAGTAAACAAATCGTTTCTTAATGCCTCAGTATTTAGTTTAAATAATTTAAATTCTTTTGGGAATGATAGTCTTGCAACTCCTTTGTCTTTTCTTATGTTTTCTATTCTTTCAACGTTTAAAGTCCAATATTTTCCCGTTTGGCAAAAGCTTAAAGTTGTAAATAAAATTAATGTAAGCAGTAGTAAATTTTTTTTCATTTTGGCTGATTTTATTTAATGAACCAAAAATAGTAATATTATTTATAACTCCTAAAAATTAGGACAATTATTATCCGTTTTTAACTTTTTAAATACAGTAATAAAAAATTAACTTATTTTTGTACAAATTAGTTTATATTTTGAAGACCTATAATTCCATTAAATCTTTTATAATTCAAGAAAGTACAATATTAACAATTGGCACATTTGATGGGGTACACTTAGGGCATAAAAAAATTTTAGACAAACTAGTTGCCAGGGCTAAAGAAGCCAATCTTAAAAGTATAGTGTTAACTTTTTTCCCGCATCCAAGAATGGTGCTTCAGCATGAAAACACTATAAAGTTGCTCAACACCTTAGAAGAAAAAGAAAAACTGTTTGAACAACTTGGGATTGATAATTTAATTATACATCCATTTAATCAAGAATTTTCTCAACTCTCTGCAGAAGATTTTATTAAAAAAATTGTAGTTGACCAACTAAACATTACTAAAATCATTATTGGATATGATCATCGTTTTGGAAAAAATCGATCAGCTGATATTGCTGATTTAATTCAATTTGGATTGAAATATAATTTCGAAATAGAGCAAATTTCTGTCGAAGAAATCAATGATATTGCTGTAAGTTCTACCAAGATAAGAAATGCTTTGTTAAATGGAGAAATAGAAATTGCAAACAATTACTTAGGATACAATTATAGTTTAACAGGTAAAGTGGTCATGGGCAATCAGCTTGGAGGAACAATAGGCTTCCCGACTGCTAACATTGAAATTGAAGAAGACTATAAATTAATTCCAAAAAATGGTGTTTACATAGTTTCTTCTTTTATAGACAATCAATTAGTTTATGGAATGATGAATATAGGAAATCGACCAACTGTGAATGGTAATAACCAGACAATTGAAGTTCATTTTTTAAATTTTAATAAAGATATATATTCTCAAAATATTGAAATCTCAATTCTCCATTATTTTAGAGAAGAAATAAAATTTAATTCGCTTGAAGAATTAAAACAACAATTAATCAAAGATCAAATAAGCACAAATGTTTTTATTGCTTCTATGAAATAAACTACTGCTTTTTAATAAATTAAAAACAAATTATTAAAAGAAATCCGTAATTTTTTATACATTTGATAGTGTTTATTTCTATATTATTAACTAATAAATTAGCATTATGAAATTATCTAAAGAGTTTGTTAATGGATTTATAATATTTGTTGGTTTAGCAGCTTATTTTTTTCTAATGGAATTACTAGGATTATCAAACATTCATTACTTACGCGTTTTCAATATATTTATTCTTTATTTTGGGATATACCGTATGTTAAAATCAAATTTTAAAAGTGGAGAATTTGGTTATGTAAACAATCTTATTTCAACAGTTTTAACCGCAACTTCAGGTGTTTTGATGAGCATTATTGGATTGGTTTTGTACATTTACTATAAAGGTGGTCAATCTTATTTAAATAACCTTTCAGAAGGATTTTTATTTGGAGGAAAGCCAACGGTAACAGAATATATTTTCGGGTTATTATTTGAAGGAATTGCTTCGGCTATTATTGTTGTTTTTATTAGTATGCAGTATTGGCAAGGTAAAACCAAAGAAGACAGTTAATTCCTTCAACATTTTCTAGTTTTGTTTCTTAAAACTAATTAACTACTTTTGATGCAATAAAATTTGCAGCTAAATGAGCACCACAAAACACAATTGGACTAAAGAAGAAATTATGGCTATTTACAACAAACCACTTATGGATTTGATGTATGAAGCCGCAACAATACATAGAGAATCGCATGATCCGAATGTAGTTCAAGTGTCTACTTTATTGTCAATTAAAACAGGTGGTTGTCCAGAAGATTGTGGCTATTGTCCTCAAGCAGCTCGTTATCATACTGAAATAGAGGGCAACGATTTAATGTCGGTAAATCAAGTCAAAGCACAAGCTTTACGTGCAAAATCAAACGGTTCATCACGTGTTTGTATGGGAGCTGCATGGCGAAATGTAAAAGACGGACCCGAATTTGACCAAGTTTTAGAAATGGTTCGTACCATTAATAAGTTAGATATGGAAGTGTGCTGTACACTCGGGATGATTACCGAAAATCAAGCGCAACGTTTAGCCGAAGCTGGTTTGTATGCCTACAATCATAATTTAGATACCTCTGAAGAATATTACAAAGAAGTTATTTCTACTCGTGGTTTTGAAGACAGATTGCAAACAATTGAAAACGTAAGAAAAACTAATGTGACTGTTTGTAGTGGCGGCATAATTGGTATGGGTGAATCAATTGAAGATAGAGCCGGAATGTTAGTAGCACTTTCTACTTTGAGTCCGCAACCTGAGTCAGTTCCAATTAACGCTTTAGTAGCAGTTGAAGGAACGCCTTTAGAAGAAGAAAAACCAGTGGAAATATGGGAAATGATTCGAATGGTTGCAACCACTCGAATTGTAATGCCTCAAACGCAAGTGCGACTTTCAGCAGGTAGAATGAATATGAGTCGCGAAGGACAAGCCATGTGCTTTTTTGCTGGAGCAAATTCTATTTTCGCGGGGGATAAGTTATTAACGACTCCTAATCCGGATGTTAATGACGACATGAAAATGTTTGAAATGTTGGGATTGATTCCACAAAAACCTTTTACAAAAGTATCACAACCACAAACGGTAGAAGCTTCAGATTCGCAATATCAATCGTTAGGTGAAAAACCAAAATGGACAAGACCTGAACATAAAATAGAAAGAAATTTAGAAGCTTCTATTAAAGGAAAATAATCCTTTATTTCTATTCAATATTTTGAATTCAAAATCACTAAGTCTCCCAGAAATAATACAAAAGATAGAATATTACTGTTCCTATCAAGAGCGCTGTCATGTTGAGGTTAATGAAAAGCTAAAAGGATTTTCTATTTCATCGGAAGAAAAAAATCAAATTATAGTTCATCTTATTAATGAGAACTTTCTTAATGAAGAACGATTTGCTTCAGTATTTACAATTAGTAAATTCCATCAAAAAAAGTGGGGAAAAATTCGCATTAAAAACGAACTTAAAGCTCGTAAAATTTCCGAATATTTAATTACAAAAAGTTTAAAGAAGATTCCCTTAGAAGAGTATGAAGTTACTTTTCAAACTTTAGCTGAAAAACATTGGGAGACAATTACTGAGAAAAACGCCATAAAAAAACGGAAGAAATTTTGTGATTATTTACTCCGAAAAGGATGGGAAAGTGATTCGGTGTATGAAAAAGTAAAGCAATTGGAACATCAATAATCTTTCGAAAGTAGAATGCTTACGGCATTACCTCCAAAACCGACAGCATTTATCAGTACTTTTTTAATAGCTGCACGAGGTTTTTGTTTTTCTCCAAAAGGAACCCCGATAAATGTATTGTGTTGCATCATTAAAAGTGCCAACTCCAAATTCAGCATACCAGAAGCTCCAAAAGTGTGGCCGATTTTCCACTTGTTTGTTGTAAGCATTGGATGGTTTTTTCCGAATACTTTCCGAATGGCATTGTATTCGGAAACATCTCCTTTTATAGTTCCAGGTGCGTGCATCACAATTGCATCAACGTCTTCAATATTGGTGTTTTGTAATGCCATTTTTATCGATTTTTGAAAACACTCTGCATCTTCTGAAATCGAAATATTGTGTTGGATCGTATCGGTAGCATATCCAATTCCTTCAATGTAAGCCTGTGCATTTTCATGTTCGCCTAATTCTAAACAAGCTACTGCAGCTCCTTCACCCAAAACCATAGTGTTTTTGGTTTTTTGTAAATCGAATGCTCTACATGGAAAAGTGCTATTTTCTTTTGAATAGATTTTCAATGCCTGCATTTGAGCAATTGTAAAAGCAGTTAATGGCGCTTCGCTTCCGCCCACTAAAAATTTGGTAGCCATACCAGATTGTAACCAAGCAACAGCGTTCAAAATCGCATGCAAGGCCGTAGAGCAAGTAATCGAATGTGATATTTCGGGACCGTCATTTTTTAAATCGTGTGCTACCCAAGAAGCTATATTTCCTAAAGTAGTTGTTGGTGATGTTAAGGCTGCAGTTTTGCCTGTTCCCAAAAATTCTTGATGGTGTTTTTCAAACAATTGAGTGGCACCGCGAGACGAGCCAATGTTGATGCCAAATTCGTCACCACTTTTCCAATTGGCATTTTTGATGGCTTTACGCGAAACCAAAATTGCCAGTAAAACGGTTTCGTCTAAGGCTTTGTATTTGATGGCTGATTGCCGTAATTGCGACACTTCTTTTCTGATTTCAGATGGAATGGTAGCTGCAAATTGACTTTGACCGTTGAATTCTTTTTGGAAAATTAAGGTTTCATCCGAAAGATAATTTTGCCAAACAGCATCGGGTGTGTTTCCCAATGGAGAAATTGACGCGAGTGATGTTATGGCTATCTTGTTTTTCAACATTTGTAATTTAACCGCAAAGTTCGCAAAGTTTTACGCAAAGTTCGCAAGGTTTATGAATTTTGTTTTTATTTTATTAAACAGAGATTCACGGAGGAAGCACAGAGCGACATGGAGAATTTCGAGGTCAAATAAAACTCCGTGAATCTCTGTGCAATTCCTCTGTGAGCTTTGTGAAAAAGCTACACTATTTCTAGTGCTTTCTCAATAGTGGAATACACTTTTCCCAACTGATTTTCGGTAATGATATAAGGCGGTAAAATGTAAATAATGTTGCCAACTGGACGCAATATAACTCCGTTTTCGATAAAATAATTATAGAGTTTATTTCGTAATGTTCCATAATAACTTTCTTGAGTTTCTGTCTTAATTTCTAAAGCAAAAATAACTCCAAGAACTCTGGTTGTTTTTACTTTTGGGTGGTTTTTAATAGTATTTTCGAAAGCTAAATGGTATTTGTTTATTCTTTGAATATTTTCTTGCATTTCATTCGTAAGTAATAATTCGATACTTGCCAAAGCAGCTGCACAACCTGTAGGATTGGCTGTAAAGGTATGTCCGTGAAATAGCGATTTATTTACATCATCATCTAAAAAACCATCAAAAATTTCTTGAGTAAAAGTAGTTAACGCCATCGGTATTGATCCTCCTGTTAATGCTTTTGACATGCATAACATATCGGGTTTATTTTGAAGATAATCAGACGCGAATGTTTTTCCGGTTTTTCCAAAACCAGTCATTACCTCATCGGCTATGGTAAATACTTTGTTTTGATTACATATAGAAATCAACTGATCTAAAATTACGGCATCATACATAACCATTCCGGCTGCACCTTGCACTAATGGCTCAAAAATAAACGCTGCAAATTCATTAGTTGCCACTATATCGGACAACATTTTTAAACATTTTTCTTCATTTCCTTTTGTTGGAACTGGAATTCGAGTTACTTCTAATAAAGATCCTTCAAATGCTTCTGTAAAAAAAGTTATTCCGCTTGCAGCCATTGCGCCAAAAGTGTCTCCGTGAAAAGCATCATCAAAAGCAATGATTTTTGTCTTCTTAATTCCTTTATTATAATTAAATTGTAATGCAACTTTAATAGCCACTTCAACAGCTGTAGATCCATTGTCAGAATAGAAAATCTTCTTTTGATTGGATGGTAAAATTTCCATCAACTTTTCGGCTAATTCAACAACTGGTTTATGTGTAAAACCGCCAAAAAGTACATGTTCTAAAGTAGTAAGTTGTTTGTAAATGGCATCAGCAATAATAGTGTTTGAGTGCCCGAATGGATTTACCCACCATGAAGCAATGGCATCAATATATTCTTTTCTGTTTTCATCCCAAAGTAAGGCATCTTTTCCCTTTACAATAGCAGGAAAGTTAGTTGCCGTTTTGTGTTGCGTGTAAGGATGCCAATTGTATAATTTGTCTTTTTCAGAAAAATTCATAAGTTGTAAATTGTTTCACAAAGGTACACAGAGAAAAACACCAAGTTTCACAAAGGTTTTATAAAGTTAAAAGATTTTCTCTAAAAATATCGGCATAATACTGAATTACATTTTGATCAAAATAGGGTTCATTGTCAATTCTTCCAATGAATTTTGTTTTGGTTTTAGAAAGAATAATTTCTTCTGTAGCTTTGTTTTCGTCACCTGAAAAAATAATTCCACTTATAGTAATTTTTCTGTTTTTTAATGCTTCAACGGTTAAAAGTGTGTGATTGATGCTTCCTAAATAATGACGTGAAACTACAATTACTTTGTACTCTTTTTGGATTAAATCTATAATACAATCCGAATTGTTTAAAGGAACAAAAATGCCGCCAGCACCTTCAATAACCAAATTATTTTTTGTTTTTGGTTCGAGGATGTTTTTCAAATGGATTGAAATGTTATCAATTTTAGCTGCATGATGTGGACTTGCAGGCGTATTTAATGCATAGCTATTTTGATGAATGATAGATTTATCGTTTTTAATGTATTTTTCGATTTTATGGCTATCTGAATTGTTTAAATCGCCAGCTTGTATGGGTTTCCAATAATCAGCTTCTAACGCTTGTGTTACTATAGCCGAAGCAATTGTTTTACCTACATCGGTTCCTATTCCAGTTATAAAGATTTTCATTTAATTAAATTCGAATTTACAGTTTTGACATTTGTATTTGTACTTTGTAAATAAAAGCGCAAAAGCACCTAAAACAACTACCTTTAATAAAGATTTTAATCCATTTATATCCGTTTCCATTTCAACTTGTTCCTCGCCACAATTAGGACATTTTATGAGTTGGTTGTTATCATTAATAGAATACAAGCTTACATCTTTTAAAACAAAATTGGCTCTTTTTACATCTTCATTTCTTACAAAAAGTTTAACTCCGCCAACTGCATTGCTGTAAAGCGGATTTGAATCAACTAAATTATTATCACGAATAAAAACTTCTATTCCTTCCGATTCTAATTTACCTTTATAAATCATAGCTTCTGAAGAATATTGAAAACGGCCTATCATTGTAAAAGTTTCTTCCATAATTTTTATTTGTGGATAAAAACAAATGTACTTAACAAATGCAAAACATCTGAAATTTCTTTTTCAGAATTATAGCTATGCAAACAAAATCGCAATCTTTCTTGTCCTTCGGGAACGGAAGGCGAAAGGATGGGTTTGACATCATAGCCTTTTTCCTGCAATTGGTTGGCGATGGTTTTTACCTTTTCGTTATCTGGAATAATTGCACATTGAATAGCCGATTTACTATAAACAAACAAAGGCTTTAATCCGAGTTTAATTTTTTCTTGATTGAAGAAAATAATATTGTTTTTTAATTGCAAAAGTGCTTTCTTTTCTTTTAATAAAAACTGATAGGCTATTAAAATAGTTGCTATAGAATGAGGAGATAATCCAGTACTATAAATAAAACTTCTTGCAAAATTAATGAGATAACTTTTCAATTCATTTCCTCCAAGAATGGCAGAGCCGTGGCAACCCAAGCCTTTGCCAAAAGTCATTATTCGAGCAAATACTTTATCCTGTAACCCTAAACTTTGAATTAAACCTTCTCCATTAGAACCAAAAATGGCAAGAGCATGTGCTTCGTCAATAACTAAATAGCAATTGTTTTTTTCTGAAAGTTTAACTAATTCTTCAATATTAGGCGAATCGCCGTCCATAGAGAAAACACTTTCGGTGACGATGTACAATATTGCCGGTTGTTGGTTGTCGGTTGTTAGTTTTAGAATAAATCGTTCTAAATCTTCTAAGTCATTATGTTGAAATTTATACGCCTTGGCATTGCTCATTTGTATTCCGTCACGAATAGAAGCATGGCACAATTCGTCGTATAATATAATGTCTGAGCGTTGCGGAACCGAACTAAAAAAACCAACATTAGCATCATAACCCGAATTGAAAATTAAAGCCGTTTTTGATTGGTGAAATTGAGCGATATACTCCTCTGTAATTGTATATAATTGATGGTTTCCTGAAAGCAAACGGGAACCTGTTGCTCCGTTTATTTTGATGTTCTGATCTAATAAGTATTCATGTGTTTGATTAAATATCGTTTCGTTTTTAGAATAACCAATATAATCATTTGAAGCAAAGTCGATTAAATTATTAGGGAATGATAATTTTCGCAAGGCATTGTTTTGTATACGTTGCTGCAGTTTTTGAGATAATGATTTTGGGAATTGCTTCATATACTGCAAATGTAATAAAGTCTAAGGATTTTTTAGCCACGATAGCAGTGGAAAGCCTTTTGCAGCGAAAAGCCAATTTTATGAATTTTAAAAGGCGACAGATAGAAGCCCTTTTAAAATGCAATAAAATGGTTTGACGCTAAAAAGCTTGGAACGAATAGCGGGATATGCTTTTAACAAAAAACAACAAAAGTTCTATTAACTAGTAAACTAAATCCATTTAGAATTACCCTTTACAGTAGCATCGAGCACTTTCAGGTTTAATTTTTCAGAAAATTCCTTGGCGTATTCGAATGCCGGATCAGCCTTGTCGAAGTAGTCCACATTGAAATGGTGATTTCCTTCGTACCAGAGGTTTACTTCGTAAATTTCGGCGCCTTCATTTTTGAAAACCGATACATACTTCAATTCCGGCATGGAAGATTGAGTGTTTATTTTTAAAAACCATAAACGGAATTCGGTATGCAGTTTTTCTTTCTCAAGATTTAGATAGCGTGTTCTTACTATAGAAGATCCCAAACCAGCAACAAAGAGTAACAGAGCAATGGTTAAATTTCCTCCAAGGTCTTTTTCGTAGGAATAGTCTTCTGGAGCTGTATAAAGCATATAAAATGCAAAAGAAGCCACTCCAATGGAGGCAATATACAGCAATCCACCAAGGACAAAATGCCAAGAAGGGCGCTTGTACTGACTAATAAGTATTTCGTTTTGAGTTGTATCCATATATCAAAAATAAAAAAAGCCATGCAATTTTGCACGGCTTCTTATTTTTGTTATCAACATAATTGTGTTAATCAGCTAAAACAATAATTTTATTGTCTTTCATTTCGATAGTTCCTGATGCGATTTCTAAAGTAAAATTCGAATCATTTAAGGTTGTAAATTTTTCTGCAACTTCTTTGTTTAATTTAAAATCGGGAGCTACAATTTTCACAGTTCCTTGTTTTAAAGTTGAAACAATAGGTGCGTGGTTATTCAATACCTGAAACGAACCAAGTACACCTGGTAAGGTAACCGAGGTTACTTCGCCTTTAAATAATGTAGCTTCTGGTGATACTATTTCTAAAATCATTTTTTTAGTTATAAGTTTGGAGTTATGAGTTATGAGTTGAGTTGAAACTCAAAACTAATAACTCATAACTTATAATTTTTAAGCTTCTGCCAACATTTTTTGTCCAGCTTCAATAGCGTCTTCAATAGTTCCTTTAAGGTTGAAAGCAGCTTCTGGCAAGTGATCTAATTCCCCATCGATAATCATGTTGAATCCTTTGATGGTATCTTTAATGTCAACTAATACTCCAGGAATACCTGTAAATTGCTCCGCAACGTGGAATGGTTGTGACAAGAAACGTTGTACACGACGCGCACGAGATACTGATAATTTATCTTCTTCAGATAACTCTTCCATACCAAGAATCGCGATGATATCTTGAAGTTGT
>CALPIE020000008.1 GCA_943323545.2 Bifidobacterium breve | reverse complement strand
GTTTACTATTCTTTTTTATTAAACGCTACTGACTTAACTGCTGTAACAAGTACTACAGGATCTTATATAGCTGGGTTTATTTCTTCTGGTTCAACTTTTGGAGCTACTCTTTGGACCAAAAAAATTGATGCAAACACATTTAATATAGGTATTAATCCTAGAACTACTGCAGTAAATACTGTTTTTGGTGCATTAGCTTATAATATCAACCAAACGTATTTAATAGTTGCAAGTTATACTTTTAATGCAGCAACTGGTGATGATGTTGTTAAGTTATGGGTTAATCCAACTTTAGGTGGTGCAGAACCAACTGCTACTGCCACAGCAACCAATACTGGGGGTACTGATTTAGCTTTAATATCTAGAATATTAATTAGACAAGGAAGTGCAACTGACACTCCTAATGTAGAAATAGACGAATTAAGGATTTCAACAACATGGGCAGATGCTACAACTACAACAGCAGCACTTGGTACAAATCAAAATAATACTATTGCTGGTTTTTCTATCTCACCAAACCCAGTAAATAATGGTGTTTTTTACATTACTACAGATGCAAATGCTGAAAGAACGGTTGCTATTTTTGATGTTTTAGGTAAAAAAGTGATGCAAACTAAAACTTCTGATAACGCTATTAATGTATCAGGATTGAATTCTGGAGTATATATGGTTCAAGTTACTGAAGAAGGAAATACAGCTACAAAAAAATTAGTTATAAGATAATTAGTTTCCTATTATAATTGAAAGCTCCAATTCACGTTGGAGCTTTTTTATTTTCATTACTTTTGTCATTGTTAAAAAAATACAATTGATCTCTCCTCAAGATATATTTCATATTTCCAATCAAAAGCAATTTGAAAAAATCGCTTTAAAAGTCTTTCGATACCAATATGAAAACAATAAAGTGTATCGCGAATTTTGTGAATTTTTAAAAGTCGAAAAAGGAAGTGTAAAATCATTACAACAAATTCCGTTTTTGCCGATTCAATTTTTTAAAAGTCACAATATACTTTCTTCTACAGAAGCTATTCAAGAAACATTCAAAAGTAGCGGAACTACTGGAATGATAACCAGTAAACATCTGGTTACCGATATTTCTTTATACGAACAAAGTTATCGAAATGCTTTTTCAGAATTTTATGGAAACATCGAAGATTATGTTGTTTTGGCATTACTACCATCCTATTTAGAACGTAGTGGTTCATCGCTTATTTATATGGTAAATGATTTAATTGAATTATCTAACAATGAAAATAGTGGTTTTTATTTAAATAATTACGATGCGTTAATTTCTAAATTAATTGAATTGGACACTTCCGGACAAAATGTACTTTTAATTGGTGTTACCTATGCTTTATTGGATTTGATTGAGAAGCAAAACTTCGATTTAAAAAATACCATCATTATTGAAACAGGCGGAATGAAAGGTAAACGAAAAGAAATCATCCGGGAAGAGTTACACGAACAACTTTCTAATGGATTTGGTGTTGACTCAATTCATTCTGAATATGGAATGACCGAACTTTTATCACAAGCCTATTCTCTAGGAAACGGAATTTTTGAATGTCCAAATTGGATGCAAATTATAATCCGTGATACAGAAGACGCTTTAACCTATGTAGAACCTGGAAAAACTGGCGGAATAAATGTAATCGATCTTGCAAATATTAATTCATGCTCGTTTATTGCCACACAAGATTTAGGAAAAAAACATCCTAACAATTCATTCGAAGTTTTAGGACGCTTTGATAATTCTGATATTCGTGGTTGTAATTTGATGGTGATGTAATTTTTCACCTTATAAGGCATATAAGTTTCATATAAAAAAAGCTTTAATAATCTTAAGACTTTATGATAAAATTCCTTTGCGAACTTTGCGTATACCTTTGCGCTCTTTGCGGTTAAATTATTCTCAAAACAAAATAATTCTTCTTACCACTCTGCAACAACACAAACTGATTGTTAATCAAATCGTTTATTGTTAACGAAAATCCTTCGGCAACTTTCATCTTATTTACTGAAATCGAATTCGCTACCAAAGCACGCCTTGCTTCACCATTTGATTTAAAAAATCCAGATTTTTCGTTTAATACTGAAATAATATCAATACCACTTTCAATATCACTTTTAGCAATTTCAGCATGCGAAACTCCTTCAAAAACCTCTAAAAAAGTAACCTCATCCAATTGTTTTAAATCGTCTGTTGTGGCATTTCCAAAAAGAATATTAGAAGCTTGAATTGCTTTCTCTAATTCATTTTCTCCGTGGACTAAAATCGTAATTGCTGAAGCCAATTTTTTTTGCAAAACCCGTAAATGAGGAGCTTCATGTTGTTCTGCTATTAAACTATCAATAGTTTTTTTATCTAAAAAAGTGAAAATTTTGATGTATTTCTCCGCATCAACATCAGAGGTATTCAGCCAAAATTGGTAAAATTTATACACCGATGTTTTATCGGCAGTTAACCAAACGTTTCCACCTTCACTTTTTCCAAATTTAGAACCGTCTGCTTTGGTAATTAGCGGACAAGTCATCGCAAATGCTTTGGCGCCCTCACCATTCATTCGTCGAACCAATTCAGTTCCGGTTGTAATATTTCCCCATTGATCTGAACCTCCCATTTGTAACAAACAATGATACGTTTTATACAAATGATGAAAATCATAACCTTGAATTAATTGATACGTAAACTCGGTAAAACTCATCCCTTCTCCATCGCCAGCCAAACGTTTTTTTACCGAATCTTTCGCCATCATATAGTTAACTGTGATTCGTTTTCCCACATCACGGGCAAAATTGATAAACGAAAAATCTTTCATCCAATCGTAATTATTCACTAAAATTGGAGCATTCACTTCAGAAGAATTAAAATCTAAAAATCGCGATAAAACCGCTTTTATTCCTGCTACATTTTTCTCTAAAGTAACTTCATCAAGTAAATTACGTTCATCAGATTTTCCAGAGGGATCTCCAATCATTCCGGTAGCTCCACCAACTAATGCAATAGGTTTATGTCCGAAGTTACCCAAATGAACTAGTAAAATTATAGGCACTAAACTTCCAATGTGCAATGAATCACTTGTTGGATCAAATCCAATATAGGTTGTTGTCATTTCTTTTAAAAGTTGTTCTTCGGTTCCGGGCATAATATCATGAACCAATCCACGCCATTGTAATTCTTCAACTAAATTCCTCATTATAATTTTAATTTGGACAAATATAACAATTGTCAATGTCACTGCCAACTTTGTCATTTGACAAAACTCTAAAAACTGCTATATTTGTTGCTATGATATTAGTCACAGGAGGAACCGGATTAGTAGGCTCACATTTACTACTGCATTTGCTAGAAAATGGCGAAAGTATTCGTGCTATTTATAGAAATAAAAAAAACATTTTAAAAGTAAAATCGCTTTTCGACTATTATAATAAAAGTGATTTATTTGATAAAATAGATTGGATGGAAGCTGATATACTTGACATTCCTTCATTAGAAATAGCTTTTAAAAATATCGATTTTGTATACCATTGTGCTGCCATTATTTCTTTCAACCCAAAAGACGAAGAGTTGCTTAGAAAAGTAAATATTGAAGGAACTGCCAATGTTGTCAATTTTTGTATAGCTAAAAAGATACAGAAATTATGTCATATAAGTTCAATTGCAACGTTAGGAGATTTAGCTCAAAACGAAGAAATAATAACAGAAAAAACCGAATGGAATCCTGAAATATCGCATAGTGATTATGCCATTTCAAAATATGGAGGCGAAATGGAAATATGGCGTGGTCAACAAGAAGGATTGAAGGTTATAATTGTAAATCCGGGAGTAATTTTCGGCCCTTGCTTCTGGAACCAAGGCAGTGGTGCTTTTTTTACGACTGTTAAAAAAGGAATTCCTTTCTATACTTATGGATCAACTGCTTATGTTGCAGTAACAGATGTAGTAAAAATTATGTTCCAATTAATGAATTCTGCTATTGAAAATGAACGATTTATAGTAATCGCTGAAAACATAACTTATAAAGATATTATTTGTTTAATTTCTTCTAAAATTGGGGCAAGAGTTCCTAAAATAGAAGCGAAATCATGGATGTTAAAAATCGCATGGAAATTGGATTGGTTTATTTCTTTAATATTTAAAACTAGGAGAAGAATAACAAAACAAGGTTCACTTTCTATTCAGAATTCAGATTTGATTTCAAATGAAAAAGTAAAAACTCATTTGAATTATTCATTTGAACCAATTACAAAATATTTAGATTCAATTGCCGAAGATTTTAAAAAAAATTGAAATAAATTTTATTTCACGACCCCCTGTTCTTCGCTTTGCTCTAATAATTTTCCGTTATTTAATTTCAAATTTTCTTCATTTAAACGATCTTTAACCTTCTCGTACATTTTTTTATAATTGGCAATATCAGAAGCATAATATTTGACGTTATTTGCAAATGTCACACTATCAATTTTGTACTTATTCTTTAAAAATTGAACTGTTGTGGGATAATTTTGTTGGCTACCAAATCCTTGTGTTTTTATGGCATCAAGTAATGACAAATCGTATAAAATGTCTACCATTTTATTTTCATCTATTACATTTTCTGGTGTTTTTACAGGTGAATCTTTGCAACTTACTAAGATTATAAAAATTACCAAAAATGATAAAAGTAGTTTCTTCATCATTATCTATTTATCTATTAAAAAGTAATCGTTTTCCTGCTCGAAATTCTTTAAAACTAAAATTATGATAAACAAGTTGTCCGTTAACAAAAGTATGTGTTATTCTTGATTTAAAATTAATTCCTTCAAAAGGCGACCATCCGCATTTATAAAATATATTTTCCTTTTTAACATTCCATGGCAAACCAGAATTTACGATTACTAAATCGGCATAAAAACCTTCTTTAATAAATCCTCTTTTTTCAATTTTAAAAATTAACGCTGGATTATGTGCCATTTTTTCGACAATTTTTTCAATAGAAATTTTACCTTGATGATGCGCTTCAAACATAGCAACAACTGCATGTTGAACTAATGGTCCGCCTGATGGTGCTTTTGTATAAACTTGTTGTTTTTCTTCTAAAGTATGAGGTGCATGATCGGTTGCAATAACGTCTATTCTATCATCTAACAAAGCTTCCCAAAGCGCTTTTCGGTCATTAGAAGATTTAACAGCTGGGTTCCATTTAATTAGATTGCCTTTTGTAGCATAATCTTCGTCAGAAAACCAAAGATGATGAATGCACACTTCGGCAGTAATTTGTTTATCTTCTAAAGGAATTTTATTGGTAAATAAATCTAACTCTTTAGCAGTTGAAATATGAAAAACATGTAATCTCGCATTAGTTCTTTTAGCTAATTCAATGACTTTAACAGTTGATTTATAACAAGCTTCAACACTTCTAATTTCAGGGTGAAATTTTATAGGAATGTCCTCACCATATATTGCTTTATATTTTTCTAAATTTTCTTTAACTGTATTTTCATCTTCACTATGAACTGCGATTAATAATTTAGTGTTGGAAAATATTTTTTCTAAAGATTCGGAACTATCTACTAACATATCACCGGTTGATGAACCTAAAAACAATTTTAATCCTGCTACATTCTTCGGATTTGTTTTTAGAATTTCTTCCAAGTTATCATTTGTTCCACCCATCATAAAAGAATAATTAGCATAGGATGTTTTTGAGGCAATCTTATATTTTTCTTCTAATAATTCTTGAGTAACTGCATTGGGAACAGTATTTGGCTGTTCAATAAACGAGGTAATTCCACCCGCAATTGCAGCTTTACTTTCAGTAGCGATAGTTCCCTTATGGGTTAATCCTGGTTCGCGAAAATGCACTTGATCGTCAATAGCGCCTGGAATTAGATAGTTTCCTTCAGCATCAATTACTTGACAATTGGAACTTTTATGACTTATATTTTGGGCTATTTCTTTAATATATTCACCCTCGATAAGCACATCTCCTTCAAAAATTACACCTTCGTTTACTATTTTCGCATTCTTAATTAAAACCGTTTTCATTTTTTGTATTCCTTATTCCGTTACCCAATAAAAGAGTAAAATCGGATTGATTTATAATCTATTAAAAAACTTTTTTATCCGTAAAGACAAGACTCCAAAAACAGCTTCTTTTATTATTGAACCACTCATTTTTGATTGTCCTTTGGTTCTGTCTGTAAAAATTACTGGAACTTCTTGTATATTGAATCCTTTGGCAAATGCTCTGTATTTCATTTCTATTTGAAAAGCATATCCTATAAATTTTATTTTATCTAAATTGATGCTTTCTAAAACGTGTCGTTTATAACAAATAAATCCAGCAGTAGCATCCATAATCTTCATGCCGGTTATCATTCTAACATAAACTGAAGCAAAATACGACAATAAAACCCTGCTTAAAGGCCAATTTACCACATTAACTCCGGTTACATAGCGCGATCCAATTGCAATATCGGCTGTGTCAAAATGGCAAGCTGCATATAATTTTTCAAGATCATTTGGATTATGAGAAAAATCGGCATCCATTTCATAAATAAATTCATAACCTTTTTGCAAAGCCCATTTAAATCCGTGAACATAAGCTGTTCCTAATCCTGCTTTTTTTGTTCGTTGTTCTAAAAATAATTGATTGGGAAATTCACTTTGTAGCTCTACTACTTTATCTGCAGTTTTATCAGGAGAGTTATCATCTATTATTAAAACATGAAATGATTTATGCAAGGAAAATACTGCTCTTACAATACTTTCAATGTTTTCAATCTCGTTATAAGTAGGAATAATTACTATACCGCAATTCATAAATTAAAGAATAATTAGTGCAAAAATACTCATTTTATAACTTTAGAATCTAAATAATATTATAATAACATTAAAGAAATAAATTTTAGTATTTTTGTTGTCAATGACACAACTTGAATTACAACTTAGAATAATTGAAAATAAAGATTGGGCTACAATAGTATTTGTAACCTCTTTTGCCTTAATAGTTTTAGCAAAATCAACATTTGAAAGTCGCTTTCACGATTTTTTAAGGATAATTGTATCCGATAAATATTTAAAAATTTACAAAGAAAGCAATCATTTAATGAGTGGTTTTAATGTAATTTTATTTGTGGTAAATATCATTTCTTTATCATTTTTTATACAAATTGTATTTCATCATTTTGGCTATGGTTCAAAAACAGATTGGGTTTTGTTTGTACAAATTTTTACGCTACTTAATGTATTCATACTCTCTAAGTTTTTAATTGAAAAAATTATTGCTGAAACTTTTAATATTGAAGAAATTATTGAAGAATTTAATTTAAAAAAAGTAAGTTACAGAACTTTTATTGGTTTGCTTTTATTGCCTATTTCCATTTTATTATACTATAGTGATTATGCATCAAATTCTCTTTATTTAGTTATTATTGCTATTTTATTGATGGTAAACGCTATTACTTACTTGCTTTCTTTAAAGATTTATCAAAATTTAATAATATCTAAGTTGTTTTATTTTATTTTGTATCTTTGCGCACTTGAAATAGCACCGTACTATTTTATCTATTATTTGATTACAAAAAATTAGAAAAGAAGAATGTCAAATTTGAAAGTGAAAACGATTTTGGTGTCACAACCAGAACCTAAGGTAGAAAATTCTCCTTATTTTGATTTACAACAAAAACACAAAGTTAAAGTTGATTTTCGTTCTTTTATTCATGTAGAAGGCGTTAATGCAAAGGAAATTAGGGCTCAAAAAATTGACCTAAATAATTTTACTGCAATTATATTGACAAGTAGAAATGCTGTTGATCATTTTTTTAGAGTTGCTGAAGAAATGCGTTATAAAGTCCCAGAAGATTTAAGATATTTTTGTCAATCAGAAGCAATAGCTTTCTACCTTCAAAAATATGTTGTATACCGTAAACGTAAGATTTATGTGGGTCAAAAAGATTTTGCCGACATGTCATCATTATTTAAAAAATACAAAGAAGAAAAATACTTATTACCAGCTTCTGATCAATTAAATGCTGATGCTCCAATTACTTTAAATAATTTAAAAGTAAATTGGACTCAAGCCATTTTCTATAAGACTGTAATGAGTGATTTATCTGATTTGGCAGATGTATATTACGATGTTTTAGCGTTTTTCAGTCCAACCGGAATCAAATCCCTATTCAAAAACTTTCCAGATTTCAAACAAAACAACACACGTATTGCCGTTTTTGGAAGTACTACTCAAAAAGAAGCTTTGGAACACGGATTGCGAATTGATATTTTGGCGCCTACTCCAGAAACGCCTTCCATGACCATGGCTTTAGAAAAATATATTGCAGAAGCCAATAAAGGAAAATAAAATCACTTTTAAATACAATCAAAAAAGTCTCGCTAAATAATAGCGAGACTTTTTTGTTTAAGGGTGTTTTTGTTTTATAATTGAGGTCCAGATTTTACTAAATTAAGACCTTCTGTATTGTCCGTATATTGCACAAAATTATTAATAAATCGAGACGCTAAGTCTTTTGCTTTGGCATTCCATTCATTGGCATCGGCATAGGTATCTCTTGGATCTAAAATAGCTTGATTTACATCATGTAATGAAGTAGGCACTTCAAAATTAAATATCGGAATTGTTTTTGTTTCAGCTTTTTCAATCGAACCATCTAAAATGGCATCAATAATTGCTCGCGTATCTTTAATTGAAATACGTTTTCCTGTACCGTTCCAACCAGTATTAACCATATAAGCTGTGGCATGATGTTGTTCCATCTTTTTAACCAATTCCTCTCCATATTTTGTAGGATGAAGGGTTAAAAATGCTTTTCCAAAACAAGCTGAAAATGTTGGCGTTGGTTCTGTTACTCCTCTTTCAGTTCCTGCTAATTTTGCAGTAAATCCTGATAGAAAATAATATTTAGTTTGCTCTGGTGTCAACTTAGAAACGGGAGGCATCACTCCAAATGCATCTGCTGTTAAGAAGATTACTTTTGTAGCATGACCTGCTTTTGAAACTGGTTTAACAATATTATGTATGTGACTTATCGGATAAGAAACACGTGTATTTTGAGTTACAGAACCATCTTTAAAATCAATTTTGCCATTAGCATCAACCGTTACGTTTTCTAATAATGCATCTTTTTTTATGGCTGCAAAAATATCAGGCTCATTTTCTTCGCTTAAATCAATAGTTTTTGCATAACAACCTCCTTCAAAATTAAATACCCCTTCATTGTCCCAACCATGTTCATCATCTCCAATTAATGCTCTCTTTGGATCGGTAGATAAAGTAGTTTTTCCTGTTCCTGACAATCCAAAGAAAACAGCAACATCACCATCACTTCCTTTATTTGCAGAACAGTGCATAGACGCAATTCCTTGTAATGGTAAATAGTAATTCATCATGGCAAACATTCCTTTTTTCATCTCACCACCATACCATGTACCACCAATAATTTGAACTTTTTCCGTTAAATTAAAAGCAACATAAACTTCCGAATTTAAACCATGAGCGGCATAATCTTTAAAACTTGTTTTTGAACCGTTCATTACAATAAAATCGGGTTCTCCAAAATTTTCCAATTCTTCTTCCGTTGGACGGATAAACATATTTTTTACAAAATGAGCTTGCCAAGCAACTTCCATTATAAAACGCACTTTCAATCTAGTGTTTTGATTTGCGCCACAAAAAGCATCAATTACAAACAATCGTTTCCCAGAAAGTTGGGAAACTGTGTTTTCTTTTAATGCATTCCAAGTAGACTGTGAAATTGGTTTATTATCATTAACTGCTTTTTCTGAATTCCACCAAATGGTGTTTTCTGTAATGCTATCTTTGACTATGTATTTGTCTTTTGGAGATCTTCCAGTAAATTCGCCAGTCATTACATTTACTGCCCCAAGTTCTGTTAATTGTCCTCTTTCGTAACCAACCAAATTCGTATTTAACTCTTCATTATATAAAGTTTCAAAACTCGGATTGTAAACTAACTCTTCTGTATTAAGGATTCCATATTTTTCTAACGAAATCGATTTCGTAATTTGAGCGAAGTTATCCATAAAATATTATGTAATTCAATTATTAATAAGATTGCAAAGTTAAAAATTATATTTTAGTTACCATTAAAATACTTGACTTTTATCTTTTTTTCTTTAAAAAATGAAACATTAAAATGCCCCAAGCCACTATTAATAATGCACCGCCAATTGGTGTAACAAACCCAATAACTTTAAAATTAATTGAAGTAATACTCGTCGTCGATAACAAATAGATTGAGCCAGAGAAAAGTATAATTCCAAAAATTGTAAATAACACTATTGCTTTTTTTATTTTGATAGTTAATTGATTCGTTAATCCTATAAAAAGTAAAAATAAAGCATGGTACATTTGATATTTAACACCCGTTTCAAATGTAGCTAATTGATCAATAGTCAATACTCTTTTCAACGCATGTGCACCGAATGCTCCTAATATTATTGCAGTCATTCCAAAAAAAGCAGCACTTGAAATTATTTTTCTGTCCATAAAAAAAGTAAATAAAATAAGCTTCAAATTTATCTGTTATCTAATGAAATAGAAAGGTTTTTATGTTTTCTTTTTGAATTTAATAACTTTTAAAAATTTATATTTGCTCATTAATTATTTTAAATGAAAAAAATACTGCTTTTACTTTGTTCAATTTTAATTTTATGCTCTTTTAATAAAGAGAATAATGCAGGTATTACATCTGGTGAAAAGTTAATTTATACTGGATCATATAATATGAGTGGATTAATGACACAATTGGCTCAAGTAACCCTTTCAACCGAAACAGTTTCTACTTCTAAAAATTCATTTTTACATTTAAACTGCGAATTAAGCACTTTTGCCAAATGGGATAAATTTTTTAAAATTAGAGATATCTACGAATCATATGTAGACCCAAAAACTTTAAAACCTAGCTTATATAAAAGAAGTATAGACGAAGGGGGTTATACCAAAAAAGAGAAATATATTTTTAAAGGAAATACAATTACAAGTACAGTTAAAAAAAGAAACAAACCTGAAAGGTCAAACACTTTTACAATTGGTGGTTCAACACAAGATGTAGTTTCTATTATGTACAAATTAAGAACAATGGATTTCTCTAAAATGAAAATAGGACAATCTCTTTCTTTTATTATTGTATTTGATGAAAAACAAATTCCAGTTTCAGTAAAGTTATTAGGTACAGAAACCATTTCAGCTGGAAATTTAGGTTCAAAAAACTGTTATAAATTGTCTATTGGAGCTAAAACAGAAGTATTAAAAGGGAAAGATAAAAACTTAATTTGGCTTACTGCTGACGCTAAAAAAATCCCAGCTTTAATGAAATTTAGCATTCCAGTTGGCACAGGACAATTGACATTAACCTCTGCTACAGGTATTTAATTTTAATTATTATGAGAAAGTTATTTGTTGTTTTAGCCATAATATTTTCGAGTTTAGGGATTGTATTTTCTGCCTTACCATTTGATACTTTAGCACTATTACCTATTGGACTCGCAATTATTTTTGCTTTATTAGCTTATTCAAAATCAGATGGTTTACAAAAAAAATTGCCAAAATGGTTGGTAATGGTTGCTTTATTCTGCATCGCTTTTGTGCTTGGAAAAACTTTCTTAATTAAAGATGAAGTAGCCGTAGATACCCAATTTGAAAAAGATAAAATAGAAACTAAAAAAGAAGCTCAAAAAGATTTAGAGGATTTGGAAGGATTAGAATAATATTTTAAAATCCCTATTTTATTGAAATTTCTTTAGATTTACATTCACACAAGGCCAAAGGCCAAACTGACGTAGTAATTAAAAACAATATGAGAAACATTCTTATCATCGGCGCTGGTCGCTCTGCCTCCTCATTAATTCAATACCTTCTTAATAAATCAGATAAAGAAAGTTTGCATTTAACTATTGGTGATATCTCATTAGAATTAGCCCAACGAAAAACAAGCAACCATTCAAATGCTACTGCAATTCAATTAGACATTACAAATAAATCTCAACGAAATACAGAAATTCAAAAAGCAGATATTGTAATTTCAATGTTGCCTGCTCACATGCATATTGAAGTCGCTAAAGACTGTATTACCTACAAAAAACATATGGTTACAGCTTCCTATATTTCGGATGCGATGCAAAAATTAGATGAAGCTGCGAAAAAAAATAATCTGATTTTTATGAATGAGATTGGTCTCGATCCCGGAATTGATCACATGAGTGCTATGAAAGTTATTGATGAAATTCGAGGAAAAGGAGGAAAAATGATTTTGTTTGAATCGTTCTGTGGCGGATTAGTTGCACCAGAATCAGACACCAATTTGTGGAATTACAAATTCACTTGGGCACCAAGAAACGTAGTTCTTGCTGGTCAAGGTGGTGCCGCTAAATTCATCCAGGAAGGAAAATACAAATACATTCCGTACCACAAATTATTTAGAAGAACCGAGTTTTTAATGGTTGAAGGTTACGGAAAATTCGAAGGCTACGCCAACCGCGATTCGTTAAAATACCGAAGTGTGTATGGTTTAGATGATGTGCTTACATTATACAGAGGGACCATTCGCAGGGTTGGTTTTTCAAAAGCCTGGAACATGTTCGTTCAACTCGGAATGACCGATGATTCTTATGCTATGGAAAATTCTGAAACAATGAGTTTCCGTGACTTTACCAATTCTTTCTTGCCATTTCACCCTACCGATTCTGTTGAAATAAAAACACGTTTAGCATTAAATATTGAACAAGATGATATAATGTGGGACAAACTATTAGAACTCGACTTATTCAATTCTAATAAAATAATCGGTCTTAAAAATGCTACTCCAGCACAAATTTTAGAGCGCATCTTAAACGACAGTTGGACACTCCAACCCAACGACAAAGACATGATTGTGATGTACCACAAATTTGGGTATGAACTTAATGGCGAACAACACCAAATCGATTCTAAAATGGTGTGCATTGGTGATGATCAAACTTATACCGCCATGGCAAAAACCGTTGGTTTACCAGTTGCAATGGCAACCTTACAAATCCTTAACGGAAACATCAAAACACCTGGCGTGCAATTGCCCATTCGCAAAGAAGTATACCTTCCTATCTTAAAAGAACTTGAAGAATTTGGTGTGGTTTTTAAAGAAACTGCAATGCCTTATGTGGGTTACAATCCCGATAAACTGACTACGACCAATTAGGCTTTTTTAGAAGCACTTGTGTATTGCCCTAAGACTTTTTTTCCCGCTTTCGCCTTTAGTCTTGTTTCGTCCCTCAACAAGAGCTATCGGCTCTATCGGGGCTAGAATACCAATTGTTTCTTTCTATTTGCTTTTAATTTGAAACTAAATTTCTATTTTTGCTTTAAATTCATCACTAATGAAAATCAACCAACTGCAAATCGAGATCGATGGAATCGACAAGGAAATTCTTCGTGACTTAATGGAAGATGCCCGCAAACCCATACTTCAAATCGCTAACAAAATCGGAATTTCGGGAGCGGCTATTCACCAACGCTTAAAAAAACTGGAAGATGCCAATGTTATTTCGGGATCTAAATTTATAGTAAACAATAAAGTGTTAGGATATAAAACTATGGCCTTTATTGGTATTTATCTCGAAAAAGCAGCTAGCAATTCGGAAGCTGTTAAAGAATTAAAAAAAATACCAGAAGTGTTGGAATGTCATTATACGACTGGAAATTGGAGTATTCTCATCAAAATTATTTGCCGTGATAACGAGCATTTAATGCAGTTATTAAATAAGAAAATCCAACCAATAGATGGCGTTTCCAGAACCGAAACATTTATATCTTTGGAACAACAAATAGAACGACAAATACAGCTTTAAATAGATTTCCACCTTCGCGGAAAAGACGTCTAATTAAATTAGAATTATTGTTTTAATTTTGCGTCTTTCCCACGAATGTGGGAATCCATAAAACAATAACAATGAACCTCAACAAATTCACCAAAGAAAACCTAACCATTGGTTTTTATATCATCTACATTCTCTTTGCGGGTTTATGTTATGAACTTTTCCCAGGCGATGCAAAAACCCCAAACATGGGTGTTTTATTATTTTTTCTTCTAATTCCAATTGGATTAATTTACGCCCTAGTTCATGCTATACGCCATGTAAATTCAAACATAAGTTATGTGAAATGTTTTTTAATTCATTTAACAGTTTGGATTTCAATAATCGTTTTTTTAGGAAGTTATAAAAAATAAAAAATCCGTCTTGTTTTAAAACAAAACGGATTTAATTATTTTAATATTAGGCTTAATCTCTTCTTCCTAATATTTGAAATGCCCAATATAACAAAGAAGCTAAGGCTCCTAAAGCAGCTACTACATAGGTTCTGGCTGCCCATTTTAAAGCGTCTTCTGCACCTGCATATTCTTGTTGGCTTAACATGTTTTTATTCTTCAACCAAGCCAAAGCTCTATTACTTGCATCATATTCTACAGGCAAAGTAATAAAACTGAAAAGTGTTGCTACAGCCATTAATACTAATCCTAAAACGGCTACATATAATCCTATTGAAGTTCCTTTGGAAGCAATTCCTAAAATCAATCCACCCATAATCAACCATTGTGACAAACTTGAAGATACATTCACAACAGGAACCATTTTTGAACGCATTGTTAACCATTGATAAGCTTGAGCATGTTGAACTGCATGGCCACATTCGTGAGCCGCAACCGCTGCTGCAGAAGCATTTCTTTGATTGTAAACTCCCTCACTCAAGTTAACAGTTTTATCCATTGGATTGTAATGATCTGTTAATTGACCTGGAGTAGAAATTACTTTAACATCGCTAATTCCATGATCAGCTAACATTTTTTCAGCAATCTCTGATCCTGACATTCCATTCCTTAAACTAATTTTTGAATAAAGTTCAAACTTACTTTTAAGTCTTGAACTTACTAACCAACTAAACAGTGCTATTACACCTATAATTAACATGTATTTTAAATCGAACATATTTCTATTTTTTTAAGTTAAAAATCACAATTTGTTATCAAATTATAAGCCAAAAAATACAAATGCCATTTTGACATTTACCTACAAATAGTTATAAAAGCAAGAAGTTCACTTGCTTCATAATAAGCAAAGGAAACAGTTACAATTTCATAACCTTCATTCGCTTTTTTATTTAAAAATTGTGCTACTTCTGTAGTCAATTCGTCTTTCATACCTGAAAAACCTGCCTTTTTACTTAAGGTATGTATTTCGTATTTTTTCATCTTTTATTTTCTTATACGAAGAAAGTAAAAAAGAGTTACAAAAAAACCTAAACTCATTAGAATTTAGGTTTTAATAAAATGTATATTATTATCTATAACAAAGAAATTCCAAAAACAAATCTGTTGTTATTTCTTTCATTTACACTATTAATAACTGAACCATAATCGGTATCCCATTGTCCACGAGACAAACCAAATTCATATCCAGCATTCAATCGAATTGGAAATTTATACCCTTTAAATAAATAAATAGAAGCAGAAGGCCCAACATAAAACATTTTGTTTTTTATACTTACGTGTCCTGAATTTGATACCGGATTTAAATCATTCAAATCAATCACGTTAGAAGACGAATAGATGTCTAATTGTGAATTGGTAAAAGCTAAATTCAAACCTGTTGTAAAAGCAAAACTTTTTTTATTTACAACATTATAATGTACTCTTCCTCTGGCGCTATAAGAAATGTATTGTGTTTCATTTCCATTTCTTTCAGGTTTAGCATACGTAACACCTAATTCGGCATCCGCTGAAAATTTCTCTCCAAAAACATTTATTCCCGCGGTTAATTCTGGTAAAAAAGTACCAATTTCGGCTAAACCTTGGCTTCTTAAAAGGGTATCAATATTCAAATCTTGAATTTGTCCGCCCAAACCTACGTACATGTTGGTATTTACTTTTTTACATTGTAGTGAATCATTTACAAATTTTGATTTTTCTTTTTCTTGACTAAAACTCACTAATGAAATTCCTAATAATAAAAGAGTTGTGATTTTTTTCATAATAACTATTATTAAATTAATTACCAAAACTACTAACGCGCTATAGTTTATAAAACTACTTTAACGTAATAATTAGAAATTTTTAACTTAAAATTAGAAATTATCCAACCAAATTAATCACTTTTCCGGGAACAATAATCACTTTATTTGGAGTTTTCCCATCTAATTGTTTGACGGTACGCTCATCTGCCATTACGATTTCTTGAATTTGAGCCACTGTTAAATCCAAAGACAATTTAATTGTGAAACGCATTTTACCATTAAACGAAACAGGATATTCTTTTTCACTTTCCACCAAATACTTTTCTTCATAAATTGGAAAAGCAACTGTTGATATAGAATCATTGTAACCTAATTGACTCCAAAATTCTTCTGCAATATGTGGAGCATAAGGCGAAATTGTTACAGCTAATGGTTCTAATATTTTTCGATGATGACATTTTAAAGTCGCAAGTTCATTAACACAAATCATAAACTGCGAAACCGATGTATTAAACGAAAAATCCTCGATATCTTCGGTTACTTTTTTTATGGTTTTATGTAAGGATTTGTACATTTCAAAAGTAGGCTCCTCATTTATAATATTTAAACCCGTATTTTCATCAAAATACAAACGCCATAACTTTTTCAAGAAGCCAGATACTCCAGTGATACCAGCAGTATTCCATGGTTTGGCTTGTTCAAGTGGACCAAGAAACATTTCATACAATCGCAAAGTATCAGCACCGTAATTATTACAAATGTCATCTGGATTCACAACATTGTATTTAGATTTTGACATTTTTTCGACTTCACGACCTACAATGTATTTACCGTTTTCTAGAATAAATTCTGCATTTGCATAATCTGAATATAATGGATGCTTTATAAAAGCTTCAATATCCAATTCGTTGGTAATGTCATTTATAACTGCTAAATCAACATGAATAGGATGAACTTTTTCACCAGCAATCAATCCTTTTGAAAATAATTTTTTAGAATCTTCACTTCTATAAACAAAAGCACTCATTCCTAAAATCATTCCCTGATTTATCAACTTTTTAAACGGTTCTTCAGTAGGGGCATAACCTCGATCCTTCAAAAACTTATTCCAAAATCGCGAATACAACAAATGGCCTGTAGCATGTTCGCTTCCACCAATGTATAAATCGACACTTTCCCAATAACTCAGCGCTTCTTTGCTGGCAAATTCGGTGTCATTGTGTGCATCCATATAACGCATCCAATACCATGAACTTCCTGCCCAACCTGGCATGGTGTTCAATTCTAAAGGATATATAGTTTTATTGTCTATCAACTGATTACTGACCACTGAACACTGAGCACTATCCCAAGCCCATTCAGTAGCATTTCCCAAAGGTGGTTGACCATCTTCGGTTGGTAAATATTTTTCTACTTCTGGTAAAATTATAGGCAAATATTTTGAGTCTATCATTTGCGGTAGGCCATTCACATAATATACCGGAAATGGTTCTCCCCAATAACGTTGGCGAGAAAAAACAGCATCACGCAAACGGTAATTGGTTTTTTCTTTACCTTGGTTAATTTTTTCAAGTTCTTGGATTATTTTTTTGGTTCCGTCTTTATAACCTAATCCGTTTAAGAAATCGGAGTTTTGCAATGTAAAACCGTCTTTTTCGGCATGAGCAAAATCCACCCCGCCCTCCGGGCACCCCTCCAGTGGAGGGGAATTTAGAGCGAATATATTTTTAATATCGGGCATTCCATCACTTCCTTTAAAGAAATTTGCAAAAGCATAATCTCTTTCATCGCCACAAGGAACTCCCATTACTGCTCCGGTTCCGTAACCAGATAAAACATAATCACCAATCCAAACTGGAATAGCTTCTTTAGTAAAGGGATGTTCTGCAAAAGCACCTGTGAAAACTCCAGAAATCGTTTTTACATCCGCCATCCTTTCGCGTTCAGAACGTTTGGCAGTTGATTCAATATAGGCTGCAACAGCTATTTTTTGTTGTGGCGTTGTAATTAGTGAAACCAATTCATGTTCGGGAGCCAATGTCATAAAAGTCACTCCGAAAATCGTATCTGGTCTAGTGGTAAAAACTGAAATTACTTTGTCGGAATTTTTTAATTTAAAATCTACCGATGCACCGACCGATTTTCCTATCCAATTTCGTTGTGATTCTTTAATAGATTCGCTCCAATCGATAGTTTCTAAACCTTGCAATAACCGTTCGGCATAAGCAGAAATTCGCATTGACCATTGTGTCATTTTTTTCCGGATAACCGGATGACCACCACGTTCAGAAACGCCGTTTACAATTTCGTCATTAGCTAACACTGTCCCTAATGCGGGGCACCAGTTCACTTCGGTTTCCGCCAAATAAGTTAGTCTGTATTTTAATAGAATATTTTGTTTTTCTACCTCTGTAAAAGCATTCCATTCTGAAGCTGAAAAAATTTCAACGCCGTCATCACAAACCAAATTCACCATTTGATTTCCTTCGGATTCAAAAATCTTTATTAACTCTTTTATATCATAGGCTTTATCGTCTGCTTTACAATAGTATGAATTGAATAGTTGAATAAAAATCCACTGGGTATATTTATAATAATCGGGATTTGAAGTTCTAACTTCGCGACTCCAATCAAATGAAAATCCGATTTTATCTAATTGTTCCCGATAGCGTGCAATATTTTCACGGGTTGTTTTTTCGGGATGTTGCCCTGTTTGAATAGCATATTGTTCGGCTGGTAAACCAAATGAATCATATCCTTGCGGGTGCAACACATTAAATCCTTTGTGGCGTTTGAAACGTGCAACAATGTCTGAAGCTATATATCCTAATGGATGACCAACATGTAAACCTGCACCAGATGGGTACGGAAACATATCTAAAACATAATATTTTGGTTGTTGGTTATCTTTTGTCGGTTGTTGTGCTTTGAAGGTTTGGTTTTCCCTCCAAAACTTTTGCCATTTTTCTTCTACTTTTTCGTGGAAATATTTCATTCGTCGTTTATATTTTTTAATGGTCTCATGCTGTCGCCCTTTGGGCTCGAATCATCTTTTATGGTTGCTGGAATACTATATTAGGTATTAGATGCTTATTTGTGAACGTTGCCGACAACCGACAACCATCAACAGACAACTAAAACAAAGGGCAAATTTACGTTTAATGTACTAAAATCAAAACTTTAGACGTTATATTCTGTGAGAACCAATTTTCTTTTTTATTTTTACGGCTTAATATTCAATTTATGGCATCTAATTTTGATAAATTTCAAAAACGCAGGGTAATTACTTCTTATTTTTCTGTAGTATTAAGTGTATTCTTAGTGCTTTTTTTATTGGGATTACTCGGACTATTTGTAATTAACTCTAAACGACTATCAGATAATTTTAAAGAAGATATTGTGATGACCGTTTTCTTTAAAAATGACGCTAATGATAGTGTTTTTAAAGCATTTAATGCCGAAATGAAAACGGCAAAATTTGCTAAAGATTATAAATTTGTTTCTAAAGAAGCTGCTGCAAAAGAACATGAAAAAGTTTTTGGCGAAAATTTCATGCAATTTTTAGGTGTTAATCCGTTGCAGAATTCATATGATATACATTTGAAAGCAGATTATGTTACCAATCCGGGTTTTTCAAAAGCTGAAAATCAACTGCGACAAAATCCTATGGTTGCCGATATTGTTTACGACAAACAATTAATCACTTTAGTTAACGATAATGTGAAGAAAATTAGCATGTGGATATTAATAATAAGCGGTTTGTTTGCTTTTATTTCTGTTTTGCTTATTAACAGTTCGATGCGTTTGTCAATCTATGCCAATCGTTTTATCATCAAAACAATGCAAATGGTAGGAGCAACGAAATCTTTTATCAGAAAACCATTTATAAAACGAAGTATTATATTGGGATTAATTGGTTCTGTTTTAGCTATTTTTTCTCTTATTGGATTACTTTTTTATATCGATATCAATTATCCAACAGTAGAAATTTTTAAAGATGCCGGACTTACAGTTGCAGTTCTTTTCTTGGTTTTACTTCTTGGAGTTTTAATTACTTGGATAAGCACCTATTTTGCAACACAACGCTTTTTGAACTTGAGAACAGACGATTTGTATTAATAAAAACATATTCAGCACGTGAGATGCTGAACTAAATTCAGCATAAATGAAAGACAACGAAAACAAAAACGGCTTTTTATTTGAAAGCGTAAATTATAAAATTCTACTTATCGGCTTGGCAGTAATCGCACTAGGATTTATTTTAATGAGTGGAGGCGGAAGCGATAATCCAAAGATTTTTAATGAAGATGAATTGTTTAGTTTTAGAAGAATTAGGTTGGCGCCAACTATGGTTTTAATCGGATTTGGAATTACTATTTATTCGATTTTTAAAAAAGGAAAACAGACTTCATAGACTAACTTAGACTGCTTAGATATTTTAGAATTTGTATCTAAGATGTCTAATAATCTAAGAAGTCTACAAATCTAATTTAATGGATTATATACAAGCTATTGTACTTGCAATTATAGAAGGAATAACCGAGTTTTTACCCGTTTCTTCTACTGGTCATATGATCATTGCGAGTTCTTTTTTCGGAATTGCTCATGACGATTTTACCAAACTTTTTACCATTGTAATTCAACTCGGAACCATATTGTCTGTTGTTGTATTATATTTTAAAAGATTCTTTCAGAGTTTCGATTTTTATTTTAAACTAATTGTTGCTTTCATCCCTGCTGTTGTTTTCGGATTGCTTTTCGGAAAAAAAATAGATGCTTTGTTGGAAAATCCGGTTACCGTTGCAATTTCACTTTTACTTGGTGGAATTATACTATTGAAAGTAGACGATTGGTTTGCTTCGCCAGTTCAACATGGCTCTGGTTCTTCTAAAACAGAAGTGGCTACAAGTAATGAAATATCGTATTTAACAGCTTTTAAAATTGGATTATTTCAATGTTTGGCGATGATTCCCGGTGTTTCAAGAAGTGGCGCCAGTATAGTTGGCGGAATGACCCAAAATTTATCTCGAACTACTGCTGCCGAATTCTCCTTCTTTTTAGCTGTTCCAACAATGTTAGGCGCAACAGTAAAAAAGTGTTATGATTATTACAAAGACGGATTTGTGTTAACACAAGATCAAATTAATTTTTTAATCATTGGAAATGTAGTTGGGTTTATCGTGGCACTAATTGCCATAAAAAGCTTTATTGGTTATTTAAGTAAAAATGGTTTTAAAATTTTCGGTTATTATAGAATTTTAGTTGGTATTTTACTGCTAGTAATCCATTTTTTCATCCATCCATTAACTGTAATTTAATGACTTCCGAGGCTATTCTAAACGGTCAAATTTTACTGATTGACAAACCTTTAAATTGGAGTTCTTTCCAAGCTGTCAATAAATTAAAATACCTTTTGAAACACCAATTTAATTTGCCAAAGAAATTCAAAATTGGTCATGCCGGAACTTTAGATCCTTTGGCGACAGGATTATTAATTATTTGTACAGGAAAATTCACCAAAACAATTTCTGAAATTCAATCGCAAACCAAAGAATATACTGGAACATTCATTGTGGGCGCAACAACTCCATCTTATGATTTAGAAACCGAAGTTGATGCTACTTTTCCAATAGAGCATATTACAAACGAATTAATTCAAAAAACTACCAAACAATTTATTGGAGAAATAGATCAAAAACCACCTGTATTCTCTGCAATAAAAAAAGACGGAAAACGTTTGTACGAGCATGCACGTGCTGGTGAAGTAGTAGAAATTGAATCCCGAAAAACAACCATTAACGAATTTGAAATCACGCGAATTGCTTTACCTGAAATTGATTTTAGAGTACAATGCAGCAAAGGAACATACATTCGCTCATTGGCTTTTGATTTTGGAAAAGCTTTACATTCTGGGGCTTATTTATCGAAATTACGACGAACAAAAATTGGTGAATATACTGTTGAAAAGGCATTAACTCCGGAAGAATTTGAAAGAAGTATTACTGCATCAAAGCCATAATTTCTTTTTGAATACTTATTCCTTTATCGTTTAAATACCATTTTTGTAAATTAATTTTTGCTTGTTCATCTACAATTCCGTGTTCCGCTTTATAATCTAATATAAGTTGTTTTGCCCCTGTAGGTCTTGGTCCAAAATGACCAATTACATCATTCGTTTGTTTGTTAATTACAATTAATATAGGAATTGACTTGGTTCCATTAGTCAAAAATAAATGCATCAATTCGTCATTGTCATCACGAAGTACAATTTTAAATTCTATCTTATTTGAAATTAAAGACATTTTATTAATTACAGGTAAAATCTGAGCAGCATCACCACACCATCCTTCAGAAATAACCAACCATAGGTATTCTTTATTTATACTTTCTAAAAAATGTTTTACTTCATCTGTAACTTGAATTGTTTTATCTAATCGATGCATTCTCGCTTCGTTTAATTCAGTATAATGTACTAAATCTAATGATTGATCGTGTCCTGTTACTTTGCCGTTTTGTAATAAACTTGTTACTAATTTATGGTAGTCGGAATAAGTATAAGCTTCTTCACAACTTTTTTGAAGTATTTCTTTCATTTTTTATAATTAAAATGCAAAGTTACTAAACCAAAAAAATATAAAGTACTAATTGTCATATAACATTTTTTTTCAGTACAAATAAAATAAGATAATGTTTATATTTGCAAGTGAAAAATCGAATCTCCAAATAATAAATCATATGGGAATGAAGTACAAAAGAATTCTTCTAAAACTAAGTGGTGAAGCCTTAATGGGCGACAGACAATACGGAATTGACCCTCAACGATTATCAGAATATGCTGATGAAATCAAACAAATACATGATAAAGGCGTTGAAATTGCCATTGTGATTGGAGGCGGAAATATTTTTAGAGGAGTTGCTGGAGCAAGTAACGGAATGGATAGAGTTCAAGGAGATTATATGGGAATGTTAGCTACAGTAATTAATGGCATGGCATTGCAGGGCGCATTAGAAGAAAAAGGAATGCTTACTCGTTTGCAAACAGCTTTGAAAATTGAAGCTATTGCAGAGCCTTACATAAAAAGAAGGGCGGTTCGTCATTTAGAAAAAGGAAGAATTGTTATATTTGGAGCGGGAACTGGAAATCCATATTTTACAACAGACACAGCTGCTGTTTTACGTGGAGTAGAAGTACATGCCGATGTAATTTTAAAAGGAACACGTGTAGATGGAATTTACAATACAGACCCTGAAAAAGATACATCTGCAGTGAAATTTGATTTTATCTCTTTTGAAGACGTTCTTAAAAAAGGTTTAAACGTAATGGATACTACTGCTTTTACTTTAAGCCAAGAAAACAAATTACCAATTGTAGTTTTTGATATGAACAAAAAAGGTAATTTATTAAAAATTTGTGAAGGAAAAAATATTGGAACTGTAGTTAATATATAGACGATTATTCGATTGTTGGATTATTCGATTGTTCGAAAAATCAAAATATCAAAATATCAAAATAAAAATGGAAGAAATTGAATTTATTATAGAAAGCACAAAAGAATCAATGAATGGTTCTGTAGCTCACTTGGAGAAATCTTTTTTAAACATTCGTGCCGGAAAAGCATCTCCACAAATGTTAGGAAGTGTTTTTGTAGATTATTATGGATCACAAACACCATTATCTCAAATTGCCAATGTAAACGTTCCAGATGCACGAACTATTACTGTTCAGCCTTATGAAAAAAGTATGCTTCATCCTATTGAAAAAGCAATAATGATAGCAAATCTTGGCTTTAATCCTATGAATAATGGTGAAAATATAATTATTAATGTTCCTCCATTAACTGAAGAAAGACGTCGTGACCTTGTAAAACAAGCCAAATCAGAAACCGAAGATGCAAAAATCGGAATTAGAAATGCACGTAAAGAAGCCAATACTGAAATAAAAAAATTAGAAAAAGAAGGAACTTCAGAAGATTTATGTAAAAAAGCGGAAGATGACATTCAAAAACTAACTGATTCCTTTATTAAAAAAGCGGAAGAACATTTAATGCATAAAGAAGTTGAAATAATGAAAGTGTAAAAAAAGATATAAAATGTATATTAAAAACCGACTTACAAATGTTTTTTTTGAAAAGCATTACAAGTCGGTTTTTTTTATACCTATTTTTGTAATGATAATATAAAAACTTCTATGCGAAACTTTTGGATTATTCCCTTTCTTATTTATTGTAGTCTTACTTTTTCTCAAAAAATAATGCAAGGTCAAATCATCGATTTTGACACCACGGTTCCAATTGCATTCGCTAAAATTTCATACAACAACAACACCTACACTTCTGATTGGGAAGGGAAATTTTCTTTAGAAATTATAAATGATAAAAAACCTATACTTTTTTACTATAAAGGCTATTATGATAAAAATTATTATTTATCAAATAACACCACTTTTTTGTTGATAAAGATGATTTCAAATGAGTCGCAAAAAGCCCAAGAAATATATTCTGAAAATCAAGTGCAAATTATTATTAATAAAGTTCTCGATAACAAACAAAAAAACCAACCTGAAAAAGCACTTTCCTCCTTTCAATATAAAAATTATGAATACTTATTAGTTTCTGCTAATCCCGATTCTATTACGAGTAAAATAGATACCATAATTAAAAAAAATATTTTTGGTGTAAGAAAAATAAAACTTGATTCTTCAAATTACCGTTATAAAAAGTTCATCGAAAAACAACATTTATATCAAATTGAAAAAGTTAGCTTACTTCAACACAATACAACTGGAACAAAAGAAACGATACTTGCTACTAGAATGTCTGGACTTAAACAACTGGTATACGATTATCTCGGTTTAAAACTCCTTTCGTATTCTGTATATGATAATCCTTTAGATATTATTGAAATTCCAATAATAAATCCACTTTCAAAAGTGGGAAAAGAAATGTATGTTTTTAAACTTATCGATACCATGAAAATTCAAAATCGAACGGTTTATAGCGTGTATTTTCAACCTAAGAAAATTAAATCGAATCGCATTAGAGGCTTATTGTATATTGATGCCGAAACATATGCCATTGCTAAAGCATTTTATAGAATTTATGGCGTAGTTAATATCAATGCAACTTTTACTTTTAAATTTTTAAATGAACACAACATTTGGTTTCCTGAAAAAAGAAGTTTTATGGTTGTAAAGGGAAATAATTCTGAAGATATTAAAATATTAGGTGGCACCATTAAGTTTAATTCAAATTCAAAAGAACGATTAAAAGTAGACGCTTCGGATCAAACATATATTAAAATTGAATCGATTCCGTATGATATTGAAATTAATAAATCGGTTGCTTTTAAAGATCCTAAAATAAAAATTGAAGTCAGAGATGATATAATGAATAAATCAGAATCTTATTGGAAACCCTATAGTAAAGACTCACTAGACATTCGAAAAATTCCTACTTATGAAAGACTAGACAGTATATCAAAAGCTGAAAACTTTGAACAAAAGCTACTTTTTGGAAAGAAAATAATCAATGGCTATATTCCTTTTAAATTTATTGATATTGACTTAAGAAGCATCGTAAAATATAACAATTTTGAGGGATTTCGTTTTGGTATTGGTGGCACAACCAATTCTAAATTATCAACAAAATACAAAATTGGTTTTTTTGGAGCATATGGTTTAAAGGACAATCTATTTAAATATGGGATTACACCTTCTTATGCACTTGATAAAAAAACAAATTCATGGTTTAGTATTTCTTATACAGATGATTTGTCTGAAATTGGACAAATTCAATTTGCTTCACAACAAAAAAGGTTTAAAATATATGACCCAAGACCAATAAACATTTCAACTTTTTATAATTACAAATCATTTTCAACTTTTATTGAAAGTAAAATAATTCCTAAAGCAGATGCCTATTTTGGATTTTCAAGGAGTGAAATAAATCCGCTTTTTGATTATACTTTTTTTACAAATAATTTACTTTATTCTAGTTTTAATATGACAACTGCACAATTCTCATTGCAATGGAATCCTTTTAGTGGTTATATGCAAACAGAATCAGGAAGAATTGAAATTGAAAAAAGGTTTCCGAAATTTTCATTTCAATACACCAAATCAATTCCAAAATTTTTAGGAAATGATTTTGGCTTTTCAAAACTAGATTTCAAAATAGCACAAGATATACCTTATTTATCAGGACAAAATACTTCGTTTGTTTTACAAGCCGGAATAGCTAGTGGTGATATCCCAATAACCCATTTATAAAGTATTGCTCCTAATAATTTGAATAGAGAAACCTTAATTCAAAGAATAACTTTTGCAGGAAAAAACAGTTTTGAAACCATGTATTTTAATGAGTTTTTCTCTAATAACTATATATCATTTCAAACACGACATACTTTTAATAAGGTAAAAATTGCCTATAAGGTAAAGCCTGAATTTTCTGTGGTTACTCGTTTAGCATGGGGAAATATGGACAAACCCGAACAACATATCGGATTTATTTACAAAACACTTGAAAAAGGATTTATAGAAAGCGGTATTGAAGCTAGTCAAATTTATAAAGGTCTTGGACTTACTTTTTTCTTTAGATATGGCCCAAACATGTTGCCTCAATTTGAAGATAATTTAGCTTTAAAAATATCTTATGTAATCGATTTAGGAATTTAATTTCGGCTGAAAATTAAGGTTTAATTATTAATGTTGATGGCACTTTACTAAGCCATTCGGAAGGCTTATCAACTAATTTTTTCCAACTTTCCAAACTTACTATCATCAAATCTTGTTGTGCTAAAAATTCGGTATTAATATCTTTTTCACTAATTAGCGTTACGTTTTCTGAATAGGTATTTAAAAACGAAGAAAAAGTATCTTCAAAAGTTTTACTTTTTGTTCTACGATTATTGATGTCGACAAGCGTAATTTTTGAATTGTTATTGTAAATCAGTTTTTGAGCATAATTAATTAGAAAAAGACCTTCTTTTCCAAAAACTGGCAAAAAGATTTCATTCACTTTATGTAAATCTTTATCAACCAAAATTCCTAATGGTTTTTTACATTTAGAAATTATCAATCGTGTTCTATCATCAAAAGGAGAATTTTCAAAAAGCCCTTCTTTTCCGGTAAACTTGTCTAATAATCTATCTGGATTAATTATTCGAGTAGTAAATCCTAGTACTTTACCTAATAGCGATCCTTCAAAAATTGATTTTCCTAATCCTACAAGAACTAAATCGTAATCGCCTCGTGAAGCAATATCAGCTATGTCTGATTCAATATCAACAGCTGCTTTAAAAATGGAAGTTATTTCTTGATTTAAAAGTTTTGATTCTTCTTGTATAGGTTCAAAAGTTTCCTTTTCATATTCTTCCATATTATAAGCATGCATTTCATCACTAATGATAAGATGCATTGCTGTTATATTGGTGTTTTCGTTTTGTTTTTTAACAAAACTATTAGCCAAACGTAATAATGATCTCCCTTTTTCATTGTTCCCAAAGGAAATTAATATTTTAAATTTTGATGCTATCAATTCTGCTGGCAAGACCAAATCTTTTGATTTGAATAAATAATTAATTATATCTAGTGCTGGGCCTGTCATAAAAGTGGTTACTAAGGCCATGATCACCATCATCGTGAATATTTTTGGTGATAAAACGCCAAGTTCATATCCAATATTCAGTACGACCAACTCCATCAATCCGCGAGTGTTCATTAAAGCACCAATAGTTAAACTATCTCGCCAATTTTGCCCGACAAATCGAGCAGCTAATGCACTTCCTAAAAATTTACCAATTACAGCAACCAAAATGATCAATCCTGTTATTTTCCATAAATAACTATCGTTTATCAATCCGATTTCTGTACGTAATCCCGTAAAAACAAAGAATAAAGGCAATAAAAGAATTACCGCTACGTCTTCTACTTTTTCAATAAAAATGTTTCTAATTTTTGCGATATCTGGCATAATAGCCCCTGTCATAAATGCTCCAAATAAAGCATGGATGCCTATAATTTCTGTTAAATAAGAGGAAATAATTAAAGTCAATAAGAAAATAGCAACAACTGGTTTGCTTAAATTCTCTCTTTCTGCATACAAGTCTCCTATTTTTTTTAAGAACGGTTTAACCAAAAACAACATCGCTAAAACATATGTCAAAGCCATCGCCATAATGTAAAGTGAACTCGCAAAAGTTCCCGCTTTTACAATAGCAATAACTGCAGCAAGAATACACCAAGCAGTAATATCATCGGCAGCGGCGCAGGTTATTACAATAGTTCCCAATCGGGTTTTGTGAATGCCTCGCTCTTGAACAATTCGAGCTAAAACAGGAAATGCAGTTATACTCATGGCAATTCCCATAAACAAACTAAATGACAAAAAATCAACCCCTTTTGGAGCAAATTGATGGTAAATAAAATAAGATAATGCGATACCTAAAGCAAACGGAATAACAATACTTGCGTGACTTATAACAACCGCTTCATTGGCTTTATTTTTAAGCACTTTCAAGTCCAACTCCATTCCAATAACATACATAAATAGAATTAATCCTATCTGACTTAAAAATTGCAAATTACCTAAAGATTCCGCAGGAAACAACATTGTGGAATATTCTGGAAAATACATTCCAACTAAAGATGGTCCAAGAAAGATACCTGCAATTATTTCACCGATAACAGTTGGTTGTCCAATCTTTCTGAAAATCCATCCAAAAAATCGCGCAACAATAATTATGGTAATTATTTGTAATAAAAGTATCGCTAATGGATGTTGTAAATTATGTTTTAGGGAAGTTAAAAATTGTTCTAATAAAGAATCTTTAGTAACTTGATTTACAATGTTTCTGCCAATTTCTAATGATTTCCCTTTTGCAACTATCCAATACATTAAGGCTATAAAACCTCCTGTAACGAAAATATAGAAAATGGCATTTTTAAAATTCTTCATCCAATATAAATTGCTTTTTATAGCTGATACAAATATGAGAAAACAAAACTATTTATAATAATTTTTTTTGAGAATTTAATATTAAAATAATTTGTAAAATATATACTTGTTTTATCAAAAATTTTAGTGTAAGACCTTTGGAATTAATAGGTTTTGTTTACCTTTGCAACCGTTTTAAATGTCAGATGAAAAAGAAACTAAAGGTAGGTTTTTGGGAATTAGTTGCAGGAGTTATTCTTCGTAATAGAATTACGATACTAGTGCTCATTACATGTATTACCATTTTTCTTGCTTTTCAATGGCGAAATGTAGGAATGACCTATAATGAAGCCAATTTATTACCAAAAAATCACATTGCGAATAAACAATATACGCAATTCTTAAACACCTTTGGCGAAGAAGGTAACTTAGTGGTTATTGGTGTTAAAGACGATGCTTTTTTCACTCCAAAAGCTTATGTTGCTTGGAATAAATTAATGACCAATTTAAAATCGCTTAAAGAAATAGAATTGGTTGTTTCGGTAAACGATTTAAAAAAATTACAAAAAGATACCATTGCTCAAAAATTTGAATTGGTCCCTTTAATAAATCAATCTAGAACTCAAAATCAAGCTTATTTAACAGAAATAAAAAGTGAACTCTTTAATGATTTGCCTTTTTATGAAGGGTTGCTTTTTAATAAAAAATCAGGAAGTATTCGTGCAGCTTTATACATCAATAAAAAAATAGTTAACACCCCAATTAGAAAAGAATTCATTTTAAATGTTTTAGTTCCCGAAGTCAATCAGTTTGAAAAAACAACCGGAATCGATTTAAAAGTTTCGGGGATGCCTTATATCCGAACGATAAATACCGAGAACATGAAAGGAGAAATCGGACTCTTTATTGGAGCCGCTTTATTTATTACTTCATTGATTTTCTTTTTATTCTTCCGTTCTTATAGAGCCACCTTTATTTCCATTTGTATTTTGCTATTTGGAGTGATGTGGTCTTTCGGAACGTTGGGTATGTTTCATTATAAAATAACTATTCTTACGGCCATTATTCCGCCTTTAATTATCGTTATCGGAATTACGAATTGTATTTTTCTTATCAATAAATACCAACAAGAAATAAAAACACACCATAATCAAGCGAAAGCTTTGCAACGTGTGATTTCTAAAATTGGTGTTTCCACTTTAATGACCAATGTAACTACTGCAATTGGTTTTGCCACCTTTATGATTACTGGTAATGATTTACTGTTTGAATTTGGTTTGGTAACCTCTATAAACGTTATTATTGTTTATTTATTAACGCTTCTTGTTGTACCAATAGTGTATAGTTTTATGCCTTTGCCAAAAGAAAAACACTTAAGTCATTTAACAAAAAATTACCTTTCTGCATTTATAAATTGGGTCGAGAATTTAGTGAAATACAAACGAAAAACCATTTATGTCATTTACGGATTGTTATTAGTGTTTAGCTTAATTGGTGTTTCACAGATAAAAGTATCTGGAAGTTTAATAAGCGAAATGCCTAAAAGCGCTTCTTTTTTTAAAGACATTCTGTTTTTTGAAAAAGAATTCAATGGTGTGATGCCACTAGAAATAATGATTAACACCAAAAGAAAAAAAGGAGTTATGAAAGCATCCACTATTAGAAAAATGGAGGAGCTGCAAAAAACAATCGAAACTATTCCAGAGCTTTCCAAACCAGTTTCTATTGTTAATTTGGTAAAATATTCCAAACAAGCATACTACAACGGAAATCCTGAATATTACGAATTACCAACCTCGCAAGAACAAGCTTTCATTTTAGGATATGCAAAAAACGCAACAAAAAATTCTAAAGAAAATTTGATGAAAAGTTATGTTGATTCTACTGGTCAATATGCTCGAATTACCACTTTTATGAAAGACATCGGGACCAATGAAATGGCTATACTAGAAGGCAAATTGCGTAAAAAAATTAATGCTATTTTTCCAAATGATCGCTATGAAGTTACCCTTACCGGAAAAGCATTGGTCTTTCAAAAAGGAACAACTTATTTGGTAGAAAACCTTATAGAATCTTTAATATTTGCCATCCTTTTAATCGCTGGATTAATGGCATATATGTTCCGTTCATTTAAAATGATTTTTGCTTCTGTTGTAACCAATATTTTACCATTGTGTATCACTTCTGGATTAATGGGGTATTTCGGAATTCCATTAAAACCATCAACCATATTGGTTTTTAGTATTGCTTTCGGAATCTCAGTCGACAACGCCATCCAGTTCATGGCAAAATACCGTTACGATTTAATTCAGAACAACGGAAAAATTAAAAAATCGGTAGTCAGTGCTTTACACGAAACTGGGATAAGTACATTTTACACTTCCATTGTATTAATTTTTGGATTTGCGATTTTCACGCTTTCTAGTTTTGGCGGAACCATCGCTCTTGGCGGATTAATTTCCTGTACGCTAACATTTGCCATGTTTGCCAATTTACTCGTATTACCTGCATTGGTATTAACTGTTGAAAAATGGAGTGGTAAAAGCGACATTTTGGAAGAACCTGCACTAAATATTTTTCGAAATCAAGAATCGGAAGTAGAACAAAAGGATGAAAAATAAATATACTTGTCCCTTTTTTATAATAAAAACCAAAAGAAAAATTTATAATATCGGGAAAGATTAAGAATAAAATTTATCACAATGAAACAAACAAAAGTTAAAGACTTACTAATTAGTACCAAAACAATTGAAGAAGTAAATGCAAAAGGTTGGGTAAGAACTTTTAGAAATAATCAATTTATCGCATTGAACGATGGTTCGACTATTAATAACATCCAATGTGTTGTAGATTTTGAGAACACTTCAGAAGAAACATTAAAAAGAATAACTACAGGTGCTGCAATTTCAGTAACTGGTGCTTTAGTAGAAAGTCAAGGCGCCGGACAAAAATATGAAATTCAAGTTAACTCTTTAGAAATTCTAGGTGATTCGGATGCTGAAAAGTTTCCTATGCAACCCAAGAAACACTCGTTAGAATTCTTGCGTGAAAATGCGCATTTACGTGTGAGAACGAATGCTTTCGGAGCCATTATGAGAGTACGTTCAGTATTGTCTTTTGCAGTTCATAATTACTTTCAGGAAAGAGGTTTTGTATATGTTAATACGCCAATTATAACTGGCTCTGATGCAGAAGGTGCTGGCGAAATGTTCAAAGTAACCTCCCTACCTTTTGATAATACACCAAGAACGGAAGACGGAAAAATAAACTACAAAGAAGATTTCTTCGGAAAAGAAACCAACCTTACCGTATCCGGACAATTAGAAGCAGAAACTTTTGCTATGGCATTGGGTCAAGTATATACATTCGGTCCAACATTTCGTGCCGAAAACTCAAACACTTCACGTCACTTAGCCGAATTTTGGATGATTGAACCCGAAGTAGCTTTCAATGATTTGAATGACAATATGGATTTGGCAGAAGATTTTATCCAATACGTAATTAAATATACGATGGAAAAATGCCAAGATGATTTGAAGTTTTTAGAAAGCCGTTTAATCGAAGAAGAAAAAGTAAAACCCCAAGCCGAACGAAGCGAAATGAATTTACTTGATAAATTAAATTTCGTTTTAGAAAACAATTTTAAACGTGTTTCCTATTCCGAAGCTATCGATATTCTTAGAAATTCAAAACCCAATAAAAATAAAAAATTTAATTATATTATTGAAGAATGGGGCGCAGATTTACAAAGTGAACACGAACGTTATTTAGTAGAAAAACATTTTAAATGTCCCGTAATTCTGTTTGATTATCCAGCCAACATCAAAGCGTTTTACATGCGTTTGAATGAAGATGGCAAAACCGTTCGCGCCATGGATATCCTATTTCCTGGAATTGGAGAAATCGTTGGTGGATCACAAAGGGAAGAACGTCACGATGTTTTAGTAGAGAAAATGAAAGCACTCGGGATTGATGAAGAAGAACTTTGGTGGTATTTAGACACACGCCGATTTGGAACTGCAGTACACTCTGGTTTCGGATTGGGTTTTGAAAGACTAGTGCTTTTTGTAACCGGAATGAGCAATATTAGAGACGTAATTCCGTTTCCAAGAACACCACAAAATGCAGAATTTTAAAAAGTTTAAAAGTGTAAGAGTTTAGAAGTTTAGTCACTACTTCTTTCTAAACTCTTAAACTCTTAAACTCATAAACTATCAACGTAAAATGCTTAAGCAAAACTTACAGTTCAAACTATCGCAAAAATTATCTCCACAACAAATTCAGTTGATGAAGTTAATTCAGTTGCCTACGCAAGCGTTTGAACAACGTTTGTTGGAAGAAATGAATGAAAATCCGGCGTTAGAAACTGGAAAAGAAGAAGATGAAGAAATCTACGAAAAAGACGAATTCGACAACAATGAAGAATACGATGATTATGAAGGAAGCGATAACATTGAAGCAGAAGACATCAACATCGACGAATATTTAAGCAACGACGAAACGCCCGATTATAAAACCAAAACCAATAATTATAGTGATGACGATGAACAAAGAGAATCGCCATTATCAGCACCAATTAGTTTTCACCAAGATTTAATTAATCAGTTAAATACTTTCATTTTAAATGAGGAGCAACGCGTTATTGCCGAATTCCTAGTTGGCAGTATTGATGATATGGGTTACATCCGAAGAACAGTTCTGGAAATTGTTGACGATTTGGCGTTTACACAAGGCATTTATACCGATGAGAAAACAGTAGAAAAAGTTTTGCATATTGTCCACGAATTAGAACCTGCTGGCGTTGGTGCTCGTGATTTACAAGAATGTTTATTGCTGCAACTCAAACACAAAACACCAACCGAATATGTCGAATTAGCCATCAATATTCTCGAAAATCAATTTGATGCTTTTTCTAAAAAACATTACGATAAATTACTTCAAAAATATGGTGTTTCACAAGAGCAGCTCAAAAAAACCATTGAAGAAATAGAAAAGCTCAATCCAAAACCAGGAGGCGCATTTACCGGAAACAATAAAATTACCGAGCAAATCATTCCCGATTTTGCCATCCGAATTATCGATGGCGAATTAGAACTAACGCTCAACGGGAGAAATGCTCCATCGCTTCATGTGTCAAGAGATTACCAAGATATGTTACAAACCTATAAGGTTTCAAAAGACAAAACGAATTCGCAGAAAGACGCAGTGCAATTCATCAAACAAAAATTAGATTCTGCCAAATGGTTTATTGATGCAATAAAACAACGACAAGAAACGCTGTTTGTGACGATGAATGCGATAATGCATTTTCAGCAGGAATTTTTCCTTGACGGAGAGGAAACCAGCATGCGACCAATGATTTTGAAAGACATTGCCGATATGGTTGGTTTGGATATTTCGACGATTTCACGTGTGGCGAACAGCAAATATGTCGACACACCTTATGGCACTAAATTGATAAAAGAGTTCTTCTCAGAGTCGATGAAAAACGATCAAGGAGAAGATGTTTCGACACTCGAAATCAAAAAAATACTGCAAGATGTCATTGCCGAAGAAGACAAACACAAACCACTTCCCGACGATCAATTAGCCGAAATTTTGAAAGAAAAAGGGTATCCAATTGCTAGACGAACTATTGCTAAGTACAGAGAACAACTTGACATTCCTGTGGCGAGGATGCGGAAGAAGATGTAATTTTTAAAACTTTGTCATTTAAAATGACAAAAACGCTCTATTATTTTTTCGAAACGAATCGCTTACACTTTTTTGGTTTCCCAATTACTTCGTCAGTTCGCTTCAGTCTTGTCACGCTTTCGTCTCTCGCCCAAAAAGAAAAGATTCCTCTATCGGGGTTAGTTAGGTTTTGTCTTTTATAAATTAGGAGTTCTAAAAGCCCAAACAATTCTTCAACATTTTTTTGTCTCAGAAGTACCTTTTCTAAAATATACAGAAAAACTGTAATTTTTATCCAAATTGCCTTTTTACTTTTACACTATAACAAATAAAAAATTAGGTAAAATTAATGCTGGCTACAAAATGAGACTTGCCATCTTAAAGTGACACGAAACAAAAAATGCTTTTCTAGTTTTTTGTAAGAAGAATGTATAGAAACACTTTGTTACTTTTTTGTGTGTTGGTTTAGTAACAAATTGTAAGATCAAACTAACCAAAAAAAAAGCAGCCTTACTTTTTTATGTTTTCGACGACATAGTAAGACTGCAAATAATTAAAAATTATATACAAATTTATGAAAAAATTATTATTCGGCTTAATCGCCACCGTTTTATTTTCAGTTACTGGAAATGCACAAAAATTAACTCCATCACAAAACAAAATTATTAGTTCGCAAATGGTTCTTTTAGTAGAATATGCCAAATCAACAGGAGCAAATAAAATGTCACTCCCTGATTGGACAAAAACAACAGGTGATTTTGACCCTACAAGAAGTCAAAGTTTACTGTTAACAAAAATACATGGTTATGCCACAAATGGGACATCCACATGTGATATAATGAATTCTGATAATTCAATACTATACCAAGTAGCAAATGAGGGAGGTGAATTAATGAGAGTGTCTGAGGAGCCTAGATGTAATTTTTGGTGTTGGTTAAAAAGAGCAGCAGATCTTATTCTTGCTTTTATTCAAATAATTAATCCTTAATTTAAATCAATAATGCCAAGTGATTTCAAAAAAATCACTTGGCATTAAATTCAAAGCATATGAAAAACAGAATATTTTTTTTCTTTCTAATCTTACTTTTAGTTGGATGTAAAACATTAAAGCAAAGTGCTAATGAAATCATTATTGATAAAAAAGGAAATCAACCCATAGTATTTGAAAATGGTATTCCAAAAATTGAAGTGATAATAGATGGTAATCCTAACTTATTTATTTTTGATACGGGCGCAAATGTAAGTGCTATAATCGATTCAACAATAATTACCTCTTTTGCAAATAAAGATTTTGGTTATTTAGGTAGTGTTAAAGGAGCCGATGGCAAAAAAGTAAAAAACAGAACCTTTACTACTAATATAAAAACAAACTTATTTGAAAGTGAGAATATGGTTATGATTTATTTAAATCACCCTCAAACCAAATGTGATAATTCGTCTGTTAAAGGAATAATAGGTTTATTCAATGTTTTGAGTAGCAAGTTTTCGATTTATATGAATTTTAGTTCAAATAAACTTTCAAATATTGAGGAAGATGAAAAAAATGCAATCATAAGTAAAAATGGTTTTCAAGAATTAAAATGTGAATTTAAGAATTCAATAATCTACATTTTTTTAGAAATTGAAAACAAAGAATATAAATTCATGTTAGATACCGGATTTACAGCTAACATTGTTATACCATACTCTAAAAAAATTAAGTTTGGTAGTAATAAATTTTCAAATTTTGAAGGGAGCTTTTTTAAATCCATAAGTAGTGTGACAAAAGGAAGTGAAATTATTTACGCTGATATGCCAATTAAAATTGGAAATACACTAATTAATTCTAATATGAATTTTTCATCAACCGTTAAATCTCAAAATATTGGAATAGGATTTATTAAAGGATTTGATTGGATAATAGATTACAAAAATAAAAAGTTGTTTTATAAGAAAAATAAAAACAAAATTGAAACTGAAATCAAATACAAGAATCATCTTTATTCGTGTGCTGTTAATGAAAAATTACTAGTTGCATTAAAAAACAGCAATACAAATTCAGATTTCAATATAGAAGATGAAATTATCGCTGTTAACTCAAAAAAAGTAACTTCCGGAAACATCTGTGAAATGCAAGATTTACTTAATAGAACTATTAATTGGGATACTTTAAACCTTGAAATTATTCCAGCAAAAACAAAATAACAAACCATGAAAAACATTTTATACGCCGCAACGCTCATCGTGTTGCCCCTACTTTCTATTGCCCAAAACGAACTAAAAATTAACGCCGAAATTCGCGGCCGAAGTTGCAATGGCGGCTTGGGTTTGTGCAGTGTTTCTATATCATCAGATGCAAAAAAAATAAATCAAGAAAACAAAATATCAGCATTCAAAATAGATGAAACAACTGTAGTTTTAGAATTCCATAATACCTTACTTTCTGAAGAAGAACAAAAAAGTTTGCTCAATACGACTTTATCAAAAATAACGGCTTCACAAACCATTGATTTTGTTCAAGAAGAAGATGTTACAATCGACCCACAATCATTGCTTTTACTTGGCATCGAACCAAAATACAACACCATAAAAAAAGGGAAATATCCTTTATTGGTTTCAAACGAAACAATTAAAATCACCTTAAAATTATGGGAACAATAAAATACCTTTTACCTTGTATTCTGTTACTATCATATTGTTCTTTTGGAAGCATTTCTGATTCAAAAGATCCGAATGACATGTGGAATGAAATGCTCAATGAAATTGCAAATATCCACAAACTATATCTAACTAAATGGGTTGTGATAAACGATAAAATTCAATGCATCAATAAAAAAATTGGCATTGAAAATTCATCTGAACAAAAGCTAAATCTACTCATTGAAAAAGACTTACTAAAAGAAAGTTTAGTCCTTTTAAAAATAGAAAACGAATCGGATATTTCAAAAATACGATATTTAAAAGGCCTGCAAATCATTAGAATACTATACGACAAAACGTTAAGTTTAGACCACCATTTTTCGAGTGTGCGGACATTTTCGGAAATCAATAAAATAGCAAATCCAAATCAGTATCCCGAATTTGATAAATTAAAAGAACTGGTAGCTACAAAAAAAGATAAAAAAGTTGGCTTTGATTTAACGGCCATTTTAGGGACAAACACACTGGTTTCAGTGGTAAATACGTTTACTAATTTATTGGTGTCAAATTTATCAAAAGAAGAAAAAGAAAAAGAACTAACCAATATCGAATGCATTTTAGATTTCACACTTCGAATGCAAAATGATTTGAATACGATTTATTTTGAAACCTCTTTTCTTCAAAAAAGTAATGAAAAAATAAAAGAAGATATAGAAATATTATTTAAAGAATACACCAAACCCATTGGCTATACAAATACTTTAGACAATTGCAGAACCAATGATGATTGGGATTCTTTAACGTTGAAAATGAATGACTATCTTTCTAAACAAAAAACAATTCAAGGTCCAATGTTACAAAAAATGATAGTAAACATGGAATTCCCTGTTGATCGTTTAATACAATTTATTGGTCAATACAACCATTTCATTGATCTTGGCGGAAAGTTCTATGAAAAATTCAAAATCATTCTCAACAGTTATGAAAATGAAAAACAATGCGAAACCAAACTTCCACTCGAATATAAAAAACTAAAATCGGATATTGATATTGCCATTGATAAATTCAATAAGGCATACAAACCTGTCGAAATTAACGGTTCTAAAATGAAAGAACTTTTGTACGGATTAAATGAATTTGAGTAATAAATAACATACATATTCGTTATATTTGTTTTTTAATGATACTCTTTTGAAAAAAATTCTTCCTTTTTTTTCCTATCTCTTTCATCCTATTTTCATTTCACTTTTAGGAACACTCTTGTATTTATTTATTGATGCTGTTTATTTCACAAAATCACAATGTTATCTATTGGTTTTTCAAATTTTGATTATTACTTTTTTCTTACCGATGTCCTTTTTTTATTTATTAAGAACCTTTGGCAAAGTAGATACTATAATGCTTTCCGATTTAAATCAGAGAAAAATTCCATTGTTAATGCAAATGATTTTAACGATTGTTTTAATTACAGAAAGCGTTACCAAAGATAGATTCCCTGAATTGTTTTTTTTCTTTCTAGGTGGATTAATAAGCACTTTTTTAGCTTTTGCTTTTTTGTTTGTTAAGCTAAAAACTAGTATTCACATGATAGGATTTGGCGCACTAACCTTTTTTAGTATTGGAATGAGCATGCACAATCAAGTGAATATAATTTATCTCATTGCCTTATCCTTTTTTGCAACGGGATTAATTGCTTCATCTCGACTTCATATGAAAGCACATTCGGTAAAAGAATTGGTAATTGGATATGCAATAGGAGTCATTCCACAAGT
>CALPIE020000007.1 GCA_943323545.2 Bifidobacterium breve | reverse complement strand
GGCTGCGTAATTGTACTAACGGTTGGAGGCGAAGGAGCTCCAGTTACATTAATAGAGTACGTTGCTGTTTGTGTTTGTGGTGCGCATGTATTATTACTAGTTACTGTCATGGTTAAGGTAACCGTATTACCAGCATCACCTGCAGCTGGGGTGTACGTTGGTGTAAGTGTTGTAGCACCGGAAGTAATCGAACCGGCTCCGTTTTCTGTCCATGCTATGGTTCCATTTGTAGCGGCTGCACCACTTACGGTTGCAGTTACATTAGAACAAATAGATTGACTTCCTCCCGCCGAAGCCGTTGGTAATCCTTGAACAACAACAGTTGTTGGTAAGGATGTAGCACTTTGGCAACCACTTGCATTTGTAACTTGTACGGTATAATTTCCTGGGGTAGTTACGAATATAAATTGTGTTGTTTCTCCTGTTGACCATAAATAGGTTGTACCAGCACTTGAACCCAACGTTACACTATCAGTTTCACAAAAGGTTAGAGAACCAGAAGTGGAAATGGTTGGGGTAGCTGGTAAAGTAGCTGTAGTTGTTATAAAAGCTGGAGAGCCGGTAGCATTTGCGCTAGAACCACAACTTACTGCTCTCACTCTATAATAATAAACGGTTCCAGAGTTTAACCCTGTAAAAGTATATGGTGAAGCCAAAACTCCAGTAACAGTTGCCAGACCAGTCGTAAAACCACTATCTAATGCACGTTCTACTGTATAACTTATCGCTCCTGCAGATGCGGTCCAAGACATAGTGAATTGAGTACAGGTAATAGCTGATGTTGCTACTCCAGTTGGAGCCGCTGGAGCTGCAGCTAATGTTGTTGCATTTGGTGTTCCTGACCCATTACGGACAGAGCTAAGCCCACAACCATTCTCAGAATATATTCTAATATAATAACCTGTTGATGGAGTCAATCCTGTTATAGTATAGGTTAGTGCAGTAATTCCGGAAACGGAACCGAAACCAGTTGTAAATCCAACGTTTGTTGCCCATTGTAAAACATAACTAGTTGCTCCAGTTCCTGCTGGCCATGTAACTGTAAATTGATTACATAAAATTCCAGAAGGGGTAATAGATGCTGGCCTTGTAGGAACCGAACCAGCTGCAGTTATACTGCCACTAGTTGTATAAGCACTTGAGCTACATCCATTTACTGCACGAACTCTGTATCTATAAGCAGTTCCACTAATTAATCCTGTGATTGTGTAAGTTAGAGAAGAAATTCCTGTAACTGTCCCTAAGATAATTGCAAAATTTGAGGCGTTAGTAGACCATTGAATTTCATAGCTTGTAGCACCTGAAACAGCATTCCAACCTACAGTTAGCTCGTCACAAGCATTTACCAAAGTTGTTAAACCAGTAGGTGCAGTAGGCGCGGCTGCAGTGGCATACGTTATTGTTCCAGAATTACTACTGATGCAAAGTCCGTTGAATGCTCTCACTCTATAATAGTAGGTTGTTCCTATTGTTAAACCGGTAACGTTAAAAGATGTTACTAAACCAACATTTAAGGCGTTATAACCCGTTACAAAAGAGGCAAATGTATTTGAAGTAGAAACATCCAATTCATAATAAATGGTTCCTGATAAAGCAGTCCAATTGGCAGTAATTTGGGTACAAGTAGCACCAGATCCTGCTAGGGCAGTTGGAGCTGCCGATACAGCAACAACAGTAACGGTATCCAAATTATTTGTTGTAATTAGTGAAGAACAAAGTCCGGACGCAATATTTGTTATTGTTATGGTTCTGACCCCAACGGTTGTAAATCCGGTGTAAACAAATGAACCGGTTCCCGCAGTTGTGACAATCATTACAGCAGGGGTTTGAGCTACTCCCTGAATTTCATAGGAGACTAAATAATTTCCAACAGGAAGATTAGCAGGGTTTGCAGTTAATGTTACCAGGGAAGAAGAACCTAAACAAACATTTACACTGGATGTAGTTGTGCTCAATAAGCTAAACGTCGGGCAGACATAGGTTGTTATAGTTCCTGAAGCTGAAGTTCCACCACAAGTATTATGACCCATTACGCTCACAGTATAATTGTAAATACCTACTGCGGTTGGAGTACCACTAATGGTAACAATGTTGGACGCCCATGTTCCGGTAACTCCTGGTGGTAAACCACTAAATGTTACACCGGTTGCATTGGTTGTAGCATAAGTTATATTAACCATAGCCACATCAATAGGGGTAGTTACAATATTTGTTCCTGCTCCAGAAGTTAATGTTATCGTTGTCGGAGCAGGATAAACAGTTACTGTAAGGGTAAATGGATTGCCAATACACCCACCAATTCTTGGGGTAACAGTATAAATGGCTGTTACCGGATTAGATGTTATATTCGTTAGTGTCTGAGTTATGGAAGTTTGAGGGGCTATTTGCGCGGTTCCGCCTGTAAATCCTGTCCCTGTTGGTGCTGTCCAAGTGTATTTATAATTAGCAGCAGCTCCTGAAGGTGTAAAATTAAAAGCTACACTGCTACAAGTTGTAGTGGTTTGATTGACAATATTTGGAGGTGCTAAGCTATTTGGAGGTTGAGTTCCAACCACTAATAGGAAATTAAAAAAGGCTCTTTGAGCGGCAACATTTTGCGCTACTGTCACGTTATCCTTATTTATACTATGTCCGCCTTCATACATTACCAAACCTGCTGTACCATAAGCTGGACCATAGGCTACAACTGCTGCAGGATTTGTTGGAAAAGTATAAGATACATCTGGATTTGGATCTGTATTCACATAGTTTGCATCATATACTGCAACTGTTGTGGTATTGCGCCAAGTTGTAGTAGGAATATAAATTTCTTCTGATCCATTTGTGGTTGCATCATCTAATATTCCAATAAATTGCATTATGGGATTTACAGAATTGGTATAGGTGTAAGGAGGTGATGAATCAATATGATTTTCCCATAATACAAGTCCAGTTGAACTCAAAAAATTACAACCGCTAATGCTTTCCATAGCGCTAACCGCATGACATCCTGCCCACATAGCTCCTCCATTATTTATAAAATATTGTAAAGATTCAATCCAAGAACGCGTCCATAATTGTGGATCGGCATGAGGTAAAATATATACATCTTGAGTACCAATTTGACTGCCGCATTGGGGAAGAAATGTTGGGTTTGCGTTTATTGTATATGTACTAGTTGGTATTCCAGCGTTGGCATAGTAAGGTGTAATTAAGACATCATTAACTGCATCCAAAAAAGCTCTTGGCCAAATGGTTAACGTAGCGTATATAGGAGCGTTAAAGCTTGCAGTAGTTGGGCCATCAACTATTAATCCTGCGTTGTTTGTTTTCCATGTATTAATGATAGCAATCGCATCAGGGTAGGCAACCGTATTGATAATAAATGATCCTCCTTTGTAAGCTTTATTTATATTACCTGCAGAAGAGGCAATAAAATCAGTTCCGTCTTTTATTTTTGTAGGTTCAATGGCCCAATTAACAGGTATTCCGGCTGCAATAAGTGCATAAACCAATCCGTAAGGTTTTAAACCGTTGTTAACAGTTTGCGTTGGTTGCCCCATGTCAATAATGTAACATCCTGCAGGAAAAGTAGTAACTACTGTTGGTGGCAGTGTATTGAAAAGAGTACTGTCTTTGTGACTTAATGAAGCAGATTGGGTTTTAGGTAAAATAGTATTAGAAACCAATTCAGAGGTAGTACTATTTGCCCCGTATGCAATATTAACATTAGTAATAAATAAATAGGTTAATAGTGACGAAATAATAAATAATTTTGATTGGCTTAATTTTCTTATCATTTCTTAGATTTATTATGAGAAATACTTTCTATATCTTTAAAATTATTATTTATAAAATGATTAAAATAAAACTTGACGGTAAAATTACAATAGGAATAAAATTAATTCAAAAATACCCGTTTAACGGCATAAATAATCGACGAAATGCATTATTTGAAATGTATTTCACTAGCAATTTTTTGTAAAAATAAAAATATATTAATTAGAACAATAATAATATTTGGATTAAAGGTATAAATAATTGAAAAATAATCGATTAGAATATTAATACATGGTTTTATATAGCTATTTAAAAAAGCGACAATAACGTTTAAATAAGTCAAAATAAATCTGCTCTTAAAAGAAGCAGATTTTAAATTATCAGTTTTTTAATTTTTAATAAATCACTTTTTTATTTACAACAGCTCCGTTTTCTAATTTAATTTGAAGTAACAAAGGAGCATTGTTTTTCAACAAGTTGTTTATTGTAAATTCATTGGCATTGACTTTATTGTAATTGCCTAATGTTCTTCCTAATAAATCATATACTACAATAGAATCTATAGGTTCTTGAGTAGATTGCACAGCAATTGATTCATTAGTAATTACTTGAACCGTACTTCCGTAATTAAAATCAGCATTACTTAAAGATGCATTTTGGTAAACAATTTTAAAACGGTTATCAAATTGACCTGATGCAGAAGTAAATTGATAAGGAGCTACTTTTAAATCATGAACCGTATTTAAAAGCAGGTCTTTAACATAAATATTTTTTTCAACAAAATAGCCATCAACCGCTGCAATGGCGATAGAGTAGGTGCCTGCAGATGGCACCTTAATTCCTAAAGGCACTTGGTCAGTTATGTCAAATTGCATAGCCCTTCCTTGAATAAAGAATTTTGCAACACCAATTAAAGAGTAAAATGTAAATGATCCGCTAATTTCAGCATTGGCATCATAAAAACTATCTCTTTCATTTGTAGCACCTTGTATATTTCCGACAAGAATTCTACTAGATTGATTTGCAGAATTAACTAAATCCAACCAAATTCTATTTCGTTGTAAAGTATTCACATCTATATATTCCTCTTCTGGATTTACCGATGTATATTGATTTGAACCTCTAAAGAAATAACTATTATCAAAAGTAGCACCTCTAGTCGTATTGTTAAAAGTCACAAAATCAGTAGTTGCTGGGCCATCTTTCATTTGAACAAAGAATCCTTGACCAGCTCCAACAAATATATCTGAATCCGCTAATGGGCAACAACTAGTTCCTGTAAAATTATAAGAAATATAATCATTAGGTGTATAATTAGAACCATACGAACCGTAAAATGGTTGTGCTTGTGATGACGACGGTAAAGTAGCATGCGTCCATATTCTTAAATTCCCTTCAATTTTTGTACGATTATCAAATAAAAATTGACTACCTCTAATAGAAGATGGATAGGGATTTCCTATTAAATTCCAGTTGTCACTGAAGTTATTAATTTCAGTGCCATTTAAGCCATAATGAAGGGCTGTATTTTGATCAGAACCTCGAGAAACCGGAATTGTGATAATGCCATTTCTTGGTTTTCCTTTAAATAAACCAAACCAAGTAGAGAAGGTGTTAGGAAAACTATCTGGAGTTCTAACTATATATCCCATTCCAGGTACCATAACGTCACCACTTGCACCTTGCCAATTTCCTTGCCCGTTATTTGGATTAGCAATTGTTGGATTCCACTTATATATTGGTCCAGAAACTAATGGTAATTGTGTTATATTATTTACAACATAATCGTCTACAGGAGAAGAAAAATATACGTAATCAAATTTTCTCACATTTGCATTTCTTTTGTAACGAATTTCGCCTGTATTATTATTGCTAACTACGTTGTCAATTTGTACTAAACTACCATTATTTTCAATTTCAAAAATGCCATTAGTATCTACTCTTACCCATTCTTTAACAGTAACTGAATTTCCAGATTGGATATTTAAATTTCCTGTCGATTTTACAACTAAATTTTTAGCATATCCTTGAAAATTAGTTCCTTTAACGATTGTATTGGTTGGCACAATAACACAACTCTCTAATGTAGGAACAGAAGCGGGCTTCCAGTTATCCACATCATTCCATGTGGTGGCATCAATTAAATCTAATCCTTTCCAAACACGTGCATTGTTAATTACATTGATAACTTGGGTAATTGGACAACCATTACCTAAAGTAGCAATAACTGTGATAGGAAATTGTGTTGCTTCTAATTGTGTTAGTGTAGGTTTTAAATAAATTTTAGATAAAAGTTCTCCTGTATATGGGATTGTACAAGCTTGATCGAGAAATCCTGAAACAGGAACTGCAGGTGGACTAGACCACACAAAAGTAGTATTTAATTCTTTGATTCCATAAAAACGGATATCATCAATCGCTACACCATCAGACCAGCCACAACTACTCGGCATAGGACAAGCTAAATCACCTGAAGTGTATTGAAAACGAAGTGAAACAGTTGTTTTATCTAAATAGGTGTTTGGAACACTAATGGATATGGTTTTAAATAGTGAAGCATACCCTTGGTCAGAAGTATAAATAGCTAAATCATTCCATGTAGCACCATCATCTGAAATTTGTACTCTAAAATCTTCGCCCGATCTGCCATAATGCGAAAAATACATGCTAAAATCTAAAGTAAGACTAACAAAATCGGTAGTGTTAAATGATGATGTTGTGGTATATTGAGTTTGAATTTTTGCTTGAAAATAATCAGAAGTTGTAAAACCAAAAAAATTATCAATAGCACCAGAATTCGTTGCTGGTTTCCATGCGTCTGTCATAGTTGGTTGATAGGTACTCTTTTTTACCTGCCATGGTGAATCTGGACCAGGGTTATAAGAATAGGGCATTGTAGCAGTTAATCCAATAGTTGCGCTTTCAAAATCTTCATAAAATAATTCCATTTCAGTAAAATCACTAGCTGCACTAATGGTTATAATGGTTTCTTCTTCGCAGGTTTTAGGTTCGGCTGGATCGAAAATAATGTTGGCGGCTGGAGTAATTTTGGCTATTACACGCGCTCTAACTAACGATTCACAACTTCCATTAAAAGCAGTAACGTAATATATTCTTGTTGCGGCTAATACGGGACTGTATTCACCTGTAGTAGTTACAGCTTCTGCTGTTCCTCCTTTTGCTGTAGTATACCATCTGTATTCGGTTGTTCCTCCTAAACCTTGAGCTATAATAGTAACTGCACTATTTACACCACAAGTTTGTCCATCTGTAACGCTTAGTATTGTAGCGGCACAATCTAAAACAATGGAAATCGTATAATCTTCAATTTCTCCGGCAAGACCCGTTGCTGCACAAGGATCGGTAACTTCTCCAGTATTACTTGTTCTTATTCGCAATCGATAATTTCCAGGCATAATATTATCGGGTACTACTATTCCAAATGTAGCTTCTAATACTCCATTTGTAGCAGTAGTATATATTTTTTCGGAAGCATCAAAAAGGCCATTTCCATTCCAATCTACCCATGCAGCTACACGTGATCTATTGGCTGATGGACCTGCGGAGGTAGAACCTAATTCAAATGAAATATTTAATCCACCTCCCGGTGATTGACGCCCAATTACTATGTTTTTGTAATCGACTATTCCGTTTGTTGACATGGCTGGTAATCCTGAATAAGAAGTATCCTTCAAATTTCCATCTGAAAATACCCTTGAAATCCAGTGTGTTGTAAACGCATGAGTTGGTGCACAATAAGCTGTTGAAAAACTCAATGTTGCCATAGTTGAATTGGTGCGACTTCCACAAGCATTGCTTGCAGTAATTCTATAAATAAAACCATTCATTGTCATATTAGCAGAAGTTAGGTTTAAAGTTGTTGTTGTAGCATTAGAATAAACACCTCCATTAGTAATTGGAGTAAAGTTGCTTCCTCCATCGGTACTAACTTCCCAATAATAACTTGTAGGACCATTGCCAAAATTACCAGTAAATGATGTATTCACGTTATTTGCAATTGTCACGTTTGAAGGGTTTGTCAACACAGTAGGCACACCAGAACAACCAGCTGCAGCCATAACATTGATAGTGTAATCTTCATAAGCAATTTTACCAGCGCCAGAATAACAAGGAATTGGTAGTACATTGTCGGAGCCTTTCATTTTTTGACCAAGTCCAATTCGCATGGTATGATAGCCAACACTTGCAGTTAATGGGATGTTTATGACCCCATAAATGGTATTGCTTTTCACTTTTCCTGTAAATACTTGTTCCCCAGTATCACTAAAATCTGCATCATTATTCCAATCAACGTTGATATATATGTTGTACTCTTTGTCGCCAGTACTTGTTGTTACTGCAACCGGCATGGTAGAACCTTGAATTGCATTTCCAATATGTGTAGTACTGTAATCTACATATTGCTGATTACCTGTAGTTGTATTACTCACGGTACTGTATACTACTTTTGTAATTCCATTTCCGTCAGGGTTAGAACCAGTTGGTGTACAGTAGCATTGTGTGCTTTTGGTAGTAAAATTCCATGTTGCAGAAGTTGGTCCTGCTCCACAAGTGCTTCTTGCCACCACTCTCCATTGATAATTAGTATTTGATGATAAAGCTCCTGTTGTATAAGAGTTTGTGGCTACGTTTGCTGTAACGGTTCCAGGTAAACCTCCTGCTCCAAAATACACATCATAAGAAGTTGCGCCAGCAGTTGCTGTCCATGAAATGCTTGTTATAGCGCCAACACCAGCAAAACAAACTCCTGAACTAGCAGTTGCTGGTGAAGGATTTATTGGTGCGCTTACTGCAGGAGTAATTACAACGGTTAAACTACCAGAAGCGGCACTCCAACAACCTGTTGTATTATTTTGTGCTCTTATATAATAGGTTCCAGATGTAGTTACATTATATGTAGAGCCACTAAAAGTTGTAGAAATTCCTAACGGAATAGTTTGCCAGTACCAAGTTACACCACCAGGAGGAGTTCCTGTTCGAGTAAGTGTAACACCAGTCGCGATACATTGCGGACTGTTACTTGTTGGATTTGCAGGATTTGCAGGTTGTGCATTCACTGTTATTGATATTGAATTATTAGTTCCGTTTGGATTTGAAATTAATACATTGCCAGAAGTTGTATTTGTTGCCACTACTGCGGTAATCGATGTTGCACTTACCCATGTCACGCCAGTACATGCTGTTCCATTTATGGAAACTGTTGTAACCCCAGACGCAAAATTTGAGCCTGTAATAGTTATGGTGCTACCTACACAAACAGGATTTGGTGTGATTCCGGTAACTCGAATAAATTGAAACCTAACTTGACCTACACCACCAACTCCTCCTGCTCTATCAGAACCACTATCTTCACCACCTCCACCACCACCACCAGGAATACCTCCTGGATTTCCAACGTTATCAGTACGTTCAGCTCCGCCTGTACCAAAAAGTCCAACTACAGTACCTGAGTTTCCGCCAGCTTGTCCACTGCTACCACCTCGAACTCCATTCAATCCAATAACATTTGTTGTACCGCCTGAAGCGGTTCCACCTCCACTATTGGTAGGATTATTAAGGGCAACAGCATTTCCTAATCCGCCAGTACCTCCATTTGCAGTCATTCCTACAGCAGGCGTTACAGCAGTTATTGATGATAGGCCACCATTTCCACCCGTACCAGCAGTTGCAGCTCCCGCAGTTCCACCCATACCAACGGTATAGGTAAATACGGTTGTTCCACCAGTTACGTTGATAACGATTGTGGTTGCACCACCACCACCACCACCATTTCCTCCCTGGCCAGAAGTGCTACTTCCACCACCACCACCACCTGCACCCCAAGCACTGGCAGTAACCGAGGTTACACCAGTAGGAACAGTAAAAGATTTACCAACACCTGGGGTATTATCATTCCCAGGAAATTGTGAGTAGGTTAGATTAACTCCGAAGAAAATCAAAATCATTAAAAAAGTTTTCTTTGAGATTAATTGATTTTTTTTAATCAAATTCAAAATACAATAAAGCTTTTTCATGTTGTAAAAAATAAAATTTAAAGCACTTTTTTTGTTATAGTTAAATAATACTAAAAATATAGGTCAAACGTATATACAAATCCGATTAAAAGCAAATAAATTCGATGAAATACATATTATACGCATATATTTACATAAAATACCTACAAATATTAAAATATTTTTATTTGTTAAAGCTAAAATAGTGAAAGGCAATTTTTTATTTATAGGATTTTTTTTTATAAAACGCTTTAATTAAAAACCAGCATTTTAAAAAATTAAATTTTCGTATAGTTTTTTTAATAAAATGAACTATTTTTTAGTAAGAAAAATGATTTTATTTTATACTTTTTCTTATAAAAAGCCGAGAAATGCAAAGTGATTGTAATGAAAAAAGATTTAAAATATCGGTAAAATTACTTTTAATCCCGACCAAGTGTTTTTAATCTAACAATATATAACATTTATTGCGAGTCGTTTTATTTTTTTTATAACTTTGCTTACCTAAATCTATGATTATGAGAAAGTTTAACTATTTATTATCGACTGTGATTTTGTTTGTTTTTACAAATGAAATTTGTGCGCAATTATTTGTGAAAGACAATAGTTACATATTTAATAAAGGCAGTTATGTATTTGTTAAAGGAGCGCTTAATATTCAAGGCGATATTGATTCAAATAATACACCAGGTAATTTTTATTTAAGAAAAGACGGACAATTATTGCAAGGGACTACCTTGATCTCTACTAATACAGGAACTGGAAAATTATCACTTTTTCAAGAAGGAACTGTTCATAATTTCGCCTACAATTATTGGTGTTCTCCTATAGGGTTAGCTACAAGTTCTACTATTGGAAATGAGCCTTTTGGAATATCATTGTTAAATAGACCAACTACAAAAATCAATTCTACTGCAATTACAACAACAGGAAGTTATAACGGAACTACTAACAATTCTTCATTAAATATTGCTTCTTATTGGATTTTTAGATATCCTACTCCTTCTACCAGTTATACAGCTTGGGTTCAATCTGCTGCCACATCTAATATAGAAGCAGGGCAAGGTTTTACTATGAAAGGAACTAGTGGTACAGATAGTACAATTATTGTTGATGAAACTCAGGCAACAAATAATCCTGGAAGTAAACAACGCTACGACTTTAGAGGTAAGCCAAATGATGGAAATATAAATATTGTAGTTGAAGGAGATAAATATACATTAACAGGAAATCCTTATCCTTCTGCATTGGATTTAAATAAATTTTTTGATGACAACCCGAATTTGGACGGAAAAGCATATTTTTGGGTACAAGACCCAACAATAATGTCTCACAATCTAACATCATATTCAGGTGGGTATGCAACCTATAATTTTGCTGATGCTGATGTTGGGGCTAGCGTAGGTTACATATACACTGCAGCTACATTAGTAAACTATGATTTAGGCGGTAATCCGCTTACGTTGCCCAATCCACCTGGCTATATTCCTCCAACGATCGCCGGAAGATTTGCGCCAATTGGTCAAGGATTTATGGTAATGGGTAAAACTGGAGTTGCTGCAAATAGTACAGCTACTTTTAAAAATGCACATCGTGCTTTTGTTAAAGAAGGAGCTGCTTCTATATTTCTAAGAAACAGTAATTCAACTAATAGTCAACCTACAGAATATGGTTTTTATGGTGAAATATTGAATGTTGCCGGAACAGATTACACCACAATTAGCAAAGCGCCACCACCACATATTAAAATCAATAGTACTTTAAACGGAAGTGCTATAAGACAAATAGCCATTGGTTTCAAACCAGGATCTATTGACGGAGTTGATAGAGCGGATGCAAAATCACCAAATACACAAAGTAATTTACCAATTGATATGTATTTGGTTTTAGATAATAAAGAATACATTCATTCAATAACTACTTTTGACATCAACAAAAGATTCCCAATTGGTTTTAAAAACAACGGCGATGGTATGGCTACTTTTAAAATACAAGTTTCTGACATGATTAATTTTACAGGTTCTGAAAAAGTATATTTGTATGATGGTTTAACAGGTTTGTATTATAGTATTAAAGGACAATACCATGAAATAAGTCTTTCTCCTGGTGTTTACAATAATCGTTTTGAAATTACTTTCAAAAATGCAACACTTAATGTGGATGAAAACTTAAGTTCTAATTTTGTAATTGTTCAAAATAATCCAAATCAGTTGCTTTCTATATCCAATCCGAATGCATTAGATATTAAATCGGTAACTATATTTGATATTTTAGGAAAACAAATATTTGCTAAATTAAATTTAGGAACTGATACAACTTACCATTTTCCAACTACCAATTTAAGCGATGGCGTTTATGTTGTACAATTGCAAACAACAGATAATAAGAGTTTGTCTCAAAAGATAATTGTTAAGGGGAATAATTAATTTTTTTATCTAGATATAAATAAGGTATTCTAAAATGAATACCTTTTTTTATGAATACAATTTTCAGTTGTTTAACTTTGAAAAAAATTACTGATTTTGGAAATTATAACCCAGAAAATTCAATTGCCAACTACTTCTATTGAACTTTTTATTAGAAGGGAAGATTTAATTCATCCTTTTGTATCTGGAAATAAATTCAGGAAATTAAAATACAATTTACTCCAAGCAAAAAAAGAAAGACAAAATACCTTATTAACTTTTGGTGGTGCTTATTCCAATCATATTGCCGCTGTAGCTTTTGCAGGAAAAGAAAACGGATTTAAAACTATTGGGATTATTCGTGGAGAGGAATTAACATCTAAAATAAATGATAATCCAACTTTAAAATTTGCACAAGATTGCGGAATGACTTTCGATTTTATATCTAGAGAAGCCTACCAATTCAAAACAGAAAATATTGATATACTCCTAGCTAAATATGGTAACTTTTATTTAATCCCAGAAGGAGGAACCAATGAGTTAGCGGTTCAAGGTTGTGAAGAAATAATCCAAACATCAGATAAGGAATATGATTTTATTTGTTGTTGTGTTGGAACAGGAGGAACCATATCAGGAATAATTAATAGTTCTTTTTCTCATCAAAAAATTATTGGATTTTCAGCATTAAAAGGTGATTTTTTACAAAAAGATATTCGTAAATTTGCAAAAAAGGAAAATTGGGAACTGAATGCCAATTATCATTTTGGCGGATATGCCAAAGTAACAAAGGAGTTAATTGAGTTTATCAATAATTTTTATAAAGAAAATGAAATTCCTTTAGATCCAATTTATACAGGAAAAATGGTTTTTGGCGTTATAAATATGATCAAACAAAATTATTTTCCAGAAAATGCTAAAATACTTCTTATTCACACAGGAGGTTTACAAGGAATAGCTGGCATGAATTTGAAATTGAAAAGTAAAAAATTACCAATACTAAATTGCAATGATTAATAAAAGTATTCTTTATGTGTGTCTTTGTTTTTGTATCGCTTGCGGTTCCTCTAAATCGGTTGTGAGAACTACTGCAGCAAATCCTAAAGCATCAAAAGAGGTGGTTCATGCTGTTAAAAAACCAATAGTTAAAAATACAGAAAACACCAATTCAATTCAACAAGAGCAAAACAATAAAACAACAGAAATTCTTGAAGCTACAACTAGGGTAAAAGTTACTACAGCTTTGGTTTTAGAATATATCGAAAAATATAAAAAAATTGCTAAAGAAGACATGATTCAGTACGGAATTCCAGCAAGTATTACACTCGGACAAGGAATTTTAGAATCGGGCGCAGGAACCGGACCGTTAAGTGAACAAGCCAATAATCATTTTGGTATAAAATGCCATAAAGAATGGAATGGACCTAGTGTGAAATATGATGATGATGAAGCCCAAGAGTGTTTCAGAAAATATACCAATCCTGAAGAGTCTTATCGCGATCATTCGGTTTTTTTAGCCACACGTAAATATTATATTCCACTTTTTAAGTTAGACAAAAGTGATTATAAAGCATGGGCAAAAGGATTAAAAGATGCGGGTTATGCTACAGACAAAGCATATGCTACCAAACTTATAGCACTTATTGAAAGATATCAATTGCAGCAATTTGATGCTGAGGTTCTAGGGATTAATTATATTCCTTTAAAAAACGATATAGTACAGCAGTCCAATAAATCATCAGGTTTAAATTCAGAACAATACCAAGTTGTTAAAGGTGATACTTTATATTCTATTTCAAAAAGATATAATATTACAATAGAAGATTTAAAAAAGAAAAATAATATTTCTGAGACTTCTATTTCAATTGGACAGACTCTTCAAATAAAATAAATACAAATACATAATGTTATACCAAAGAAGCAGTGCTCTTTTTGTTGATGCCGAAAAGGTTATTCCGGGTGGCGTAAATTCTCCTGTTAGAGCATTCAAAGGAGTAGGAGGAACCCCAATTTTCGCAAAGAGCGCTAAAGGTGCTTATGTCTATGATGAGGACGGAAATCGATTAATTGATTTTATCAATTCATGGGGGCCAATGATTTTGGGTCATGCTCATCCACCTGTTGTTAATGCAATTATCGAAAGAGCGAAATTGGGAACATCTTTTGGAATGCCAACCGAATTAGAAACTAAAATCGCGGAGTTGGCTATTGCAATGGTTCCGAATATCGATAAAATTCGTTTTGTAAATTCAGGAACAGAAGCGTGTATGAGTGCCATCCGTTTGGCACGAGGTTATACCAAAAGAGATAAGATAATAAAATTCGCTGGTTGTTATCACGGACATTCTGATTCTTTTTTAATTCAAGCAGGAAGCGGAGCCAGTACTTTTGGAACTCCAAATAGTCCCGGAGTTACCCAAGGAACAGCAAAAGATACGTTGCTAGCCAATTATAATGATTTAGAAAGCGTAGCGCAATTATTTAACGCCAATAAAAATGAAATTGCCGCAATAATAGTTGAACCTGTTGCGGGTAATATGGGATGTATTCCGCCATTAAAAGGATTTTTAGAAGGATTACGATTGCTTTGTAATGAAAACAAATCCTTGTTAATCTTTGATGAAGTGATGACCGGATTTCGATTAGCAAAAGGCGGGGTACAAGAACTTTACAACATTAAAGCGGATATTGTTTGTTTTGGAAAAGTAATTGGTGGCGGATTACCAGTAGGTGCTTTTGCCGCAAAGAATGAAATAATGAATTATTTAGCTCCAATTGGACCCGTTTATCAAGCCGGAACTTTATCTGGAAATCCGCTTGCAATGGCGGCAGGTTTAGCAATGCTTCAAGAAATAAATAATGATAAAGAACTTTTTAATAGACTAGCAGAAAAAACAGCCTATTTGGAAAAAGGAATTGCTAAGGCATTATCAAATAACGATGTTGGTTTCACAATTAATAGAGTAGGGTCTATGATTTCAGTTCATTTTGATGAAAATCCAGTAATCGATTTTCAAACTGCAAAAAAGGGAGATAATGAAGTCTTTAAAAAATTCTTCCACAGTTTGTTAAATGAAGGAATTTACATCGCGCCCTCTGCATATGAAACTTGGTTTATTACTGATGCTTTGTCGTATGAAGATTTAGATTTTACAATAAACGCTATTTCAAAAGTGACAAAACAATTATAAAAAAAAAGCTTCCTTTTAAAGGAAGCTTTTTTTTATTTTGATTTCGATGCTGGTGCACCACCTTTTATTCTATTTAGTAATTCAGTATTAGCTTCTAATTTCTGCAATTGCTTACCATCTAAAGATGCTTGGATTTTTAACATTACAATGTTTAAAAACTCTTGTTTTCTTTCAATAGTAAGATTTTCATCTGCTAATGTTCTATATTTCATTTCAAACAAACGATATAAATCGTCAGTTTGAGTCGTAGTTAATCCTACAGTTTCAGCTACCATAGCAGCTTCTTTTTTTGCATTATCTTCAATAGATAATTTAGTTTCTTGAGCATTTACATTCAAAGCAAAAACCAAAGTTAAAATAAAAATTAATTTTTTCATAAAGTGTTATTTTTGTAAATAGATTTCAAATCTAAATCATTTACATGTAAATTCAAAATTTAATTTTTTATTTAACTTATTTTTCAAAGGACTTTTCTTTTCCATTTCTTTTGCCTCCCATTTCAGCAGCTTTTTCTTTACGTATTTCTCTCAATTTTTTTAATTGATCTTCATTGAGAATAGTCTTCATTTTTGTTTTGATTTCTAATTGTTCATCAATCATTTTCTTTTTCATTTCAGCTTTTTCCTCATCAGTTGGTTTCACTCCTTTTTCTCTCGAAGCTTTCATTTCCTCTTTCATAGCTTCTCTTTTTTTAGACTGCTCTTCTAAAATTGATTTAATTTGAGTTTGTTGTTTTTCAGAAAGATTTAAGTCATTTGTCATTTCTTTTAATCTTTTTTCGACATTTTGTTCAGGCGTTAATTTTTCTCTTCCACCAGGTTGAGCAAATGATAAAGTACTTACCAAGATTGCGAAGGCTACAATTAATTTTTTCATGATTATTTTTTTAAATGTTACAGGTATAAGATGAGGTTTTTTTTAAATGGTTTAATATTGTGTAAATTAATAAATATAATTTCATACATTTATTTAATTAACCAATCGTAAACTATAAAAATATGGAAGAATTCGAAAATCAAGATCAAAAGCCAATGTCAGTTAAAGACTGGCTTATCACTTTATTAATTATGGCAATTCCACTAGTAGGATTAGTGATGCTATTTGTTTATGCTTTCGGTGATGGTGGAAATGTTAACCGTAAAAATTGGGCAAAAGCACAACTTATTGTTATGGCTATTGTTCTTGGACTTGTTATATTAGGTCTGGTTATTTTTGGTTCTCTTTTTGCCGCAGCTATGGCATCTAGAGGGTAGTTTTAAAATAAAAAAGGAACTCAATCGAGTTCCTTTTTTTTAGTTTAATACTACTGTTTTAGATTCACCGTCTACAACTACTTTAGTCAAGCCATGTTTGGATAATCCTTTCATCGCAGCATCCCATTTTTTGCCACTTAAAGCCGATTTTTCTTTTAGTTCACCCAGAGATTGGTTGTTTTCTTTTTTTAAAAATTCGATTATTATTTTTTCGTCTTCTGTTAAATCCAATTGTTTTTTTTCTGGTCGCATTTGAGGAAAGAAAAGCACTTCTTGTATCGATTGGTTGTTGGTTAAAAACATGATTAGTCGGTCCATTCCGATTCCCAATCCCGATGTAGGTGGCATTCCGTATTCTAGAGCCCGTAAAAAGTCCTCATCAATAATTCCGGTTGCTTCATCATCACCTTTTTCTGCCAAAGCCATTTGTGCTTCAAAGCGTTTTCGTTGGTCGATAGGATCATTTAATTCAGAATAGGCATTGGCAATTTCTTTTCCGCAAACCATTAACTCAAAACGTTCTGTAAGTTCTGGATTGTCTCTGTGTTCTTTGCATAAAGGCGACATTTCTTTAGGATAATCGGTAATGAAAGTCGGCTGAATATAATTTCCTTCGCATTTAGCACCAAAAATTTCATCAATTAATTTTCCTTTACCCATCGTTTCATCCACATCAATTCCCATAGAACGAGCCGCTGTAAATAATTCAGCTTCCGTTTTACCAGAAATATCAAAGCCAGTAAAATTCTTAATAGCATCAGTCATTGTAACTCTAGCATAAGGTGCTTTGAAATTGATTTTATGTTCGCCAAAAGTGGCATCGGTTGTTCCGTTTACTTCATTCGCGCAATGCTCTAAAAGATTTTCAGTAAACTCCATCATCCAATTGTAGTCTTTGTAAGCTACATAGATTTCCATTGCAGTAAATTCGGGATTGTGCGTTCTGTCCATTCCTTCGTTACGGAAATTTTTAGAAAACTCATATACGCCATCAAATCCGCCAACGATTAATCGTTTCAGATACAATTCGTTTGCAATTCTAAGGTATAACGGAATATCTAACGCATTGTGATGTGAAATAAAAGGACGTGCCGCTGCACCACCCGGAATGGCTTGTAAAATCGGGGTTTCTACTTCCATATAGCCAGCGGTATTAAAGAAGTTTCTCATGGCGGTAAAAAGCTTTGTTCTTTTGACAAAAACTTCTTTTACATTCGGATTCACTACTAAATCTACATAACGCATTCGGTAACGCAATTCGGCATCGTTAAACGCATCGTGAACTTTTCCGTCTTCATCTACTTTTGGTAGCGGTAGTGGACGTAATGTTTTACTTAAAAAAGTAAAATCAGATACTCGGATGCATTTTGCTCCGACTTGAGTGGTAAAAAGTTCCCCTTCAATACCTATAAAATCTCCAAGATCAGTTAGTTTTTTAAAAACCTGATTGTAATTCGTTTTGTCCTCATCCGGACAAATTACATCTCTATTCAAGTACAATTGAATTCGGCCTTCACTATCTTGCAATTCGGCAAAACAAGCTTTACCTTGATCGCGAACACTCATCAAACGACCAGCAACAATAACCTTCTTACCTTCTTCAAAATTTTCCTTCACTTGTTTAGAAGTGTGGCTTACTGGAAATAAATTGGCTGGATACGGATTGATTCCTAAACTGCGTAAAGTGTCGAGTTTTTCTCTTCGAATGATTTCTTGTTCCGAAAGTTGCATAATGTAATTTTAAGTTGGCAAAGATAGGGATAATTTGAAAATCTATCAATTTGAAAATTTGAAAATTATTTTAACTTGTAATCTTCGTAACTTTGTGCACTACAATGTATAAAATGAATAAAAAAATCCAACTTCAAGATTTAGGAAACAAAGATTACAAAGCAACTTGGGATTATCAGGAAGAATTGTTTAAGGGGATTGTCGATTTAAAAATCCAAAACAGAAGAGAAGAAACCAATCATGCAACTACTAATTATTTCCTTTTTGTAGAACATCCTCACGTTTATACATTGGGGAAGAGTGGCGACGTGTCTAATTTGTTGCTTTCAGAAAAACAACTTTCAGAAAAAGGAGCTACGTTTTATAAAATAAATCGGGGAGGTGATATAACCTATCACGGTCCGGGGCAAATAGTAGGGTATCCTATATTAGATTTAGATAATTTCTTTACGGATATTCATAAGTATTTGCGATTTCTAGAAGAAGCTATTATACTTACTTTAGCAGAGTATAATATAATAGGTACAAGAAGTATCGGAGAAACTGGCGTTTGGTTAGATGTTGGAACTCCGTTTGCCAGAAAAATATGTGCTTTAGGAGTTCGTGCTTCTAGATGGGTGACTATGCATGGATTCGCTTTAAATGTAAATGCTGATCTAGGTTATTTTGACAATATTATTCCATGTGGCATAAAAGGAAAAGCAGTAACTTCACTTAATGTAGAACTCGGCATAGAAAAAGTAGATGAGGAAGAAGTTAAAGAAAAAATTCTGAAACATTTTTCAGCACTATTTCAATCTACATTTATTTAAAATCTAAGAAGTCTAAGAAGTCTAAGAAGTCTAAAAAGTCTAAGAAGTCTATGAAGTCTAAGAAGTCTAAGAATTCCAAGAAATCTAAAAATCTAATTTCAATTGTTCCGGCAACAATCTAAAACTCATTCTATGGTATTTAGTGACGCCATATTTTAAAATGGCTTCTCGATGTTCTTTAGTAGGATAGCCTTTGTTTTTTTTCCAGTTGTACATAGGATATTCTTCATGAATTTTATTCATATATTCATCACGGTACGTTTTAGCTAAAATCGATGCGGCTGCGATACTCATGTACTTAGAATCGCCTTTGATAATGCAAGTAAAAGGAATGTTGTTATAAGTATTAATATCGTTTTGAGAAAATCTTTTAATTGGTTTGTTTTTTTGCTTTTCATCATAAGTTAACGAACTATTTCCGTCTACTATAATATATATAGGTATAGGATTTAGTTTTAAGATACTTTCCTGCATGGCTTTAATTGAAGCGTTTAAAATATTAATTTCATCAATAATAGTAGCATCTAAATGCGTTATTGCAAAAGTTATAGCATTTGCTTCAATTAAAGGTCTGAGTTTTTATCTAGATTTTTCTGAAATCTGTTTGGAATCATTAATTAAATCTATTCCAAAATCTTTAGGAAGCAAAATAGCGGCAGCAGTTACGGGTCCAGCAAGACAACCTCTGCCTGCTTCATCAGTGCCACATTCTAATTCAAAACCCGAATAGTTAAATTTTAACATAAAATTATTTTTGATAAAAATAAAAAAATTAACGCAACCATTAGAATTAATAACATCTAAAGTGAGTGTTGCAACCACCATTTTGTGTTCTTCTTTAAAAAATTAACATAAGTAAATAAAAATATTCCATGCTATTATTTGTTTATTTAAGATATTATTAAGAAGTTTGCACAATAACTAACTCAAATAAAATTAATATGAGATCGAAGTTCAAATGGATTTTTACGCTTTTAGTAGCGTTATCAATGCAGTTTTCGTTTGCACAAGACAAAACTGTAACGGGTGTGGTATCTGATAATTCAGGACCTTTACCAGGAGCAAATGTTGTTGTTAAAGGAACAACACGTGGTGTCCAAACAGATTTAGATGGTAAGTATGCCATCAAAACAAAGGTAGGTGAAACATTAGTTTTTTCATTTATTGGATTGGATGATCAATCGAAAACGGTTGGTGCATCAAATACAATTAGTGTTAAACTTGCTGTTGGTGTAAATGTTCTTGAGCAAGTAGTTGTTCAGGGGTATAGAACCGTTTCAAAGAAAACTGCTGTTACTGCGGCTGCAACAGTTACTTCTAAAACAATTGAGAACCGACCAAATGCAAATGCTATTAATACCCTTCAAGGGCAATTAGCAGGTGTTAACATTACAGCTAGCACAGGACAACCTGGTGCTAAATCATCTGTTATTATTAGAGGTGTTGCTACCATTAATGGTAATACAGATCCTCTTTATGTTATTGATGGTTTCCCATCTAACAGTGATAACTTTAGATCAATAAATCCTAACGATATTGCTAGTGTGGATGTATTGAAAGATGCTGCTGCAATCTCTGAATATGGTTCAAGAGGAGCAAATGGTGTAATTGTTATTAAAACAAAAAAAGGTAGTTTTGGAGATGGTAAAGTAACATTTAGGTATTCTACGCAATACGGAACCGCAGATTTGCAACAACCTAGATATAACTATGCAACTGCAAAAGAATTATTAACTATTGAAAGAGATTTTGGTGCAGGTAGAGGAAACTTAAATCCAGCAACTAATTTACCTTTTACAGATGCAGAGATTGCTGCTTATGGAGTTCAAACGGATTGGGTTGATTATTTCTTCAGACAAGGTACTTCAACAAACCATAACTTTAGCATTGAAAACAACTCTAAAAACGTTAACTCTTTTACATCTGTAAGTTATTTTAACCAAGAAGGTATTCTTAATACAACAGGTTTAAAAAGATTTACACTTAGAAATAACTTAAGTGGTAAGTCAACAAACGAAAAATTTAAATATTCATTAAATTTAGGTTTTGGTCACTCAAAAAGTAATGAAGCTACCAATTTAGGTGCTGGAGCTATTAATAGAAACTATGTATTAGGAGCGTTTTTATCTGCCCCTTACATCTCTCCTTCTGAGTATCAAAACCCACAACAAGTTTTTGATTTATACAATACAGATGGTACGTTATTATACACACCATTATTCTTGATTGATAAATTAGCTACTTATGGAAATTTAACTGAAGAAACAAGATTGAATGCAACTACAGAAGCATCTTATGCTATTACTAAAAATTTAACAGCAAGAGTTCGTACTTCTGGTGAGTTGTTAAGCACAAGATTCAATCAATGGGAGCATCCAATATCTTTCAACGCATTTTTGTTCATCAATCCAGGGCAAACTTTTGCTGGTTTTGAAGACATAAATCAAAGAAGAGAATTCTTGTTCAATAATCTTTGGCAATTAGACTATACCAAATCTTTTGGAAAGCATACGGTTAATTTAAATGCAAATGCTGAGTACAATCACTCAAGATTCCATGTAAATAACTTAAGACAAAGAGGTTTAGATCCTAAGTTTTTTGTGCCAAATTCAGGAACAGGTTATATAGCAGATAATTCAGCTAATGATTTTCACGTACCTCAAATTGGTGTTGGAGGTTTAAGAAATGACTTAATCTCTTATTTTGGTTCATTAGACTATGATTACAATAAAAAATACGGAGTAGTTGCTTCATACAGAATTGACGGATCTAGTAGATTTATCGGTGATAACCAATTTAATAACTTCTGGTCTGTTGGTGCAAGATGGAACTTAGATGAAGAAGCATTTATGAAATCACTTTCTTTTGTAAATGTTTTTAAACTAAGAGGTTCTATCGGTACAGTTGGTAACCAAAGAATTGTAAATGGTACTATTTATGCAGGAGTTAATCCTCCAGCATTTGCCGATATTTATTCTAATTCAACTAACGTGTATAACAACGGTACAGGATTTAATATTGCATTTGGTTACCCAGATTTAAGATGGGAAACTACAGAGCAATATAATGTAGGTATTGATTTCGAATTCTTCAAAAATAGATTAAGAGGTTCGTTTGATTATTATAACAGAAAAACAGTTGATTTATTTATTGATGAGCCAATTGTACCTGCTGTAGGTGATCTTGATAGTGTAATTACAAAAAATTCAGATGCGTCTCTTACTAACAAAGGATTTGAAGTTAGTTTAGGATACGATATTATTAAAAATGAAAATACTACATTAACAATACGTGGTAATGGTTCATACAACAAAAATACTGTTGACGGAATTGTAGCTAATAATGGTAGATTCTTTGCAGGTGGTCAACCATCTTACATTACTCAAAATGGAGGATCAATTAATGAGCCATTTGTTTATTCTTATTTAGGTGTAAATCCAGCTAATGGTAACTTATTATTTGAAGACATCAACGGAAACCCTACTGAAACTCCTTTAGCATCAGATAGAAGAGCTTCAGGAAAAACAAGAATTCCAGTTTATCAAGGTGGTTTTGGTTTTGATTTTGACTACAAAGGATTTTTTGTGTCAACCAATTTTACTTTCGCTCAAAAAGTTTGGAGATTTGATTTTGATGAAGAAAACTTATATGATCCAGCTAATATCGGAACATTTAATGTTGGTTCAGAAATGCTTAACGCTTGGACTCCAACAAACACTAATACTGATGTTCCTGCTACAAATGCAAGTAATTTAGCTGCAGATGATGATTCAGACCGTTTCTTAAGAGATGCTTCTTATGTAAGATTAAGAAATATTCAAGTAGGATACAGATTGCCAAAGAAATTTTTAGAAAAAACTTTCTTTAAAGAAGTTTCTTTAACTTTACAAGGAGAGAATTTATTCAACATTACTAACTGGCAAGGTTTTGACCCTGAAAGTGATAGAACTGCTGATGTTTATCAGTATCCAACTCCTAAACTTTATACTTTAGGTTTAGATTTAAAATTTTAATTTATAATTCTTAATAAAAATGAAAAACATATATAAATTATTAGTACTTACAAGTTTACTTTTTGTTTCTTGTGATAATGATTTGTTAGAGCCCTTTACACCAGGTGCTTTAACAGAAGATGTAGCTGTGCGTACTTCTGGAGATTTACAAAGACTTGTAAATTCAGCAGCTCAGCAAATAACAAACAGAGAAGATATCATATTTTCTTCTGTATTTACAGATGAGTGTGGTATTGGTTTTGCAAATGGTGGTCAAGGTATTACTGGAGATTATATTTTCTACATGGATACTGCTTCAACATCACCTAATGCAATTTGGTCATCATGTTATTATTCTTTAGCAAGATCAAATCGTGTTATTCAATTTGCAGGTACTCTTGTACCTGTATCTCCTGCAGATGCAGCATTAATTAGTAGATTAAAAGCTGAGGCTTTATGTTTAAGAGCATTAGCTCACATTAAGATTATGTCTTATTTTTCTACAGATCCTAAAAGTGATAGTGCTTTAGCAGGTGTTTTAGCAGATCGTGTAATAACAGCTTCAGAGACTCCTTCAAGAGCTTCAAATGGTGATTTTTATGCATTAATACATTCTGATTTATCAGATGCTATAGCAATCTATAACACTTTAGTAGGTACACCTTACACTACTCCGGCTCAAGCACCAACTTACTATCCAAGTAAAAATATGGCTAGAGCTTTAAAAGCTAGAGCTTATGCTTTAAAAGGAGATTATACTAATGCTGAAATATGGGCTGATAATGTAATCAATGCTACAGGTCCTGATCAAGTTGTATTAGCTACTCCAGCTAATTATGGTAATATTTTCTTTACTGAAAATGAGCCAGCAAATACAGAAGTAATCTACAGATTGAAAAGAACATTACAACAATCTTCTCAAGGTACTAATTTAGGTAATGGATATGCATCTGTAACTACAACAATTTCTGGTTCGCCATTTTTTGAAGTAAGCAGATCTTTATTTAATTTACTTAATTCAAATCCAACTGATATCAGAAGAGCTACTGTAGTTCACCCTACATCTATCATCGATCCTAATTATGCTACCTCTACTGATTATAGAAATACAGATAAATTAATTATCGGTAAACACAGAGGTTCAGGTGCAGTAGGTAACTTAAACAGTGATCATAAAATTTGTCGTCTTTCTGAAATGTATTTTATTAAAGCTGAAGCAAGAGTTGCTGCTAATGATTTAGCGGGTGCTGCAACTGCAATAAAAACAATTTTAGACAAACGTTACCCAGTTGCTCAACCATTACCAGTTTATGGTTCTGCTCAAGCTGCATGGGCTGCTATCCTAAAAGAAAGAAGAATTGAATTCGCTTTTGAAGGATATCGTTTTATAGACATCAAAAGATTAGGTGCTTTAGCAGGAGTTGGTATCGATAGAGACCCAGCTGATTATTCATCTAGTTCAGCAAATTATCCTGGAGCTAATCCTGTTAATTTACCATTAACAAGCTTCAAATGGGCTTTGCCTATTCCTTTAGCTGAGTTAGCTGCAAACGGATCGATTCAACAAAATCCTGGTTATTAATCAGAATTAAAAATATTTATTTATTAAAAGCTGCTTTTTTTAAAGCAGCTTTTTTTATTTAACAATTTTTTCTAATAAAATTTGTACTTTTACTTTTTATTTTAAAAACATTATGAAAACAATTATTTTGTTACTTTTAGTAACTGCCTTTTCCTATTCACAAAATGAAATGGAAAGAAGAAAAATTAAGGAAGCATCAAATCCACAACAGGTACAAGCTTTAATCGACTACTATAAATCGTATTTTGAAGAACAAAGAATACTTATTGATGCCTACAATAAAAAAAATAATGCAACGGAAGCTCAAAAACTTTCTTTACAAAGGATTACAGATGGAATTCCTTTTTATTATGCTGTTGATAACGCAGGGTCAGTAACAACATTACGTGCAAATTCAATGTATCCTGGTGGTTCACTAGGATTGAGTGTTACGGGTCAAGGAATAACTGCTGGTGTATTTGATGGCGGTAAAGTAAGAGATACACATCAAGAATTTACGGGTAGAGTATCCTTCGGTGATGCAACTAGTACTTTAAGCGACCATTCAACACATGTAACAGGTACAATAATAGCACAAGGTGTTAGTCCAACTAGAAAAGGTTTTGCGTATCAAGCATCCGCTAAAACTTATGATTTTGCAAATGATATTAACGAAATGATAAGTTTTGCCAATCAAGGTTTCTTGGTTTCTAATCATTCTTATGGTTATATAGCAACGAATCCTCCTGTTTCTTATTTTGGATCCTATGATGCACAAGCCGTTCAAGTCGATAATATTATGAATACTTTTCCCTATTATCAGGTTGTAAAATCGGCGGGAAATGATAGAAATTCTACTACCATATTGCAAGTAGCAATGGAAGGGGGTTATGATTTGCTAACAGGTATGTCAAATGCAAAAAATAGTTTAACAATTGCAGCTGTGGGTCAAGTTTCGACTTACACGTCCCCTGATAGTGTAGTTATGAGTACCTTTTCAAATTTTGGTCCTACAGATGACGGTAGAATCAAACCTGACCTTTCTGCTAAAGGATTGGCTGTTACTTCTGCAGATTCTGGTGCAGATAATTTTTACGCCGTCTTACAAGGAACATCAATGGCAGCTCCAGCTATTACTGGATTAATTGTATTATTGCAAAAACATTACAACAATTTAAATCCATCTACTTATATGAGGTCGTCAACTGTGAGAGGATTACTTTGTCAATCAGCCAGGGAAGCTGGTTTAGATCCAGGTCCAGATTATGGTTTTGGTTGGGGTTTACCCGATGGACTTTCTGCCGCAAATATTATTACCAATAAAGGAATTTCTACTATTTTGGACGAAAGAACATTAACCAGCAGTCAAACGTATACCACCTCATTTACAATTAATACACAACAAAATATAAACGTGGCTATTTCTTGGACTGATCCAGTAGGAGCTGCTAACATTTCAGGTGATGAGGACAACAGAACTCCCCGTTTAATTAATAACCTAGATTTAAAAATTTTGAAAGACGGCACTACGTATTATCCTTGGAAATTAGATCCCGATTTAGCAGCAAATGGTGCTACAAATACAGCAGATAATAATGTAGATAATATAGAAAGAGTAGAAATTTTTAATGCGCAGCCAGGTACCTATACCATTCAAGTAAAACATAAAGGAAATCTCCAAGGTGGAGCACAAATTTATTCTTTAATTGCTAGTGGTTCTGTTGGATTAGCTCTCAATTCGGAAGATTTTGTTGTCGATAACAATTTCTTCGTATATCCAAATCCAGTGAACAACGAATTACATTTTTCTAATCCAAACAATATTGAAGTTGCGAACATTGCAATTAATGATGTTTCTGGAAAACAAGTAGTTGCTTTAAATGCTAATGCCATTACAAATACAATAGATGTTTCTAATCTACAATCAGGCATGTACTTAATAAAATTTACTACAGACAATAGAACACTTATAAAAAAGTTTATCAAAAACTAAATAATACTTCATAAATCATTGTTAAGAGCGTCGGCCTAAGCTGACGCTCTTTATTTTTATATTATATTTGCCTAAACATATGTATTAATGAATAAAAATCTGATACTATCTTTTTTATTGATTTTACCATTTCTTCTTTTCTCTCAAGAAAAAAGTAAAGACAAAACAAAAAAGAGTTTATTAAGAACAGAGGAACAAATAGCAAAAGATAAAGCTAAAATAGCTCCCTATACCTCTTATAAATTATATACACTTCAACGTGATACAACCTATGTAGATACTTCTCTGACTATTAAAAGTGACTATAAATACAATTACTTGCGTAAAGATATTTTTGGTTTATTACCTTTTGCAAATGAAGGTCAAACTTATTCCACTTTAGATTATAGTTTAACTAAAATAAATCAGTATCCAGAATTCGGATTTAGCGGAAAACATTTTAACTACCTAGATGTAAATGATATTAAATATTTTTCCGTTGCAACACCCTTAACCGAATTGTATTTTAAAACCGTTATGGAACAAGGTCAAAGTGTTGATGCATTTGTGACTGTAAATACATCTGAACAATTTAATTTTTCTATTGCCTACAAAGGATTGCGTTCTTTAGGAAAATATATCAATCAATTATCAAGTACAGGAAATTTTAGATTTACGTCTAGTTATTTTACTAAAAATAAAAGATATATTGCCAATTTTCACTATACAGGACAAGATTTTCTAAATGGAGAAAATGGCGGAATTACAACAATACAAGATTTCGAAGGCGAAGACCAAACCTTTAGAAATAGAGCACGATTGCAAGTCTACTTAACTGATGCCAAATCTTTATTTAAAGGAAAACGATATTTTTTAGATCATCATTTTAGAATAAATTCAACAAAAGGAGCCAATAATTTGTATATCAACCACCAGTTCAATTATGAAACAAAACTATACGATTTTAATCAGGTAACTTTAACTACAACTTTACCAAATGATATTACAATTCAACGTTTCGGTCCATCATATGTTCCAAGTAACATTATAGACAGAACAAAATACAATAGAATGTATAATAAAGTTGGAGTAACATACGAAAACACTACATTAGGTCAGTTTCAATTTTTTATTGAAGATTTTAATTTTACCTACAAATACGACAAAGTACTGGTTTTGGATACTGGAGTAATTCCCAACTTATTGTCTGAAAGAATTAATGCTATTGGTGGGCAATATGATTATCAAAAAAACAATTGGAAAGCTACTTTTTTATACAATAAAGCCATTTCCAAACAAACTTTTTCAACAATTGATGCCACTTTATATTATAAATTAAATGATAAAAACAATTTCACTTTTCAATATCAAAACTTAAGTAAAATCCCAAATAATAATTATGTTTTACATCAAAGTAGTTACGTTAATTACAATTGGAATAATAGTTTCAAAAATGAAAAAATAAATTCGTTAAAAGTAGACGCAAACACCCAGTGGTTCATTGCTTCTGCTCAATTTACCTCACTTAATGATCATTTGTATTTTAGCAATGATGATACTACTGGTTTACTCCAATTGGTTTCTCCTAAACAATACAGTAAAAACATAAATTATGTTGTTGTAAAAGTTAGCAAAGAAATTAAGTATAGAAAATGGTCTTTAGACAATACTTTTTTATATCAAAATGTAACACAAGAAGTAAAGATATTAAATCTTCCTCAATTTGTTACCAGAAATTCATTGTACTACACCGATAAAATTTTCAAAAAAGCAATGTTTATCCAAACGGGTGTAACTTTTAATTACTTTACAAAACATTATATCAACGATTACAATCCACTTTTAGCCGAAGCATTTGTGCAAAATAATAATGAAGTTGGTAATTTTCCTATGATGGATATTTTCATTAATGCACGCATACGCCAAGCCAGAATCTTTTTAAAAGCCGAACATTTCAATTCGGGCTTTACAGGAAATGATTTTTATACAGCTCCTAATTATCCATACCGCGATTTTATGATTCGCTTCGGTTTGGTGTGGAATTTCTTTCAGTAATTTATGGGCGTGCCCCCAATTGGTAAAAACTACGTTTTGCAAACTTGTTTTTATCCATCGGGGTCAGGCTGTCCGCTATTAGTCCTCGCTCGTGCCTCGCTGTGGGCTAACCGCTTCCATCCTTCACGCGGGCACCATCTTAAATACAGGCTTATCCAAAAATCGAAAAATCTAATAATCCAACAATCGAACATTCAAATTTTTATCAATATCTTTGCATTCAGAAATGCATAAAAAATGACTCGAGCTTGCGACAGCATGAGACCGTTAAAAACAATAAATACGACGAATGAAATACGCCAAAAATATATTAGAAACAATTGGGAATACACCATTAGTAAAACTAAATAAACTTACTACTGAGATAGAAGCTTTGGTTTTAGCTAAAGTAGAAACTTTCAACCCAGGGAATTCGGTTAAAGACAGAATGGCGGTTAAAATGGTAGAAGATGCCGAAGCCGATGGTCGATTAAAACCAGGAGGAACCATAATCGAAGGAACTTCTGGTAATACCGGAATGGGCTTGGCGCTTGCGGCTATTGTTAAAGGGTACAAATGTATTTTTGTAATTACCGACAAACAATCCAAAGAAAAAATGGATATTCTTCGTGCAGTAGGAGCAAAAGTTGTGGTTTGTCCAACCGATGTAGAACCAACCGATCCTCGTTCTTATTATTCTGTTTCAAAGAAATTAGGTGAAGATACACCCAATTCTTGGTACGTAAACCAATACGATAATCCAAGTAATGCCATCGCACATTACGAACAAACCGGACCAGAAATTTGGGAACAAACAGACGGAAAAGTAACGCATTTTGTAGTTGGAGTAGGAACAGGTGGTACCATTTCTGGTGTTGCAAAATACCTAAAAGAAAAAAATCCAAACATCAAAATTTGGGGTGTAGATACCTACGGTTCGGTTTTTAAAAAATACCACGAAACCGGAATATTTGACGAAAACGAAATCTATTCTTACATCACTGAAGGAATTGGTGAAGATATTCTTCCAAAAAATGTCGATTTCAGTTTAATCGACGGATTTACAAAAGTTACCGATAAAGATGCTGCAGTTTATACCCGTAAAATTGCATTAGAAGAAGGAATATTTGTTGGAAACTCTGCTGGTTCTGCCATTAAAGGAGTATTGCAATTAAAAGAACATTTCAAACCAGAGGATGTGGTGGTGGTTTTATTCCATGATTCAGGTAGTCGTTATGTAGGTAAAATGTTCAATGACGATTGGATGCGTGAACGTGGGTTTCTTGATGAAGAAATCACAAAAGCAGAAGATGTTATCAAAGACCATATCGACAAACCTTTAGTAATTGTTAGAACAGAAGAATTGGTTTCACATGCTATCGAAAGAATGCGAAAGTATAAAATATCTCAAATTCCAGTGATAGATATCAATGGTTTTGTTGGTTCTGTAGATGAAACCGATTTGTTTCAAATTTATGTTAGTGACAAAGATGTAGCCGATAAACCTATAAAAGAAGTGATGGGAAAACCCTATCCAATTGTAAAATTAGGAACATCGATAGAAGAAGTTTCGAAACTGTTTACCAAAGAAAATCAAGCAGTTTTGCTCGATTTAGGTAATGGGAAACACCATATTATTACGAAATACGATATTATTGGTTCGATAAAATAGAGACGCTTCGCTTTAGAAACGTTTGCTCCGCTTCACTTTGGAAACGCTTCGCTTTAGATTTATACTTCTAAAGCGAAGCGTTTCTAATATCTATAGGCGCAGCCGTGTCTAATTTTTTTCTCCAATCAAAACTCCCGAAACATTCCACGCACTAAAGCTATTTCCTTCTGGAGCGCCTTGCGGAATCTTAATTTGCAACGTATAACTTCCCACTTTTAAATCACCCAAATCAATATAAAATGGATTGGTCACCATACCCGGACACCAATTGGCACGACTATAATCTGATGACGATAATCCATTAGGAAAATTCCCCGAAGCTGGATTAAACAAACGATACGAGCCACAATCTTGTCGCCATGGCGCTAAAGCAAATACTTCTTTTCCATTTAGTAAAATTGTATTTTTCTTTGGCACAAATTCATCGCCATTTTCCCAACCACCGTGTCCAGTTGTGATATAACGAAGTTGTACATTTTTTATGTCTTTTTCTAAAGTGAATGCTACTTCTAAACCTTTTTCATTATTAAACATAGTGCCGTATTCTTGTCCAGCCATTTCCATTACGTTGTTGGTATTGAATAAAGGTAAAATAGTCGTTTCTTTTATTTTAGTTTCTTCTTCAGGATGAATAGTCACATTCAAACTTATTTTGTGTCCGCCTTTATCATAATTGCCAATGTTTACACCAATCCACACTTCTTGATTACTAAGCATTGAGCGCATATCCGAAATGTCTTGGCGGTACGGCACCACTTCATGCCAAGTTTTGTTTTTTAACTCAATCGTATTGTATTGTTTTATTCCGAAAGGAGTAAAAAACCGCATTAATTCTACCAATGGTGCGTAATCGTTAGTAGCGATAACGCCTTGGTAATCTTTTCCATTACCATTGGTATATATGGGTAATGATTTTATGCCTTTTTGCAATCCATCTAAAAAAGTAATTGATTTATCCATTGGTATAATAAATACCGATCCAGTTCTGTCATAAGCATCACCATTAGATTGTTCTTGCAAATCGACAAATATTTGACTTCCCAATTTGATTTCTGGGAATTTAATTTTTCGCAATGCAATTGTTCCGTTAGCAAATCGCAATACAGAATCATTTGATTTGGAGGCATCCGAAAAATTAATTATTTGGTCTTTAAATATCGGAATCGTAGTAAAACGACTTTTCCAAAGTAAATCTTTATAAGTTAATACATCAACTAATTTTTCTGTTGTTTCATTTTTTAAGGATGTTGGAAATGATTTAATCTTTTCGATTTTTGTTGCTGAAATTAAGAAATTTCCATTCCGATTTATTTCTAAAACCAGACCTAAATTTTGACCTAATGTGGTAGGAGATCCTTTTAGATTGGTATCATTAGTATACCAAATTTCGATGGTATTCGAGTTAATAATAGTTTTTGCTTTTTTACAAGAATACCCTAAAATATTTTTTTTGTCATTTAAAAATTCAAAAGTTTGCTTGGCTAATGAAGTTGAATCAATCGTTTTTATTTTTTTGTCAATTGATAAAATTCCTTTTGTTATAATTTGATTTGTCTTTTTTCTATCTAAAACAGTAACTTCAAAAGGTAAAGTTGCTTTATTGTCCTGAATCTTTTGATTGGTAATTATCGTTTCTAATTCATTCGTAAAAACCAAAAGAGGCTCTTGATTTTCAAGTAATTTCCCATTAGAACTTTTTAAATACGTTATTTTATAGTCAGTCGTTTGTCCATTCATGGAAAAAACAACAAATAGTAAAAGTAAAATGCAATTTTTCATAAAAATATTTTCTCTTACAAATATAAAATTTTGATTGTGATATTGGCATTTTTAGTACCTTAGTATTTTAAACGCCATTCAAAATTTATATTCATGAAAGAAGATTTTCTACACTACCTCTGGCAATTCCAGAAATTTGATTTTTCCAATTTGAAAACTACAAAAGGAGAAATTATTTCCATTATTAAACCTGGTCAGTACCTGCAATTGGAAGGCCCTGATTTCTTTAATGCTCAAATTACAATTGCCAATCAAAAATGGGCTGGAAATATTGAAATTCACTTACAATCATCCGATTGGTATTTGCACCATCACGAGAAAGATGATAACTATAATAATGTAATTTTACATGTAGTTTGGCATCACAATTCACCGATCTTTAGAAAAGATAATACTGAGATTCCGGTTTTAGAATTGAAAAATTATGTAAAACAACAAGAACTTGCTAAATACGTAGAATTAGTAACGCCTAAAACATGGGTTTTCTGCGAAAAACTAATTGCAACTGTTGATCAATTTGTGCTTTCCAATTGGAAAGAGCGATTGTTTTTTGAGCGTTTGGAACGAAAATCTATTTCAATTTTTCAATTATTAAATGAAACAGAAAACGATTGGGAAACAGCTTTGTTCTGTTTGTTAGCAAAAAATTTCGGATTAAATACAAATGGAGATTCGTTTTTCAAAATAGCGAAATCAATTCCGTTTGCTATAATTAGAAAAGAAGCGCTAGAAGTTCAATTTTTAGAAGCTTTGTTTTTCGGACAAGCCAATATGATTCCAATTACTATTGAAGATACTTTCCCAAAAGAACTACAATACCAATATGATTATTTTGTGCTTAAATATAAATTGGAAAAGCCAGAGATAGAATCAATTCAGTTTTTTAAACATCGACCAGATAATTTTCCTACTATCAGATTAGCGCAATTGTGTATGTTGTATCATTTACAAAGAAATTTATTTTCTAAAATTTTTGGCATTAATACAATAGCTGAAATCTACCAAGTTTTTAATGTATCGGTAAGTGAGTATTGGAAAACCCATTATAATTTTGATAAAATAAGTACTAGAAAAGAAAAGATATTATCTAAATCTTTTATCGATTTGATAATTCTAAATACGATTATTCCAATACAATTTGCTTATGCTAAAAGTTTAGGTAAAGATAATTCAGAAAAGATAATGGAGTTAGCAAATTCAATTCTGCCTGAGAAAAACGCCATTATCGATAAGTTTACATTTTTTGGTATAACTTGTAAATCAGCATTAGACTCACAAAGTTTACTACAACTAAAAAACGAGTATTGTAATGCAAAAAAATGTTTGCAGTGTTCAATTGGTATTGAGCTATTAAAAAAATAACTAACTTTGAATTTAAAATAAATACAATTTGAATCCAATAACAAACATCCGACTTTTCTTTGAAAAACATGGTTTTCATGTTTCAACTCGTTTAGCTGATAAATTAGGGATGCGTGCCACAAGTGTGCGGTTGTTTTTTATTTATATTTCATTTGTTACAGTTGGACTTGGATTTGGAGTTTACCTAACTTTAGCATTTTGGATAAAACTTAAAGATTTGGTTAGAGCTAAACGGACTTCCGTTTTTGACTTGTAAGTATAAAAAAAGGATTAAGCGCTTAACTTAATCCTTTTTTAATTAGGTATTAAAATTGATTATTCTTCAGAATCATTATTCAATTTACTGTTCTTTTTACTATATACAAAATAGAATATTATACCAATTGCCATCCATGCAAATAAACGTAACCAATTAGTCCAGCCCAAACCAATCATCATAAGTAAACAAGCTAAAACTCCTAAAATTGGAATTAACGGAACAAATGGCGTTTTAAATTGTCTAACCATATTTGGTTCTTTTTTACGTAAAATTATTACGGCAACGCATACCAATACAAAGGCAAATAAGGTTCCTATACTTGTCATGTCTCCAACAATATCACCAGGAACAAATGCTGCAAATAAACCTACAATTACTAAAATTGCAATATTGGCTTTATAAGGGGTTTGGTATTTTGGATGCAAATCACTAAATGCTTTTGGTAATAAGCCGTCTTTACCCATTGAGTAAAAAACTCTCGATTGTCCTAATAACATTACTAAAATTACAGATGAAAATCCAGCTAAAATGGCAATAGTTACAAAGTTTGCTAACCAACTATAACCAATCATATATTTATTAATTGCAAAGGCAACAGAAGCTTCACCACCTTCACCTCTAAAATCTTCTACGGTTGCCATACCAGTTAAAACATGCGCAAAAAGTATGTATAATAAAGTACATATTGCTAGCGAGCCTAATATTCCAATTGGCATATTTCGTTTAGGATTTTTAGTTTCTTGGGCTGCTGTACTCACCGCATCAAATCCAATAAAAGCAAAGAAAACTGTTCCGGCTGCTCCGACTATTCCCCAAAATCCGCCAAAATTATGATCTATTCCGTGTTGATCAGTAAAAATAGAACTTGGTGGAATATAAGGTGTATGATTAGCTGGGTTTATGAAGTGCCATCCCAATACTATAATCATTAAAACAATCGCTACTTTTACAATCACGATTATACCGTTTACAAAAGCCGATTCTTGAATTCCTTTAATCAATAACAAACTAATAGCGCCTACGATAAACAAAGCTGGCAAATTGATTAAACCAGTTTCACCAGTTTCTAAATTAGATTGAAATGGAGAATGAGATAATGCGTAGGGAATTGGACTCATATGCAACACATTGACCAGTAAATTGTTGAGGTATTCACTCCATGCAATTCCTACAGTTGCTGCTCCAACAGCATATTCTAAAATTAAATCCCATCCAATAATCCAAGCTAAAAACTCACCCATTGTTGCATAGGTATACGTGTAAGCACTTCCAGAAATTGGGATTGAAGATGAAAGTTCAGCATAACACAATCCTGCTAAAGCACAGCCAACTGCCGCAAGTATAAAAGCAATTGTTACCGACGGACCAGCGTTTTGTGAAGCCGCCATTGCAGTTCTAACAAACAAACCAGCACCGATGATAGCACCAATTCCTAATGCAATTAGTGACCAAGCAGTTAAAGTTCTTTTTAATCCTTTTTCAGAATCAGCAGCTTCTGCTAAAAGTTGCGCTAATGGTTTTCTTTTCCAAATAGACATAGTTTAGTTTTTGATTAGTTAATAAAAATCAAATATATCATTTTTTTAAAAAAAGAAATAGAAATAGTATTTAATTTCAATTATTAAAACAGTTTTTTTTATATTTGATTCATAAAATTTTACAAGCCAAACTATTTAATATAAGCCAAAATGAAAAATAAAGTAATTTCTTCGTTTTTAGTATTTACAAAAGAACAACGCATCGGAATTGTTTTTTTACTCAGTATTATAATCATCTTACAGTTTGTAATTTGTTTTGTCGATTTTAGTTCGGATGAAGCAACAAATACCAACAAATTAAAATGGCTTTCTTTACAAACAAAAATAGAGGCGGATAAAATAAATCAAAAAAAAGTTATTCCTAAAATCTATCCATTCAATCCGAATTTTATTACCGATTTTAAAGGTTATAAATTGGGAATGACTGTCGAACAAATTGACAAACTCCTCGCTTACCGATTACAAAACAAATATGTTAATTCTGCCGAAGAATTTCAAAAAGTTACTGGTGTATCAGATTCGTTATTGGATATGATTTCTCCTTATTTTAAATTTCCTGATTGGGTAAAAAACAATAAAAATAATTTAAAAAGCACTTGGGTTGATTATGCTAAAACACCAGCTATCAAAAAAGAAAAAACAATCATAATCGATATCAATAAGGCAGACAAAGAAGATTTAATGAAAATATTTGGAATTGGGGATGCTATATCGGATAGAATTTTAAAACAAAAAGCAATTTATGGCGAATTCGTTTCGATGGAACAAATGAATGATGTTTGGGGACTTTCGCCAGAAGTAATTGAGAAACTTAATCAAAGTTTTGCGGTAGTACAAAATCCAAATCCAAAAAAAATAAAAATTAATAGCGCCTCAATCAAAGAGTTAGGCCAATTTCCTTATTTTAGATACCCAATTTCTAAAAATATTGTTACCTATAGAAGCATGAAAGGTGATCTCAAATATGAGGATTTAACAAATATTAAAGATTTTCCTGTTGATAAAATAAAAATAATTGCCTTATATTTGGAATTCTAAAAAAATAGAAAAAAATAGCTTTTTTATGAATTCAAATTATTTTACAGAAGAACACGAATTATTTAGAGAAAGTTTTAGAGATTTTTTACATAAAGAAGTAGTTCCTCATATTGAAAAATGGGAAAAAACAGGAACAATTGAACGCTTTATTTGGAAAAAGTTTGGCGATATGGGTTTTTTCGGAATCGCTTATCCAGAAGCTTATGGTGGATTGAATTTGGATTTATTTTACACAGTAGTGCTTTTAGAAGAACTTCAAAAAATAAAATCTTCTGGTTTTGCTGCAGCCATTTGGGCTCATGCTTATTTAGCAATGACGCATTTAAATGCAGAAGGCGATGAACGAATAAAACAAGATTACTTAGCACCTAGTATTTCGGGTGATAAAATAGGTGCTTTATGTCTTACAGAACCTTTTGGCGGAAGCGATGTTGCAGGCATGCGTACAACTGCTGTTAAAAATGGAGATAAATATATCATAAACGGATCTAAAACATTCATAACCAATGGCGTTTATGCCGATTATTATGTGGTAGCTGCTAAAACTAGTCCAGATCTAGGTAATAAAGGAATAAGTATCTTTCTTATGGATACAAATTTAAAAGGTATATCTGCTACAAAGCTTGATAAACTAGGATGGAGAGCTTCAGATACTGCCGAAATTTCATTTGACAATGTTGAAATCCCAGCAGAAAATTTAATGGGTGAATTAGGAAAAGGTTTTCCTTATATTATGCAGCATTTTGCTTTAGAAAGATTAATAATGGGAATTAATGCTCATGCAAGAGCTGAATACGCTATAGAATATACTATAGATTATATGTCACAACGTGAAGCATTTGGTAAAAAAATAAACACGTTTCAAGCTTTACGTCACACGATGGTTGATCATGCTACCGAGGTTGAGCATTGTAAAATATTTAACTATGCCGCTGTAGCTCGTTTGAACAAAGGAGAATATGTAGTTAAAGAAGCTACCATGGCTAAATTGAAATCTACTAAAGTAGCCGATGAAACAATTTATAGTTGTTTACAAATGTTAGGTGGTTACGGTTATATGGAAGAATATCCATTGGCACGTTTATTAAGAGATAGTCGCTTAGGACCAATAGGTGGAGGAACATCTGAAATTTTAAGAGAAATTTTATCAAAAATGATTATTGATAAACAAAACTACCAGCCGGCTGTGAGTCATTCGGATGCTTTGAAAGAATAATCTAAACAGACCGGGAAATAAGTTTTATTGCGTGAGGGATAGAGGCAAGCACCGCGTGCAGCCGAAAGCCCGACGGTGGTTTGCAATGGTTTTCCACTTCAGATAAAAGTAGTTACCACCGACACGCCCAGAAAAGAAAATAGAGTAAAAAAAAAGAACAAAGAGTTGTTGTTTTAAAATTTCTGTCTTTCTTCTTGTTTCTTTCTTCTTTTTTCTTATTTTTGCAGCCTAAATGAGAGGAGGTGCCTAAATTATGTTAATTATACCAATTAAAGACGGAGAAAACATTGATAGAGCTTTAAAGCGCTACAAGAGAAAATTTGACAAAACCGGAACTGTTCGTCAGTTAAGAGCGCGTACTGCTTTTATCAAACCATCAGTGGTTAAAAGAGCTCAAATTCAAAAAGCGGCTTATATTCAAAACATGAGAGACAACTTAGAAAGTTAGAACTTATTTTTATAAAAATACAACCGTTACTAATTAAAGTTTTATAACTTTGTTAGTAACGGTTTTTTTTTATGGATTTTATTAAGCAAATCCTAAATCCTAACCCGATGCGCAGCCGACTCGAAGCTTTAGCTGAACAGGCGAAGCAATTGTATGGAGCGTAGCGGAATAAATCCTAAATCTTAAATGAATAATCTCAAAGCTTTTCAAGATTATCTTCAACACGAAAAAAAGTATTCGATACATACGGTAACTGCTTATGTAAATGATTTACTTTTTTTTCAAGATTTTTTAAAAATTAATTTTGATCAAGATAGTTTAGAGGTTGTAAATTATAGTATGATTAGAAGTTGGATTGTTTCTTTAGTCGATAACGGAATTTCAAACAGTTCGGTAAATAGAAAAATGGCTTCTTTAAAATCTTTTTACAAGTTTCTTCTCAGGACAAAACAAATAGAAAGCAGTCCACTTTTAAAACACAAATCTTTAAAAACGCCAAAAAAAATTCAGATTCCTTTTTCTGAAAAAGAACTCGATAATGTATTAAATCACATTCATTATCCCGAAGGTTTTGAAGGAATTAGAGATAAATTGGTAATAGATTTATTTTATACAACTGGAATAAGAAGGGCAGAATTGATACAATTGCAACTGCAAAATGTTGATTTATCGGCAAATACATTAAAAGTTTTAGGAAAAAGAAATAAAGAAAGAATTTTGCCTATTTTACCAATTATTGCGTCTCAAATTAAAAATTATTTATCTGAAAGAGCTGTTATAGAGCACATTAAAGACAAAGACTATTTTTTTTTAATGTTAAAAGGCGTTAAATTTAACGATTCGTTTGTATATCGTTTAATAAATTATTACTTTAGTAATGTTTCCGAGAAAGTAAAAAAAAGTCCTCATATATTACGTCATACATTTGCTACTCACATGCTAAATAACGGAGCCGATTTAAATTCTGTAAAGGAATTATTAGGACATTCTAGTCTAGCTTCAACGCAAGTATATACGCATAGTAGTCTATCAGAACTAAAAAAAGCATATGGTAATGCACATCCTAGAAGTCAAAAATAATTCTTATCAGTTTAACTAAAAATATTAAAATTATGAAGGTAAATGTTCATGCAGTAAATTTCACAGTTGATAAAAAATTAACAGAATTTATAAATTTAAGAATGGGTAAATTAGAAAAATATTATGATAAAATAGTTTCCTCTGACGTTTTTTTAAAAGTGGAAAAAACAAGTGAAAAAGAAAATAAAATAGTCGAGGTTAAAATTCACGTTCCAGGTGATGATTTTTTAGTAAAAAAACAATGTAAAACATTTGAAGAAGCTGTAGAAATGTCTGCCGAATCTTTAGAAAGATTATTAATAAAAAGGAAAGAAAAAGTGAGAACACATATTTAATAAAAAAAATAATAAAAAATGTTTTGATTAAAAAATAAAATACCTACATTTGCAGTCCGTTAGAAATAACGGGCTTTTTTTATATTATATGCCAGCGTAGCTCAGTTGGCTAGAGCAGCTGATTTGTAATCAGCAGGTCGTGGGTTCGAGTCCCTCCGCCGGCTCAAAAGTCGTAAGGTTTTATTTATAAAAAAAGTTGGGGAGATACTCAAGCGGCCAACGAGGGCAGACTGTAAATCTGCTGACTACGTCTTCGCAGGTTCGAATCCTGCTCTCCCCACAAAACTTTTTAAAGGAGCATTTTCCGAAAGTTCACTTTCGAGAAAATGGGTTTTAAAAAGTTTTAGTTCCGATTCATCGGAACAGGATCACCGACTGTAAGGAGGTAATCCTAAAAATTTCGATTCATCGGAACAGGATCACCGACTGTAAGGAGGTAATCCTAAAAATT
>CALPIE020000006.1 GCA_943323545.2 Bifidobacterium breve | reverse complement strand
TTTACTGATACGCATGATTTCGTCACGAGTAATGCTTATTGGATTTTGGAATCGGTTGATGTTCCAGTATTGGAATAATCCGATGTATAAGCTAATGTGCGTCGGGTTGAGGTGACGATCTTGGACAACTCTGTCGAAAAATCCAGTAAGGTGTTTTATGTAGTTCATTATTTTGGAGTTGTAGAATTACTGAGTAAAAAGCCTATTTAAAAAGATTGGGATGTGTGTTGACTTTGTTGAATTCCAAAAGCTTATCGATATCTTTAGTAGAATAATAGAGAATTCCTCCAATTTTGGTGTAGGATAGTGTTCCGTTCATTCTCATGTTTTGAAGTGTGCCAGGAGAAATGTTCAACATATTTCTGACTTCTTTGGATTTGAGCCATTGCTTTGGTTTTTCTTGATTGCCTGAAAAGATTTCTTTTAAGTCGTTTAATAATAGGGTTCTGAATTCGTTTAAGTCTTCGCGAGTGATTACTTCAATTGCCATAACTAGAGTTTTAAATTATTATGTTACAAAATTGAAAGGTTTGATTGGATAAATTTCCCAACCTGTCCCGAGGTCGGGACGATTTTTAATCAAAATCTATTAAAAATCAATAAAATAGGGGTAATTATGAAGTTGCCATCTTATACAAGTATTTGAACAATTCCCTAAAATGTTAAAAACATAAGAAAAAGTATCTTAATTTTTCAAAATTCCTATGTGTCCCGAGTCGGGAGTTTACATTTCGTCATTTTCCATTCTGTTATTAAACGTTTCAGATAAAGCATTTAAAAATTTTGTTCTTCCAGATTTACGATGTTTGATGTCATAATAGCTTCGGTAGATGGTTTCTTCTAACTCAATATTAAACAATTGACCGAAAGTAGTTGCAAATTCTTTCATCTCAATACTACCATTATTAATGACTTTTTGAGTTTGGAGTGCATAGAGCAATTCGATCAATTCGATTCTGCTACCTGTCCAATTTAAAGCTATGGCATTTGGATTTTGCCTAGGATTTCCATTTAGGTACTCAAGCTTGTCTTCTAAATAGAAAATAATTAAATCGTTAGCCAGAATTTGTGCCACATTAAAATCATGTGAGGTTGAAACACTAATATCGTAATTTATAATGTGACACTCGTAATAGTTAAAATTTTTATTGCGATTACGTGTAAAGTATTTTAGATCATTATGGGTTGACCCGGAACGATAATATTGATTGAAAAATGAGTTGTCTTTTGAGTATTGGGAAATCTTATCAATCTCTTTTTTTAGGAATTTGGTTTTGAATTCCTTTGCAGTAGGCAAATTGCATTCGATGTTAACGATTTTAGTGTAATAAATAAGTTTAGATATTATTATTGGTTTTTGCTCTTTAAAGAATTGTATTTCTACTTCTGGAGAAGGAAAGTTATAATTACTCAACCAAATATACAGATCAAAAATTTCATTATTTAAAACTTCTATAATCTTATTTGAAACTATAATCGGGTTGTTATTGTTGCTTTTTATCTCATTAAAAAGCACGTCGAGGTCTTTGAAATAATCATTTGAATAAGGGCGCATATATAATAATTTGGCGGTTAAAAAAATGATAACTTAATTTTTATGATTTTATTATATTAAAGCATATTAAAATTAAGAGGAACAGGATTGTACCTTCTCATCATTTGATTTAATAGATTTTAAAGCTAGTATTTCTTTTAATTGCTCCATATCGTGGCTTACTTTTTTATCTAGTATTTTAGCATAATGTTGCGTGGTTTTAATATTTGTATGACCAAGCATTTTGCTAACAGTTTCAATTGGAACACCATTTGAAAGCGTTACTGTTGTTGCGAAAGTATGCCGAGCTGTGTGAAAAGTTAGGCCTTTATTAATTCCGCAAACATCAGCAATCTCTTTTAAATAGCTATTCATCCTTTGATTACTTAATATAGGAAGTAGTTTACCTTCATTTAAACATTGTGGATGATTGGTGTATTTTTCAATTATTTCTTCAGCAATTGGCAGCAATGGTATTTTAGAAGCGGTATCTGTTTTTTGTCTGTGGGTAAAAATCCACCTATTGCCGTCGATTCCGATACTAATATTGTCTTTCTTTAGTTTTTTCGCATCAATATACGCTAAGCCAGTAAAGCAACTGAATAGATAAATATCCTTAACTTGATTTAATCTTGTTGTTGAAAATTGTTTGTTATAGATAACATCTAATTCATCCTGCAATAAATAATCCCGTTCAACTTCAATCAATTTAGACTTGTAATTGATGAATGGGTCTTTATCAATCCAACCATTGGCAATACATATCTTGACAATCTTCTTAAAGTTTTTAATATATTTTACAGCGGTATTATTACAACAACTTCTCTGAGTTCTCAAATAGAACTCAAAATCAGTTATAAAAGAATGATTGATTTGTTTTATTTCGATATCATTCGACGAATATTTCCATTTTAGAAAATCGGCAGCGTGCTTAACTGTCGTACAATATCGCAACCAAGTTGCTCCAGAATACTCCTTTCCTATTAATTCTTTTACTTTATTATTATGGTCTTCAAATATCGGAATCAACATTCTTTTCTTTTCTCTAATACCCAATATTTCGTTCTTTAAACTATTGAGATTAATTGGAACGTCAGACGCTAGAAGTACTTTTTCTGCAACAAATATTTTAATTTTTAGGTTATCAAGATAACTATTTATTAAACGTGCTTCCTCAGAATTACCTTTAACTTTACTGTTATCATTGGACCATTTATTCGGTTCGACAAATTTTGTTGAACTCATTTCAAATCTATCGCCATCAACAGTGACTCTTAAATAAATTGGCACATGCCCTAGATTGTTTGCTTTTGTTCTCTTTATGTAAAAGAGTGTAGAAATTTTTGTTTGCATTTTGTGGTGACTTTATGTTAATACTAAATTTACAATTAAAGATTCTTGTTTACAAGATGTTCATTTGCTGAACCCCTTATTGCACAAGTCTTTACGATAAATTCGGTGTCTGTAATCTGTTAAAATTAAGAGACACCGATAAAGACACTTTAGTAATGCGATTAAATGAATAATCTGAAATGATATAAATAGAAAAACCCCAATAAATAATACAATTTATTGGGATTCGATTAAAAATGATATTGTTTTTGCAGAGAGGAAGGGATTCGAACCCTCGATACAGTCACCCATATACACGCTTTCCAAGCGTGCGCCTTCAGCCACTCGGCCACCTCTCTATTGAAATACAAAGAACAATAAAATTTAGCAATAAACAAAGCGCAAATTAAACCATTTCGCCACGTAAGGAAGTTTCGAAAATGGTTTTAAAAACATTTGCTGCCACTTTTTGTCCAAGCAGATACATTAATTTAGTAATAGCTGCTTCTGTGGTTATATCTTTTCCTGAAATGACACCAATTTTTTTGAGTTGTGTACTGGTTTCATATTGCCCCATAGAAACACTGCCTCCTGAGCATTGTGTAACATTAACAATATGCAAACCGTTTTTAATCGCTTTTTTTAATATTTGAATTAACCAATCTTCAGTTGGAGCATTTCCAGAACCATAGGTTTCTAAAACAATTCCTTTTAAATTCGGAATGGCAATAATAGCAGAGAGAACTGTTTTATTTATGCCTGGAAACATCTTTACAATTATTACATTATCATCCATTTCTTTATGAACAAGAAACTTTTTGTTAGATTGTCTTGTTAAAAGCACACTTGGATTTATTTTTAAATGTACGCCAGATTCTGCTAAAGCAGCAAAATTTGGGGATGCAAAAGCATTAAAATGTTCGGCATTTATTTTTGTTGTTCGGTTGCCACGATACAATTTGTATTCAAAATACAAGCATACTTCTCTTAAAACTGGCTTTCCTTTTTCTTGTAATGATGCAATTTGGATAGCAGTAATTAAGTTCTCTTTAGCATCCGTTCGTAAATCACCAATTGGCAATTGAGACCCAGTAAAGACAACTGGTTTTGTCAAATTTTCGAACATAAAACTTAATGCTGAAGCAGAATAAGACATGGTGTCTGATCCATGAAGCACCACAAAACCATCAAATTTAATGTAGTTTTCTTCAATTATAGAGGCAATTTGAATCCATCGATCCGGATTCATATTAGAAGAATCAATTGGTTTTTCAAAAGAGATTGTTTCAACTTTGCAATCCAATTGTTTAAGCTCTGGTATTTTTTGCAATAATTTTTTAAAGTCAAATGCTTTTAATGCTCCTGATTCAAAATCTTTCATCATACCAATGGTTCCACCAGTATATAGTAATAATATGCTAGGTTTAGAGTGCATTGAGGTATTTTAGTTTATTTACAACTGGATTGGCATACATGGCTAAAAAACTATCTTTCAATGCCTCATTTGAAGCGTCTATTTTCATTTCCAATCGTCTTTCAAATAACGATTTTTCATTTTCTGAATAGTTATGGCTAAATTTGTTCGTTTTATTTAACAAATCATAAGCAATATAATTTGTAGGCCATAATTTATAGGATTGCAATATAGAATCATCTATCACTTGTGCCAAAGCTTGCACTTGTTTATTTGAATTATCGTTTTCTGCCTTAATTACATCAAACTCATTATTTAGAATTTCACCTACGTGGATATGAATGCGTTTTTTTTGACCAATAATTCCACTTAATAAAGTAATAAAATCTTCATTTTTTTCTTTAATATAAGTTTCATCATTAGCTTCTGCTAATATTTGCGGCATTTTTAAAGCATCAGTCGGATCGTATTCATAAGAAATAGAAACAGGGACAATCTTTATTTTCTTAAAATAATCCATTAAATTCTTTTCGTCTGAGCCCATGCCAAGCATTTTTAAAACCCCAGAATGTGTAGCGTCGTTGCCGTCTTTGGTTCTTCCTTCACGTTGTGCAATCCAAACCGAACGGTTTTCGCGCAACAATAATTGTCCAACATATTCTGCCATTAATTTAGAACTCTGTAACAATTCTCTCGGTGATAAACCACGCTGTACTAAAAAATTTCTATTTAATTTTGCGAGTGTATTCATAAAATCGCGCTTCACCAAATTATCTCCAATTGCAGAAGCAGTCATAACTAATCCGTGTTCAAACAAGCAGGCATTCAATAAAGAAGTGTCTAAAATAATATCTCTATGATTGGATATAAAAAGATAGGAAGTGTTTTTTTCTAATTTTTCAAAACCCGATGTAGTTAATCCTTCAGACGATTTTCGCAACACCATTTGCACCGATTCATAAATAAAATTGCATTGGAAGTCGCGAATAGAATGCGTTTTTATAAGTTGGTTTTTCCAAACCTCTTCATCAACATCTGGAAATGTAAAATTCATAATTGCTTTTAACATAGGATGATTAATAGAAGCACGAATAGCCTCATTAACCTCAGCATCATAAAAAGGGCGAATGGAATCGAATTTAAACATTTAATAATTGAAATTAACAGAACAAAAGAACAAAAATTTTCTCAATTATCCTTGATATTGTCATTAAATCCCAAAAACTGCTTTGGCGTTTTCGGTAGTAATTCGGGCGATTTCATCAACTGAAAGGCCATAAATTTCAGCCAATTTTTGTGCAACTAAAAGCGTATAACTACTTTCATTTCGTTTACCACGATGGGGAACCGGAGCCAAATAGGGCGAATCGGTTTCCAATACGATGTGTTCTAAATCAATCTGATTCAGGAATTGATCTATCTTTCCGTTTTTAAAAGTGGCAACTCCGCCAATTCCTAGTTTCAGATTCAAAGAAATAGCTTTTTTTGCCTGTTCAAAATCGCCAGTAAAACAATGAAAAATTCCGAATAAGTCATCACTTTTTTCGCTTTCCAACACTTCAAAAATTTCGTCAAAAGCATCGCGGCAGTGAATGTTAATCGCCAATTGGTATTTTTTTGCCAATTGTATTTGATGCTTAAACGCTATTTTTTGAATGTCTAAAGTGGTTTTATCCCAGTACAAATCAATTCCGATTTCGCCAACAGCGTAGAACTTTTTCTTTGACAATTCATTTTCAACCTGTAAAAGTTCATTTTCAAATGATTCTGGTTTCACATAACATGGATGCAATCCCATCATAAGAAATACATTTTTGGGATACTGACTTTCCAAATCGTACATTTTTTGAGTATATGTAGAATCAATAGCCGGAATAAAAAATCGAGAAACACCTATATCAATAGCTCGTTGTATCATTTCATTTCGGTCGTCTTGAAATTGTGAGGAATATAAATGTGTGTGCGTGTCGGTGAGAATCATAGTTGTTATTTAACTTCGTTCAGTTCGGCCTATGGCCTCGGGTGAACCACAAAAGTACTAAAAGAATAAGAAGTTTGAAGTAGGAGTTCTTCCAAAACTTTGCGACCTTTGCAAAACAACTTTGCGCCTTTGCGGTTAAATAAAAATGGAAGACTTTCAAAAAACCCTCAAGAAAAACCACTACAAAAAAATAAACTTCAAGGTTTCTAAAACCCAACATTTATTAATCAAAGCAACGATCAACGGAATAAAAGGCAACTTCATTCTCGATACGGGTGCCAGTAATAGTTGTGTCGGATTTGAAAGTGTTGAATTGTTCCAACTCAAAGCCGGTAAATCAAAAACCAAAGCGGCAGGAGCCGGAGCAACCGGAATGTTTACACAACAAGCAAAAGACAATTTCTTGCAATTAGGCAGATGGAAAAACACAGCATTTCATTTGGTTATTTTTGATTTGTCTCATGTAAACGAAGCTTTAATACAACATAAAGCCAAACCTGTACATGGTATTATTGGCGCAGATGTTTTACTTCAAGGGAAAGCCATTATCGATTATTACAACCATTGTTTGTATTTGAAATAACTATCTCTTTCGAAACGAAAAATACGTAATGATTGCGCTAAGTAACATCAATAATCCACCTAAAACAAACGGAGCTCCGGCAAATTTAAATGGTGCATTATCATGAGTGAAGTAAAAGAAAATCAAACTCATCATTGGTGGTCCAATAATCGACGAGGCACTCATCAAGCTCGATAAAGTCCCCTGAATTTCGCCTTGCTCGTTAGCAGGAACTTGTGTTGAAATAACTGCTTGAAGCGCTGGCCCTGCTATTCCGCCAAGGCAATACGGAATCAAAAACACAAACATCATCCAACTTTGTGTTGCAAAAGCAAACAAAAACATACCAGCTGCATACAATGCCATTCCGACATAAATACTCTTTTCATTACCGAGTTTCGGATTGATCCACCGAATCAAAACGCCTTGAACTAAACCAACAAATAATCCAATTACACCCAAAGAAATGCCCACCATTTTTTCATTCCAATTAAATTTATACATGGTGTAATAACTCCAATTTCCCTGAATAGCATGAGAAGCGACATATACCAAAAAAAGTGAAATCAACAAACCATATAAAGAAGGGTATTTTTTTAAATTTAAAAAAGCCCCAATCGGATTGGCTCTTTTGATATTAAAATCCCGTCTGTTTTCTTTCGCTAACGATTCAGGTAAAATAAAATAGCCATATAAAAAGTTCAACAAACACAGTACTGCTGCTGCGTAGAAAGGAACCCTCGAACCATATTGCCCGAGTAAACCCCCAATTACAGGTCCGATTATGAATCCGAGTCCAAATGCCGCACCAATCATTCCGAAGTTCTTAGCTCTATTTTCGGGTGTACTAACATCGGCAATATAGGCAGACGCTGTTGTAATACTCGCTCCCGAAATACCTGCTATTATTCTTCCTATAAAAAGCCAAGTGATAGTTGGTGCAAATGCCAACAATAAATAATCCATAGAAAAAGCGAAAAGCGAGATTAAAATGATAGGACGCCTTCCAAACTTATCACTCAAATTTCCAACTAACGGAGCAAAAATAAACTGTGTTATGGCATATGCAAACGTTAGCCAACCTCCGTATTTTGCAGCTTCACTAATATCGCCATTGATGAGTTCTTTGATTAATTTTGGAATAACCGGAATTATAATTCCCCAACCCGTAATATCAATCAACATGGTTATGAAGATGAAACCAATAGCCGCCGATTTTTTGTTTTTCTTCATAGTAGCTTAGTTTTTTGAGCGTTACCACAAGGGTCGGGCTTTACGTTGCAATCTTTTGTTTTTTAAAGAAAAAAACAAAAGGATTTCCACTACACTCGAGGCCATCGGCCGAACTGACCGAAGGTAATCCCTAACGCAAATAAACAAAAAATCCCGTTCAGTTTCCTAAACGGGATTTTTATATATTCTTAAATCTGAAATCAGCAATCTAAAATCTACAATTCCAATGCTCTTTTCACATTGCCATCCATCAACAATTCCTCTGGTTTTTCTAGCGCTTCTTTTACTGCTACTAAAAATCCAACCGACTCACGTCCGTCGATAATTCTATGATCGTATGATAAGGCTACAAACATTACCGGAGCAATAACGATTTGACCATTTTTTACGATGGCTCTTTCCACTACGTTGTGCATTCCTAATATTCCAGATTGTGGCGGATTGATAATTGGTGTACTCAACATACTTCCGAAAACGCCGCCGTTAGAAATAGTAAACGTTCCGCCAGTCATTTCGTCAACAGTAATTTGTCCGTCACGCGCACGAATCGCCAATCGTTTAATTTCGGCTTCGACACCTCTGAACGATAAGGTTTCTGCGCTTCGCATCACCGGTACCATTAATCCTTTCGGACCAGAAACCGCTACCGATATATCACAGAAATTATAAGAAATTTTTTCTTGTCCGTCAATCATTGAGTTCACGTCTGGGTATAATTGCAATGCTCTTGTCACTGCTTTGGTGAAGAACGACATAAAGCCCAATCCCAATCCGTGTTTGGTTTTAAATTCTTCTTTGTATTGTTCGCGCAACGCATAAATGGCTGTCATGTCGACTTCGTTGAACGTCGTTAACATGGCCGTTTCGTTTTTAGCAGCGACCAATCGTTCGGCTACTTTACGACGCAACATCGATAATTTGGTGCGTTCCGAACCACGGTTTCCACCTGTTGGTGTTCCCATTGAAGGCACGGCATTTACAGCGTCTTCTTTGGTGATTCTACCTGCTTTTCCGGTTCCGACAACGTCTGATGGCTGAATGCTTTTTTCGTCTAATATTTTTTTTGCAGTAGGCGATGGATGCCCCCCAGCCCCCGAAGGGGGAGTTTGAGCTACTGGTTTAGCTACAACCTCTACTTTTTTTGTTACTTCTGTTACAGGTTTATCATCAGTTTTTGGAGCTTGCTCCCCCTTTGGGGGTTGGGGGGCACTAGTATCTATCAAACACACTACAGCACCCACGGCAACAGCGTCGCCTTCTTCTGCCTTTAACGTGATGATGCCACTAGCTTCTGCTGGTAATTCCAAGGTCGCTTTATCCGAATCTACTTCGGCAATGGCTTGGTCTTTTTCCACATAATCGCCGTCTTTTACTAGCCAAGTTGCGATTTCAACTTCTTTTATCGATTCTCCCGGTGAAGGGACTTTCATTTCTAAAATCATTCTTTTATAATTTTATTGTGTTGTTTCTATTTTGTTTCTTTCTAGCCCCGATAGAGCCGGTATCCTCGCGCAGTTTACGGAGCGAGATAAAGGCGAAAGCGGGATTAGCTTCTAAATAAATTCTTATCAAAAACCATTCGTATCGCATCGGCGTGGCGTCTTCTGTCGCGTGTGTGACTTCCTGCTGCCGGAGCGGCGTAGGCTTTTAGCGATGCCAATCTCCATTTTACCAAATCGAAATTCATCAACATAAAGCTGTAGGCTCCCATGTTTTTCGGCTCTTCCTGTGCCCAAACGAAATCGTCGGCATTAGGATAACTAGCAATAATTTTCTTCAATTGCTCAACTGGCAACGGAAATAACTGCTCTATACGAACCAAAGCTACGTCATTTCGTTGTAAATTCTCTCTTTCTGCCAATATATCATAATAGAATTTTCCAGTACAGAAAACCACTGTTTTTACTTTTTTCTTGTCTACCGAAGTATCATCAATCGTTTCCTGGAATTGTCCGTTGTACAATTCTTCTTGAGTTGAAACGCAAAGCGGATGACGCAACAAACTTTTTGGTGAGAAAACAACCAATGGTTTACGAAATTTCGTTTTCATTTGTCGTCGCAACAAGTGAAAGAAATTGGCTGGCGTGGTGCAATCGGCAACGTACATGTTATGACGTGCGCACAATTGCAAGTAGCGCTCCATACGTGCTGACGAGTGTTCGGCGCCTTGTCCTTCGTAACCGTGAGGCAATAATAAAACGATTCCGTTTTGGTTGTTCCATTTGTCTTCGCCGCATGAAATGTATTGGTCGATCATGATTTGCGCTCCGTTAGAAAAGTCTCCAAACTGCGCTTCCCAAATGGTTAGTGCATTCGGATTTGCTAAGGCGTAACCGTAATCAAAGCCCAAAACGCCATATTCAGAAAGGAAGGAATTAAATACATTGAATTTTCCTTTTTTTCCTTTTACGGAATTCAAAAGAATTACTTCTTCTTCGCTATCTTCTACTTTTACCACAGCATGACGGTGTGAGAACGTTCCTCTTTCTACGTCTTGTCCGGAAATACGCACATCATATCCTTCGGTTAAAAGCGAACCGTATGCTAATGTTTCGGCAGTTCCCCAGTCGATAACGTTGTTATCGTACATGGTTATTCTGTCGTTAACAATTTTAGAAATCTTGCTAATAAATTTTTTATCTTTAGGCAATGTTGCAATTTGAACAGCGATTTCACCGAGTTTCTTTTTATCGAATTTAGTATCGACTTTTTTCAGCATTTCGTCATCCGAAACTTGTACAAAACCGTTCCATTCATCCTGCATAAATGGCGTTATGATAGTTAGGTTTTTCTTACGTGAGGCTTGTAAATTCTCATCTAATTTATCTTTGTAATCATTCTCTATTTTTGTTAAATAGGCTTGATCTACAATACCGTCAATAATTAATTTTTCGGCATAAATATCACGTGGATTTTTATGTCTAGCAATGATTTTATATAAAACGGGTTGTGTAAAACGAGGTTCATCGCCTTCGTTATGCCCATATTTTCTATATCCTAATAAATCGATGAACACATCGCGAGCAAATTTCATTCGGAAATCTAATGCAAATAACATCGCATGAACTACAGCTTCGGTATCATCTGAATTTACGTGAAGCACTGGTGACAATGTAACTTTCGCCACATCTGTACAATACACCGACGAACGCGCATCCTGGTAATTCGTTGTAAATCCGACTTGATTGTTGATTACGATATGAATCGTTCCTCCTGTTTTGTAACCATCGAGTTGTGCCATTTGCACAATTTCGTATACTATTCCTTGTCCGGCTACAGCGGCATCCCCGTGAACAGCAATAGGAAGTACTTTAGAGAAATCGTCTGGGAAATACTTGTCTTGTTTGGCGCGAGTAATTCCCTCAATAACGGCCCCAACGGTTTCTAAGTGTGATGGATTTGGTGCTAAATTGATATTTATTTTTTTACCTGATTTGGTTTTCCTTTCTGAAGTCAATCCCAAATGGTATTTTACATCGCCGTCGAAATATTCTTTATCATAATCTTTTCCGTCAAATTCAGAGAAGATGTCTTGTGTTGCTTTTCCGAAGATATTGGCTAAGATATTCAATCGCCCGCGGTGTGCCATTCCCATTACAAAATGCTCTACGCCTTTCTCGGCAGCAGATTCGATTAACGCATCTAAAGCCGGAATAATACTTTCGCCACCTTCGAGAGAAAATCGTTTTTGACCTACATATTTGGTGTGTAAAAAATTCTCGAAAGAAACTGCTTCGTTTAGTTTGCCAAGAATGTGCTTCTTTTGATCGGCATCAAATTTTGGTAGGTTATCGTTGATGTTGATGCGGTCTTGAATCCACTGAATTACTTCGGGTTTGCGCATGTACATGTACTCGATTCCAATATGTTGGCAGTACACATTTTTAAGATGCGAAAGAATATCTTGTAATGTAGACGGTTGGTGACCTAGTATTTTTGTTGCTTCAAAAACGGTAGTTAAATCGGCGTTCGATAATCCGAAATTTTCTAAATCTAAATTCGGAGTGTATATTCTTCTGTCGCGAACTGGATTGGTTTCGGTAAAAAGGTGTCCACGAGTTCGGTAACCATCTATTAATTTTAAGACATTAAACTCTTTTTGAAGTTTTTCGGAAGCCTGACTGCTAACATTACTTTGAGAAGCATAATTTGCGATGGCCTCACCAGCATTTTCTTCATTAAACGTTTCCATTCCAAAGTCGAAACCTTGGAAAAAAGCCCTCCAACTTGGTTCTACGCTATCTGGATTTTGAGTATATTGTTCATATAAATCGGCAAAAAATTGAGTATGAGCTGCATTTAAAAAGGAAAACCTATCCATATTTTTTATATAAGAAATCTAGTAATTATAAAATTAGCACAAAAGTAAAATAATTAAAACAATCTTTCAATGTTTTTTATATTTTTATAACTTTAAATTTTGATATATAGCCATGATAAAGAATAGTTTGCCTAAAGTAATTGCCAATTTGATTTTAGTTTTTATTTTTTCAATCCATTTTCATTTAAAAGCTCAAGAAATACCCCAAACTAAACCTAAAAGTGCCTTTTGGCAAAATGTTCAATTTGGTGGAGGGATTGGTTTGGGATTTGGATCTGGATTTACTAATATTTCTATTTCACCAACTGCAATATACAATGTAAACAAATATGTTTCAGTAGGTACCGGATTACAATATAGCTATTTAAAACAAAGAGATTTTTACAATTCTAGTTTGTATGGTGGCAGCGTAATTGGTTTGTTTAATCCGATAGAGGAAGTGCAATTATCGATAGAGTTAGAACAATTAAGAGCCAATGTAAAAACAGAAGGATTTTATTCTGTTTCTAATAATTTTTGGAATACAGGACTATTTTTTGGTGCGGGCTATCGAATGGAAAACGTTACTATTGGCGCACGTTACAACGTGTTATTTCAAGTAGATAAAGGAGTTTACGGTGATGCTTTTATTCCTTTTGTGAGGGTGTTTTTTTAGATTTTTAGAAACGCCTTTGGCTATAGATTTTCAGAAACGCTATGCTATAGAAAATTTAGGGAATGTGATTCCAGAAGAAAAGCGTCTTTATCTAAGCGTATCTAAAGTGAAGCGCAGCGGAACGTTTCCATAGCCAAAGGCGTTTCTGTAGCTTAGCGTATCTAATTTCTATTCCGAAACCAAACTTTCATCCATTCTCTTTTTAAAACTAAAAAGGTTACTTGTTCTGACAATTTTAATAGATCCGAACCATCGAGTTTTTTGACTTGGTCTTCGGGAACATCAATAATATAAAGCAAGTTTAAATATTCGGCAAATTTGTATTGAATTAGTCGATAGATTTTTTCGTGAAGTTGCACTTTTAATTCTTGAGCCGAAGTGCTTTTAGGAAAATCTATTGGTTCGTTTGCCAAATTAAAATCCTTGTTGATTTGCTCAATGAGCTTTTGATACAGGTTTTCGTTTTCGGCTGAAAGTAGTAATTCGTCAGTTGATATAGGAATGGGAAAATTCATTTTTAAACTTTTCTTCCCATTAAATTCTCGCCAAACGATTGCAGTTTTTCTTTCTTTTCATTGTCGATACTGATTTTTTGTAACGTCGCAAATGCTTTTAATGTGAAGTCCTGAATAGCTTGTTGCGTGGCTTTCGAGGCTCCGGTTGAATTAAATATGTCTTTTACAGTTGCAATTTTATCGCTGTTATCACTCGGATGAATAGAAAACAAATGAAGCAATTGTTCTTTTTGATTGGCATTGGAGAACTCCATCGCCTTTAAATACAAATAGGTTTTTTTGTTTTCTATAATGTCACCACCGACTTGTTTGCCAAAGGTTTCTGGATTTCCAAAAGCGTCTAAATAATCATCTTGTAGTTGAAAAGCCAATCCTAAATTCAATCCGAAATCGTAAATTAAATCGGCATTTTCTTGCGATGTTTCGGCAACTATGGCTCCCATTTTCATAGCAGCAGCCACTAAAACTGCAGTTTTGTATTCAATCATTTTAAGGTATTCGGGAATCGTAACATCCTCACGCGTTTCAAAATCGACATCGTATTGTTGTCCTTCGCAAACTTCTAATGCTGTTTTACTAAACAATTGTGCCAGTTTTCTAAAAGTATCTGAATTGTATTTTTCAAAATATTGATAGGCTAATATAAGCATGGCGTCTCCAGAAAGAATGGCAGTATTGAGATTCCATTTTTCATGTACGGTTTCATTCCCTCTTCTTAGCGGCGCATCATCCATAATATCATCATGAACCAATGAAAAATTATGAAATACTTCGACTGCTAATGCTGCTGGCAGCGCTTTTTTATAATCGGCATCAAAAACCTCAGCACTCATTAATGTTAACACTGGGCGCATTCGTTTTCCGCCAAGACTTAAAATATAATGAATCGGGTCATATAAATTTTGAGGTTCTTTGGTTTCATACTGGGATTCCAAATAGTCTGAAATAAATTCTTGGTATTGGTAAATGGAGTGCATTAAATCTGAGTTTAAAGTTTAAAGTTTCAGGTTGTACAAAAGTAAGTCAAAAAACCTGAAACTTTAAACCTGAAACTTTTCTATTGTTAAATTTATGTAAATACTTTGGAAACTATTTTGGTGTTAAAAGTTTCCGCTCTATATTTGCACACGAATTTAGAAGCTTATGAAAGAAAAAATAATAGCGAAAGCAACCGACATGTTTTTAAAGCTGGGCTTTAAGAGTGTCACCATGGATGATATTGCTTGTGAAATGTGTATTTCTAAAAAAACCATTTACAAGTTTTTTATGAATAAAGAATTACTGATTGAAGAAGGGACTGAAATGGTACAAGCAGAAATCAGAAATAAAATTTGTGACATACAATCTCAAAATTACAATGCCATTGAAGAAAATTTTGTGATTAAACAAATGTTTTCTGAAATGTTCAAGACTTCCGAATCGCCTCTTTATCAATTAAAAAAACATTATCCTCAAATTCATGAGGGTGTACGTCAAAATCAAGTCAGCCTATGTGGTGAAATGTTTAAAAACAACATCAATAAAGGCATACAACAAGGGTTGTACAGAGAAAATATCAACATTGAAATGTTTGTCAAATTTTACTACGAGTTGATTTTATCTATTAATGAAAATAATCAGTTTGAAAAAGATATTAATGTACTCGAATTACAAGCTTTAGAATACCATATCAGAGCAATGGCGACCGAAAAAGGTATTATCGAACTCGAAAAACAATTATCAAATCCTAACATATAATCATCACCCGAGGCGTAGCCGAATTGTTTGGAGCTCAGCGGAAAAAATCAATACACAATGAAAAACAAAATTTTAATAACCTTACTGCTTCTAACGAGTCTTTTACAGGCCCAAGACAAAAAAGAAAACTTTTCTTTTACACTTAAAGAAGCCATTGAACACGCAGTTCAAAACAACTATTCGGCAATCAATGCTAATAGAGATGTCGCAGCTGCCAAAGAAAAAAAATGGGAAACCACCACTATCGGTTTACCGCAAATTAACGGAACTGTTGGCTATCAAAATAATTTTGTTGTAACCCAGCAAGGTATATCTGGAAATATGTTTAATCCAAATGCGGATCCAAACGGGATATCAACCTTCGCTTTCGGAACCAAAAATAGTATGATAGCGAACGCCACTTTAAGTCAATTGCTTTTTGATGGCTCCTATTTAGTTGGATTGCAATCGGCTAAAACCTATTTAAAGATTTCAGAAAACGCCAAAATCAAAACCAGTCAAGAAATTAAGGAAATCGTTATTAACTCCTATGGAAATGTGCTTTTGGCTGACGAAAGTATTCTTATCCTTAAAAAAAATCAAGGTATTTTAAATAAAACGTTGTCGGATACCAAAGAAACGTTCAAAAACGGATTGATCGAAGAAGAAAATGTAGAGCAACTGCAAATCACGCTTTCTTCATTAGAAAGCTCGTTGGAAAATGTAAAACGTCAAAGAACCATCGCCTTAAACATGTTAAAATTGGTTTTGGGAATTGACTTAGACAACCAACTCGAATTAAAAGACCAACTCGATACTTTAACGCAAAGCAACATCGATTTACAATTGCTTACCACCGAATTTAATGTAACGAATAATATAGATTATCAAATTGGCGAGAACATGCAAACGAGTAAAAAATTGCTTTTGAAATACGAGAAAAGTAAAGCGTTACCAACATTGTCTGCTGGAGTTAATTTCGGATACAATTCTTTTGCCAACCAGTTTACCTTTTTTAACGGCGATCAAAAATGGAACAACTTTTCCAATTTAGGAGTTAATTTAAGCGTTCCCATTTTTAGTAGTGGCGGACGAAGCTCAAGAACACAACAAGCCAAAATTGCTTTCGAACAATCACAAACACAATTAACAGAAACCGAACAAAAATTAAAATTGCAATTTCAAAGCGCCAAAAGCGATTACGATTACAGCATAGCGCAATTGAACACTTCCAAAAGTAATTTGAATTTGGCAGAACGTATTGAAAATAAAAATCAAATTAAATTCAAAGAAGGACTTTCATCGAGCTTTGATTTAACAGAAGCGCAACGCCAATTGTATTCGTCACAACAAAATTATTTACAAGCGATGCTCGACGTGATTAACAAAAGAGCTTCATTAGAAAAATTATTAAACAAAAACTAACTAAAATAACATAGGTACAAATGAAAAAAATTAGTATTATAATCTTAATCTCTTTGTTTTTATTTTCATGTGGAAATAAAGAAAACAACCTGTCGATTGACGCTTTAGTAAAAGCCAAAAACGTCACTGCTTTACAAGCAAAAAAAGTCGCACTTCAAGCCGAAATGGCCAAAATTGAAGAAGGTTTGGCTTCCTTAAATATAAAAATCGACGAAGCTTTAGTGGCAACTGCAGTAATTAAAGACACTGTTTTTAATCACTATCTTGACATTCAGGGAAATGTTGATACAAAAGAAAACATTTTAGTGCAGCCTGAATTCAGCGGAACATTAACTTCACTTACCGTGAAAGCAGGTCAACGTGTTGGTAAAGGACAAATATTAGGAAGAGTAGATGACGCAGGAATGAGTCAGCAACTGGCAAGTATCGAAAACCAATACACGTTAGCAAAAACGACTTATGAAAGACAGAAAAATCTTTGGGACAAAAAAATTGGTTCTGAAATTCAATACTTACAAGCGCAAACGCAAATGATTTCTGCCCAAAAATCGGTGGCTCAAATGAGAGCTCAAGTAGCTAAAACTGTTATTCGCGCGCCATTTTCTGGAACTATCGATGAGGTTTTTGTGGAAAAAGGACAAGTAGTTGCCCCAAGTCCACAAGGATTAATGCGTATCGTGAATTTAGGAAATATGTTTGTTTCTACAAGTGTTCCTGAAACGTATATCGGAAAGTTAAAAGTTGGAACTATAGTCGATGTTTATCTAACTTCTCTAGGAAAAAATTATAAAGGAAAAGTGCGACAAGTTGGGAATTTTATCAATCCAAATAACAGAAGTTTTGGTATCGAAGTAAGCGTTCCAAATCCAGAGAATTTACTTCGACCAAATCAAGTGGCGAAACTTAAAATCACCGATTATGTCAATAAAAATGCGATTGTAGTACCAACTAATGTAATTCAAGAAGACGGAGAAAACAACAAATTTGTGTACACTGTAACCGATTCAAATGGAAAAACAGGAAAAGCCAAAAAAGTAATGGTGAAAGTCGGACAATCATCGGATAATGTAACCGAAATTTTAAGCGGTTTAGAAGCAGAGGATATAGTAGTTACCGAAGGTGCTAATACCATTTCTGACGGAATGAAACTTAATTTCTAATATGTTGTCAGTTGTCGGTTGTCAGTTATCGGTTATCACTAATCGCATCTCACAACTCATAACTCACAACTCATAACTAAACAAAATGAGTCACAAAAACAAAGAATTCGCCATATCAAGTTGGGCTATCGATAACAGGGTAACTGTCTATATTTTTACTTTCCTGATTGTTATTACAGGATTAATTGCTTACGTATCGATGCCACGGGAAGATTTTCCAGAAATCATCGAAAATAAAGTATACATCTCCTCTGTCTTCCCAGGAAATTCAGCAGAAGATGTCGAAAAATTAATTATCAAACCACTCGAAAAAGAAATCAAAAACATAAGTGGCGTTGAAAAAGTAACAGCAAGTTCATTTCAAGATTACGGAATGATTATCGCAGAATTCAATGACAAAGTCGGAATTGAAGATGCCAAAGTAAAAATCAAAGATAAAGTAGACAATGCCAAAGCCGACACTGATTGGCCAAATCTCGATAACGGAAGTAAAGTCGAGCCGAATGTTTTTGAATTGAATATTTCCGAAGAAGTGCCGATTTTGAACATCAATTTGCAAGGCAACTATACCACGCAACAACTAAAAAAATACGGCGAGCGTCTTCAAGATGATATCGAGGAAATTGCTGAAGTGAAGAAAGTAGATATTCTTGGTGTAGATGACAAAGAAGTCGAAATCGCAGTAGATATTTTCAAAATGACAGCGGCGCAAGTCTCATTTGACGACATTCAAAATGCTGTTAAATATGAAAACATGACGCTTTCAGGCGGAAATTTAATTTCGCAAGGCTCTCGAAATAACATCAGAATTGTGGGTGAAATCAAAGATCCGAAGGAACTAGAAAACATCGTTGTAAAACACAATGGCGGCACCGTATATTTAAAAGATATTGCAACAGTAAGTTTCAAAGAAGCAGAAAAAACAACTTATGCCCGAGAAAAAGGGACAGAAGTAGTCATGCTGAACGTAAAAAAGCGCTCGGGACAAAACATGATATCGGCGATTGATCAGGTAAAAGAAAAAATCAAGGAAGCACAAGAAACCTATTTGCCAAAGAACTTAAAATTAGAATTGACCAACGATCAATCGTCGCGAGTAGAACATCAGGTGGATGAATTATCGAACCACATTATTTTCGGAATTGTATTGGTGATGATTGTATTGATGTTTACCATGGGACTGCGAAATTCGTTATTTGTTGGCGCTGCAATTCCACTTTCGATGTTAATGGCGTTTACCATTCTTTCGGCTTTAGGATTGACTTTAAATACGATGGTACTTTTCGGATTGGTTATGGGATTGGGAATGTTAGTAGATGACGGAATCGTGGTAGTCGACAATGTGTTTGCCAACATGAAAAAAGGATTGTCTCGAATTCAAGCTTCTAAAATCGGAATTGGTGAAATTGCTTGGCCCGTTATTTCCTCAACAGCAACGACCTTAATGGCGTTTTTACCATTCGCTTTGTGGCCGGGAACTATGGGTAAATTCATGAAGTACTTCCCAATTACATTAACGATTACACTGAGCTCGTCTTTATTCGTGGCAATGATTGTCAACGCTGCAATGACAGGAGGTTCAATGGATATTGAAGATCGAAATGTATCTAAGAAATCGCTTAAATTGTATTCGGTAATTTTCGGAACTCTTGCGCTTGTATTTATCATTGTTGGAAATGTTTTCGATGTAAAAGCGGCAAGAGCAATCGGACATTTATCTGTAATTTCTCTGGTCTTAATGTGGGCCTACCGTTTGAAAATTTACCAATGGACACAAGATTTTCAGCACAGCTTCTTTCCAAGAATGGAAGACCGATACAAGTCCTTTTTAGCTAAAATACTTGTTGGAAGAAATGCTTGGATTGCCTTAGCTACGATTATCGGAATGTTGTTTTTCTCTTTTATATTGTTGGGGATTTTCCCAAGAAAAGTGTTATTCTTCCCAGATAATATTCCAAGACAAGTAATCGCTTATGTCGAGTACCCACAAGGTACTTCTATTGAAAAAACCAACAATGCAACTCAGTTTGTAGAAAATCAGGTGATTGCTATAATGAAGAAATATATCGATCCTAAAACCGATAAAAACTTTTTAGCAGAAAGTATTGTTTCACAAGTTGGTGTTGGTGCAGGAAATCCAAATGTCGATGCGGGTTCGGCTTCTGAAACACCTTTTAAAGGAAAAGTTACAGTCAATTTCTCAGAATTCAAATTTAGAAGAGGCGTTAAAACAGCTCTCATTTTAGAGGAAATCAGAAGTAAAGTAAAAGGAATTGCAGGCGCAACTGTTACCGTTGAAAAAGATGCCAATGGCCCGCCAGCAGGTTACCCAATAAGTATACAACTTACAGGTTCTGATTATGATGAAATGATTGCTCAAGCCGATAAAATGATTGCATTTATCGACAGTAAAAACATACAAGGAATTGAAAAATTGAATGTCGATGTCAATAAACAGAGTCCAGAATTAGAAGTAAAAGTCGATCGTGTTAACGCCGGAAGTGTTGGAGTTTCTACTGGGCAACTCGGATTCAATTTACGTCGTTCGGTATACGGTCAGGAGATTTCTACCTATAAAGAAGGTGATGACGATTACAATATTGTTATGCGAATGCAAGAGGACCAACGCAAGGACGAAAACATTTTGTTTAATCAATCATTGACGTTCCGAAATCAGGCAAATGGGCAAATAATGCAAGTTCCTATTTCGGCAGTATCACAAACAGAGAAAACGTATACGTACAATCAAATCAAAAGAAAGAATTACAAACGTATCTTAACAGTGTATTCCAATGTGTTGACAGGCTTTAACGGAGACGAAATCACCAAAGCAATTGCAACAGAATTAACAAGCTATCAGTTGCCAAAAGGGATTACCTATTCGTTCTCAGGAGTGCAAGAAGAGCAAGGTAAAAACCAAAGTTTCTTAATGTATGCGTTGTTCTTAGCATTGGCTGGAATTACCATTATTATTGTATTGCAGTTCAACTCGGTTTCTAAAACTATGGTGATTTTGTTTACGGTTTTGCTAAGTTTTAGTGGTGTATTTTATGGTTATGTGATTGCTAATATGGATTTCGTAATCTTAATGACGATGATGGGAATTATATCGCTGGCGGGAATTGTGGTGAAAAACGGTATTGTATTAATGGATTTCTTTGTTTTATTATTGGACAAAAAAGTAGCCGATAAACACCTTGAAAGTCACGATGATTTATCGCTTGAAGAAATTAAAGAAGTGATCATAGAATCGGGGAAATCAAGACTACGTCCGGTATTGCTAACAGCATTGACGGCGGTGTTGGGATTGATACCATTAGCAATTGGATTGAACTTCGACTTCTTTACGTTGATTACCGATTTTAATCCGCACTTTTTTATGGGTGGCGATAACGTAATTTTTTGGGGACCATTAGCGTGGACAATTATTTTCGGATTAACCTACGCTACAGTGTTAACTTTAGTAATGGTACCGGTAATGTTTTACTTAGTGAAAAGAACGAAGTATTGGTTGCGAGATAGAAGATTAAAACGACAAGCAATAGAAGCGTAATAAATAAAAGCTGTTACACAAAGCACACAGAGGAATTGCACCGAAATACAACGAGTATTAAAACTCCGTGTAACTCTTTGCTCTCTGTGTAATGAATAAAAAGAGCTCCAAAATTTGGAGCTCTTTTCAATTTAACTGGGAACTATTTTTAAAATTAATTCAATAACTTATCTAACTTTTCTAAAAGCTTAGGATTAGATGGTCGCATTGCATCCGAATCAACCACTTTGCCATCTGGACCAATTAAAATAAAACGTGGAATTGAATTGATTCCAAATGCTTTAATAAAATCGGAATTCCAATTATTATCGGCCAACAATTGTAATCCTCCTAATTGTTTATCGGTTACAAATGTTTTCCATTTTTCGTAATCTTTAGCGACATCCACAGAGATACTAACAAATTCAATATTTTTACCGTGGTATTTTTCTTCGGCAGTTTTTAAAAACGGAATCTCTGCTCTACATGGACCACACCAAGTTGCCCAAACATCTATGTAAACATATTTTCCTTTTAAATCTTCTAATTTTATTTTTCCACCTGCATGGTTTTCGTATTCAAATGGAGGCGCTACAGTTTCATTTAATTTTTTATTTGCTAGCGATTTGGTATAGAATTTTTTTAACCCATCTAAATTAGTAGTTAATTGTTTTTTTTGATTTTCTGCAAATGCAGTTTCTAATTTAGATTTTTCTATAAGACTAATAAATGATTTTTCTAATTCTGCTACTTTCATATTGAAATTTTCTTCATCAGAAGCCAACATCGCTTCAAAATCTACTTTTTCATTTACCATAGCTATTTGGGCTAGAAAATTATTTTCATTGGAACCTTTTCCTTTAAAAACAATAGTTTCATCGAACTTTTTTGCATCCAATTTTAATTTTAAATCGTAGCCGTCTTTTAAAAATAATTGGGCATATTCTACGCCATCATACATAGTATAATTACCTTCTGCAACTTCAAAAGAGCTTTCAAAAACACCTTTATCGTTTACTTTAATTTCTTTTACCGTTTGATTTTTGGCGTCTTTTATGTAAATAACGTCCCCATTTCTATTGGAAATGTCGGCTTTAAAATTTACTTTGTCTTGAGCAAATCCAATAGTTGTAATTAGAATTGTAAATAAAAATGAAATAATTCTTTTCATAATAGTGTTTTTTTAATTTTTGAAAATCAAAGATACTTTTTTTATTTAGTGTCAAATATTAATTAACAAAAAATTTATTCTGTAATTCAATTGTTGATTCCCATAGTATTTTGATATTTGTTTTTTACTTTTGCACCCGATGCCGAATTTTCGGCATTAAGCTTTAGCATCTGCAAAGCTATTGTATGAAATAAAAATTTTATTCCAATGTATAGAAGTCATAATTGTGGTGAATTAAACGCATCGCACATCAATAAAGAAGTTACGCTTGCCGGATGGGTTCAAAAATCACGTGACAAGGGATTTATGAATTGGGTCGATTTACGTGACCGTTACGGAATTACACAGTTAATTTTCGACGAAAGTCGTACTGATAAAACTGTATTTGAATCGGCAAAAACGCTTGGAAGAGAGTTTGTCATTCAAGTAAAAGGAACTGTTATTGAGCGTGAAGCAAAAAACAAAAACATGGCTACCGGCGATATTGAAATTTTAGTTTCCGAATTAAAGATACTCAATACGGCTCTTACTCCGCCATTCACAATTGAAGATGAAACTGATGGTGGCGAAGACATCCGAATGAAATACCGTTACTTAGATATTAGAAGAAATCCAGTAAAAAACAGTTTACTCTTCCGTCACAAAGTGGCAATGGAAGTACGTAAATATTTATCTGATTTAGATTTTTGTGAAATTGAAACTCCTTATTTAATAAAATCAACTCCTGAAGGAGCTCGTGATTTCGTTGTTCCAAGCCGAATGAACGAAGGACAATTTTATGCTTTACCACAATCGCCTCAAACTTTCAAACAACTTTTGATGGTGGGTGGTATGGATAAGTATTTTCAAATTGTAAAATGCTTTCGCGATGAAGATTTACGCGCCGATAGACAACCCGAATTTACACAAATCGATTGCGAAATGGCATTCGTAGAACAAGAAGACATTTTAAATGTTTTTGAAGGATTGACACGTCATTTACTTAAAGAATTAAAAGGAATCGAGGTAGAAAAATTCCCTCGAATGACATACGATCACGCTATGAAAACCTTCGGTAATGACAAACCAGACATCCGTTTCGGAATGGAATTTGGCGAATTAAACGCTGTAGCGCAAAACAAAGATTTTGGTGTTTTTAATTCGGCTGAATTGGTGGTTGGAATTGCAGCTCCGAATTGTGCTTCCTTCACCAGAAAAGAAATTGATGCTTTAATTGATTGGGTTAAACGTCCACAAGTTGGTGCCACCGGAATGGTGTATGTAAAATGTGAAGAAGACGGAACGTTTAAATCGTCAGTAGATAAATTTTACGATCAAGCCGATTTGGCGAATTGGGCTAAAGTTACTGGTGCTAAAGCTGGCGATATGATTTTTGTGCTTTCTGGTCCAGCAGACAAAACCCGTACCCAACTTTCGGCATTGCGGATGGAATTAGCAACTCGTTTAGGATTGCGGAATCCAGAAGTATTTGCACCATTATGGGTAGTCGATTTTCCATTGTTGGAATTGGATGAAGAGAGCGGAAGATGGCACGCAATGCACCATCCTTTCACATCTCCAAAACCAGAAGACATGGATTTATTAGCAACCAATCCCGGGAAAGTTCGAGCCAACGCTTACGATATGGTGTTAAACGGAAATGAAATTGGTGGTGGATCTATTCGTATTCATGATAAAGCAACACAACAATTAATGTTCAAATATTTAGGATTCACCGAAGAAGAAGCTCGAAATCAATTCGGGTTCTTAATGGATGCTTTCCAATTTGGTGCTCCACCACATGGCGGATTGGCTTTCGGATTGGATCGATTGGTAGCTATTTTAGGCGGACAAGAAACCATCCGTGATTTTATCGCTTTTCCAAAAAATAATTCAGGACGCGATGTTATGATTGATGCTCCATCCGTAATTGATGATACACAATTAAAAGAATTGCATATTAAAATTAATCTTCAGTAATTTTATCAAATTCACAACTATTTAAGATACAATTATTTAAAATTATAAAAATTGTAGCTTATATTATTCTCGTTTTCAAGATAATTTAAATAGTAATCTGAAAATCATTTGTTTATAATAAAAAATCTAAAAAATAATTTTAACTTTTTATTTGATTTTTGTTTGCTATGTAAGAAATAAGTATATCTTTGACCATTATTAATTTTTTACATTACAAAATGCGCACAGGTACAGTTAAATTTTTCAATGAGTCTAAAGGTTACGGATTCATTACAGATGATGAAAATGGAAAAGACATTTTCGTTCACGCAACAGGTATTAAGGCTGAATCACTTAATGAAGGTGATAAAGTTTCTTACGAAGAAGAAGAAGGAAGAAAAGGTAAAGTAGCTGCTCAAGTAGTAGTTATCGAAGAATAATATAAATTAATTTTTGATTACCTAGAAAATCTAAACGTCCCGATAAAATCGGGACTTTTTTTTGTTTACCACCTTTATTTAGAATTATTTTAAATAGCTGATTTTAAGATATAAACAACAAACGTTTATGACTCTATTTTTGTTAATTAGATATTGCTATGTATATTTGCGCTAATTTTTATAACTACTTATAATTGTTCCATGAATACAACTCAAATAAATTATTTTCCAATACTAATGCAGCTATTTTTAGCCGTAGGTTTTGTTGTGGGAACCATAATCATTTCCGGAAAATTAGGTCCGAAAAGAAGTTCTGTAAATAAAGATAAAAATTTCGAGTGTGGAATCGAATCTGTAGGTAATGCTCGTATTCCATTCTCCGTAAAATATTTTTTAGTAGCCATTCTTTTTGTCCTTTTCGATGTCGAAGTTATTTTCCTATATCCTTGGGCAATCAACTTCAAAGAACTTGGAGTAGACGGAATGGTAAAAATGGTCATTTTCATGTTGTTACTTTTAGTTGGTTTCTTTTACATTATTAAGAAGAAAGCACTAGAATGGGAATAATAATTCAGGATATTGAGAATTAGGATTAAGGATTTTCAAAATTAATAATATTTTAAAGACAGATTTGGTTTTAGGTAAATCCTAAATCTAAAATCCAACCCGAGGCGCAGCCGAACTGTATGGAGCGTAGCGGAGTAAAATCTAAAATTTAAAAATGAGTACAAGAACAAAATTGGTTCCTCCGCCAGAAGGAGTTTCAGGAGAAGGTTATTTTGCAACAAAACTAAATGATGTTGTAGGAATGGCCCGTGCTAATTCACTTTGGCCATTGCCATTCGCGACTTCATGTTGTGGAATTGAATTCATGGCCACTATGGCATCGCATTACGATTTGGCCCGTTTCGGCTCTGAACGTGTGAGTTTTTCTCCCCGTCAAGCGGATATGTTAATGGTAATGGGAACTATTTCTAAAAAAATGGCACCTATTCTTCGCCAAGTATATGAACAAATGTCAGAACCACGTTGGGTAATTGCTGTTGGAGCTTGTGCTTCGTCAGGAGGAATTTTTGATACCTATTCTGTCTTACAAGGAATTGATAAAGTTATTCCAGTTGATGTTTACGTTCCAGGTTGTCCCCCAAGACCAGAACAAATTGTTGATGGCGTAATGCAATTGCAAGAGTTAGTACGAAACGAATCAGTTCGACGAAGAAACTCACCAGAATATAAAGAATTATTAGCTTCTTACAACCTATAAAAATGGCATTAGAAACTGCAACCATACAAGAAAAAATAGCTCAGAAATTTGGTTCAAACGTATTGGATTTTCAAACACAACAGGGTATTTTTTCTTTCGAAGCTTCTTCTGATAAAATTCACGATGTAATTCGATTTTTAAAAGAAGATGCTGATTTAAACTTTCATTTTTTAACCGATTTATGCGGAATCCATTACCCAGATAATGATGTCAACCATCAATTCGCAGTGGTTTACCATATGCACAATTGGGTTGAAAATACAAGAATTAAAATCAAAACCTATTTAAACGGCGAAAACCCGGAAGTAAAAACCGCAAGTAATTTATTCCTTTCTGCCAATTGGATGGAAAGAGAAACCTATGATTTTTACGGAATCAATTTTATAGGACATCCACAATTGAAACGAATTTTAAATATGGATGAAATGGTATCTTTCCCAATGCGGAAAGAATTCCCAATGGAAGACAGCGGACGAACCGACAAAGACGACCGTTTCTTCGGAAGAACAGCAATGAATAGTCAACACTCAATATAATTTTCACATTCTATAAATGTCAGAACTATTATTACCACCAGAGCATCGTTATGCTAAAATAATAAAAGACCAACTCAATGAAGATGGCAGCGAGTATTCTATCCTGAACTTAGGGCCAACGCATCCCGCGACCCACGGAATTTTTCAAAATATTCTTTTGATGGATGGGGAACGCATTTTAGATGCCGAACCTACCATTGGTTACATTCACCGCGCCTTCGAAAAAATTGCCGAAAACCGTCCGTTTTACCAAATTACGCCATTAACCGACCGTATGAACTATTGTTCATCACCGATTAATAATTTGGGATGGTGGATGACATTAGAAAAATTATTAAATATTGAAGTGCCAAAACGTGCTCAATATTTAAGAGTGATTGTAATGGAGTTGGCTCGTATTACCGATCACTTGATTTGTAATTCGATTCTTGGAGTTGATACTGGAGCCTATACTGGTTTCCTTTACGTATTTCAATTCCGAGAAAAAGTATACGAAATCTACGAAGAAATTTGTGGTGCCCGTTTAACAACCAATATGGGAAGAATTGGTGGTTTTGAAAGAGACTTTACACCAAAAGCTTTTGAATTATTGAATAAATTTTTGGAGGAATTTCCGCCAGCGTGGAAAGAATTCGAAAACCTTTTTGAAAGAAATAGAATTTTTATCGATAGAACGGTAAACGTTGGACCAATATCTGCCGAAAAAGCGATGTCCTACGGATTTACGGGTCCGAATTTGCGTGCTGCCGGAATTGATTACGACGTTCGTGTCGCCGAGCCTTATTCGTCTTACGAAGATTTTGATTTCATCGTTCCAGTTGGAAAATCGGGAGATACCTACGACCGTTTTTGCGTTCGTAATGCCGAAGTTTGGGAAAGTTTAAGCATCATCCGCCAAGCGTTGGAAAAAATGCCGGAAGGACCATACCACGCTGATGTTCCCGATTATTACTTGCCACCAAAAGAAGACGTTTATAACAACATGGAAAGCCTAATCTATCATTTCAAAATTGTGATGGGTGAAGTGCCTGTTCCGGTCGCTGAAGTCTACCACGCGGTAGAAGGTGGAAATGGAGAATTGGGATTTTATTTAGTTACCGACGGAAGCAGAACGCCGTACCGCTTGCATTTTAGAAGACCTTGTTTTATCTATTATCAAGCTTATCCTGAAATGATAAAAGGGGCAATGTTATCTGACGCAATCGTAATATTATCAAGTTTGAATGTAATTGCCGGCGAATTAGACGCGTAACCATTTAAGATTTAGGAATTGAGATTTAGGATTTTAGAAAAAAGACCCGAGGCGTAGCCGAATTGTATGGAGCGCAGCGCAATAAATATAGATTTAAGACAAAGAATATAGATTTTTGGTATTATTAGGAAAAACGCATTCACAATGTATACGTTTTTAAATCCTAAATCCTAAATCTAAAATCTAAAATATAGAATGGAAAGATCACACATAAAACAAGAAATAAACATAACGCCTGCTTTGACGGATCGCATCAATGAGTTAATCAGTCATTATCCTGCAGACAAAAAGAAATCAGCATTGTTGCCGGTTTTGCATGAAGTTCAGGATGCACATGACAATTGGTTAAGTATTGAATTGCAAAACAAAGTAGCCGAGATTTTAGAAATACAACCTATTGAAGTCTATGAAGTCGTTACATTTTATACGATGTATAATCAAAGACCTATCGGAAAATACATGTTCGAATTCTGTCAAACTTCACCTTGTTGTCAAAACGGTTTAGAAGATTTGATGGATTACACGTGTAACAAATTAGGGGTTAAAGTAGGTGAACCAACAGTAGACGGACTTTTTGAAATCCGTGGCGTTGAATGTCTTGGTGCTTGTGGTTATGCACCCATGATGCAGTTGGGTGATTTCTTTCAGGAACATTTAACAGAAGCAAAAATCGACCAATTAATTACCGATTGCAAAGACGGAAAAATCACTTTACACGATAAATAATATAATGGGAAGAAAAATATTATTAGACAAAATCAATGTTCCGGGTATTAAAACCTACGAAGTATACCGCAAAGAAGGCGGTTACGCATCGGTGGAAAAAGCCCTAAAAAAAATGACTCCTGATGAGGTTGTAGAAGAAGTAAAAACTTCGGGACTTCGCGGTCGTGGTGGTGCGGGTTTCCCTGCCGGAATGAAATGGAGTTTTATCGACAAGAAATCAGGAAAACCAAGACATTTGGTGTGCAATGCCGACGAATCTGAACCGGGGACTTTTAAAGACCGATATCTGATGGAGTACATTCCTCACTTGCTAATCGAAGGAATGATTACTTCAAGTTATGCCTTGGGTGCCAACTTATCCTACATCTATATTCGTGGCGAATACATGTGGGTTTACAAAATTTTAGAAAGAGCCATCGCCGAAGCAAAAGCTGCCGGTTGGTTGGGTAAAAATATATTGGGTTCGGGTTACGATTTGGAACTGTACGTTCAAATTGGAGGAGGAGCTTACATCTGTGGAGAAGAAACGGCTTTAATCGAAAGTTTGGAAGGCAAACGTGGAAATCCGAGAATCAAACCGCCATTCCCTGCAGTTTCCGGACTTTGGGCGAATCCAACGGTGGTGAATAACGTTGAAACGATTGCGGCTGTGCCATGGATTGTAAACAATTCGGGTGCTGATTATGCAGCGATTGGAATCGGACGTTCAACAGGAACAAAATTAATTTCAGCTTCCGGAAATATAAAAAATCAAGGGGTTTTCGAAATCGATTTGGGATTATCGGTATACGAATTCATGAATTCGGATGAATATTGTGGTGGAATGCAAACCGACCGACCATTAAAAGCCTTAGTGCCAGGAGGAAGTTCGGTGCCAATTTTACCAGCGCATTTAATATACAAAACCGCTGCAGGAGAAGACCGTTTGATGTCGTACGAAAGTTTGGCAGACGGTGGATTCGCAACAGGTTCTATGTTAGGTTCCGGTGGATTTATTGTTTATGACGATCGAGCATGTATCGTTCGTAACACCTGGAATTTCTCACGATTCTACCACCATGAAAGTTGTGGTCAATGTACGCCTTGTCGTGAAGGAACAGGCTGGTTAGAAAAAGTATTGCATAGAATCGAAAACGGTCACGGTCGCGAAGAAGACATCGAATTGTTGTGGAGCATTCAGGCAAAAATTGAAGGAAACACCATTTGTCCTTTGGGTGATGCTGCTGCTTGGCCAGTGGCTGCCGCAATCCGTCACTTTAAAGACGAGTTTGAATACCACATCCGTTTCCCGGAAAAAATAAAAAATAGAGATCACTTTGTTAATGAGCCTTTTGAAAAAGTAAAGCATTTAGTAGCAAAGCAAGAAATATAAAGAATAGAATTTCATCCATATGAAAGTAACCATAGACGGTCAAGAAATAGAAGTAGCTCCAGGAACAACCATCCTGCAGGCTGCTCGTATGATTGGTGGAGAATCCGTTCCGCCAGCCATGTGTTATTATTCGAAACTAAAAGGAACCGGCGGAAAGTGCCGTTGTTGTTTAGTGGACGTTACCAAAGGAAGCGAAGCCGACCCTAGACCAATGCCAAAATTAATGGCCTCTTGTGTAACGGGTTGTCAAGACGGAATGGAAGTCGCAAGTAAATCCTCCGACCGAGTGAAGGAAGCTAGAAATGCGGTAACCGAATTCCTTTTGATCAACCACCCATTGGATTGTCCGGTTTGTGACCAGGCAGGTGAATGTGATTTGCAGAATTTGAGTTTTGAACACGGAAAATTACAACAACGTTTTATTGAAGAAAAAAGAGTATTTGAACCAGAAGATATTGGCGATAAAATTCAACTGCACATGAACCGTTGCATTGTATGTCAACGTTGTGTGGAAGTGGCCGACCAATTAACAGATGGTCGTGTTCACGGTGTTTTGAATCGTGGCGACCATTCTCAAATTTCAACATGCGTTTCTGCGGCGATTGACAATGAATTCTCTGGAAACATGATTGACGTTTGTCCTGTTGGTGCTTTGACTGATAAGACTTTCCGATTCAAATCGAGAGTGTGGTTCAACAAACCATTCAATGCGCACAGAGAATGTACAACTCCGGGATGTTGCGGAAAAACAACCCTTTGGATGTTCGGAAACGAAATTCAAAGAGTAACAGCTCGTAAAGACGAATACCACGAAGTAGAAGATTTTATCTGTAATACCTGTCGTTTTGATAAAAAAGAAGTAAGCGATTGGACAATTGAAGGTCCACGTAAATTCGAAAAAGATTCAGTAATCAATCAAAATAACTATACTAGAAAATTGGACAAGGTCATCATTGAAACCGAAAAAGGAATTTTGGATGGACGTGATATAGACCGTAAGAAAATCAGTATGGCCGAAATAGATTACAACGAAAAAGTAGATGGTACACCTCTAAATTCAAAGAAAAATGGATAGTGCATTTATCATAGAAAAAAGTGTCATCATTATAACGGTTTTTGCCATTACCATGATTATGGCAATGTATTCTACATGGGCAGAACGTAAAGTTGCGGCTTATTTACAAGACCGTGTGGGTCCGAATCGTGCTGGTTGGGGAGGGTTATTACAACCGCTTGCAGACGGAATGAAATTATTTGCTAAAGAAGAATTTTTTCCTAATACCCCAAATAAATTTTTATTTGTTGTGGGTCCGGCCATTGCGATGAGCACGGCTTTAATGACCAGCGCGGTGATTCCGTGGGGAGACAAATTACACTTGTTTGGAAAAGACATATACCTCCAGGCTACCGATATCGACGTTTCTTTATTATATATTTTAGGAGTGGTTTCACTAGGCGTTTACGGAATTATGATTGGTGGATGGGCATCGAATAACAAATTCTCACTAATGGGAGCCGTTCGTGCCGCTTCTCAAATGGTATCGTATGAAGTAGCAATGGGATTGTCGCTAATCGCTTTATTGATGATGACAGGAACCCTGAGTTTAAAAGAAATTTCGATTCAACAAGCAGGTTGGCACTGGAATGTATTGTACCAACCGGTTTCGTTTTTAATCTTTTTAATTTGCGCTTTTGCAGAAACCAACCGAACACCATTCGACTTAGCGGAATGCGAAAGTGAATTGATTGGTGGCTATCATACAGAATATTCTTCCATGAAAATGGGATTCTATTTATTCGCTGAATACGCGAATATGTTTATATCCTCAACGGTTTTAGCGGTTTTGTTTTTTGGAGGTTACAACTATCCTGGAATGAGTTGGGCGGTTGAAAATTGGGGTGTTAACATCGCCAATGTGTTGGGAATTATCGTCTTGTTTATCAAAATATGTGGGTTCATTTTCTTCTTCATGTGGATTCGTTGGACGATACCTAGATTTAGATACGATCAATTGATGAACTTGGGATGGAAAGTTTTGATTCCGCTTTCGATTATCAACATTATAATAACAGGAATATGCTTATTAGCTTTTAATTAAAAAAATATGTCAGCATCCATTCAATCCATATCACTATCAGGCAGAAAAAAACAAGTTTCTAATAAGGAAATGACGTTTTTCGAACGCCTGTATCTGGTGGCCATCGTAAAAGGATTACTTATTACGATTAAGCACTTTTTCAGAAAAAAAGCAACCATTCATTATCCGGAACAAACCCGTGAATTCAGCCCGGTGTATCGTGGACAACACATGTTAAAACGCGACGAACAAGGACGTGAAAACTGTACGGCTTGCGGATTATGCGCCTTATCGTGTCCGGCCGAAGCCATCACGATGACTGCCGCCGAAAGAAAGCCAGACGAAATGCATTTGTACCGCGAAGAAAAATACGCTTCGATTTATGAAATCAATATGTTGCGTTGCATTTTCTGCGGATTGTGTGAAGAAGCTTGTCCGAAAGATGCTATTTATTTGACGATTTCCAAAGAATTGGTTCCGTCGAGTTACCACCGTGAAGATTTTATTTTCGGAAAAGATAAATTAGTAATGCCGTTAGAAATGGCTATTAAAAATAACAACCTCCTTGCAGAAGGCAAGCTCAAAAACGCTAACTAATGTCACCAGTACAGATTATATTTTACATTTTAGCTACTATCACTTTGTCGACAGCGTTTCTGACAATCTATAGTAAGAACCCAATACACAGTGCCATTTATTTGGTGATTTGCTTCTTTTCGATTGCGGGACATTACTTGTTGTTCAACGCGCAATTTTTAGCGATTGTACACGTCATCGTCTACTCGGGAGCGATTATGATTCTGTTTTTATTTACCATTATGTTGATGAATTTAAACAAAGAAGATGAAGTCCATAAACCCCGAATTACTCGATTGGGAGCCATTATTGTGTTTTGCATTTTGAGTATTGTGATGATTACTATTTTCATCAATTCTAAAACCATCATGGGCGAATATGATTTATCGGGTGAAGATTACCAATCTATAAAAAAATTAGGAAATGTTTTGTTAAACGAATATATGGTGCCATTTGAATTTGCCTCTGTATTGTTGCTAGTAGCCATGATTGGAACTGTATTATTGTCTAAAAAAGAAACCAAATAAGATGACAAATATTTTAAATGAAATAGGGATAGAAAACTACATTTTCCTTTCGGTGTTGCTTTTTTGCATCGGGGTATTTGGTGTTTTGTACCGACGTAATGCGATTATTGTATTTATGTCAATCGAAATTATGTTGAATGCTGTTAACTTACTATTTGTAGCTTTTTCAACCTACCATCAAGATGCCGAAGGACAAGTATTTGTTTTTTTCTCAATGGCAGTTGCTGCCGCTGAAGTAGCTGTAGGATTGGCTATTTTGGTTTCGGTATTTCGAAATATTGGCTCGATTGATATCGCTAATTTAAAAAACTTAAAAGGATAATCCCGAATGGAGAAGAATCTAATCTTACTATTATTATTAAGCCCATTCATAGGGTTTTTATGCAACGTTTTCTTCGGGAAAAAAACAGGAAAAGGATTTTCTGGTGCACTCGGAACTATCGCTATTGTGATTCCATTTGTTTTAAGCGTTTACTTTTTTATGCAAGTCAATCAAACCGGAAAACCCATTCAGGTTTCGTTGTTTGATTGGATTCAGGTAAGCAATTTTAAATTGGATTTCGGAATCCTTTTAGACCAATTATCATTATTGTGGTTACTATTCGTAACCGGAATTGGTTCATTGATACACTTATATTCGATAAGCTACATGCACGATGATGAGAACATGCACAAGTTCTTTGCGTATTTGAATCTGTTTGTTTTCTTTATGATTACGTTGGTTGTCGGAAGCAATTTATTAGTGATGTTTATTGGATGGGAAGGCGTTGGACTTTGCTCTTACTTACTCATCGGATTCTGGCATAAAAACCAAGACTACAACGATGCTGCAAAGAAAGCGTTTATCATGAACCGTATTGGAGATTTAGGTTTCTTAATCGGAATGTTTCTCTTAGCGTATACTTTTAATTCATTAGATTATGGAACTTTACAATCGGCTACATTAGGAGATACTCCAGACAAATTAGTAACTATTGCAGCTTTTTGTTTGTTTATTGGTGCTTGTGGAAAATCGGCACAGTTACCATTATACACTTGGTTACCCGATGCGATGGCAGGACCAACTCCAGTTTCTGCTTTAATTCACGCAGCAACAATGGTAACGGCTGGAATTTTTATGGTTACCCGAATGAATTTTATCTTCGAATTAACACCTTTAGTACAAGAAATAATCGCCATTGTTGGAGCATCCACAGCAATAGTAGCTGCATCCATCGGATTATTACAAAACGATATCAAAAAAGTATTGGCTTATTCTACAGTTTCACAATTAGGTCTTATGTTTTTAGCTTTGGGAATGGGAGCTTATACAGTGGCAGTTTTCCACGTTATCACTCATGCTTTCTTTAAAGCGTGTTTATTCTTAGGCTCAGGTTCTGTGATACATGCTTTACACGGTGAACAAGACATGCGAAAAATGGGTGGATTGCGTAAAGCTATGCCTATTACCTTTTGGACAATGATGATTTCAACTCTAGCCATAGCAGGAATTTTTCCATTCGCTGGATTCTGGTCGAAAGACGAAATCTTAATGGTAGCTTTCGAACACAATAAAGCACTTTGGATTGTCGGTTCTATTGCTTCTATCATGACCGCTTTTTATATGTTCCGATTGATGTATTTAACGTTCTTCAAAGACTTCCGAGGAACCGAAGAACAAAAACACCATTTGCATGAAAGTCCAAGTTTGATCACTTTGCCATTAGTTATTTTAGCATTTTTGGCAACTGTTGGCGGATTGATAAACTTCCCAGGAAACAATTGGTTGAACCATTTTATGGAACCTATTTTGGCAACCAAATTAGAACATCACGAATTGGGAAGTAACGAATACATGCTAATGGGAATTGCTTTAGCAGGTGCGCTAATCGGAATCGGTTGGGCATATTCGAAATACATCAAACAAAGTTTTGTGCCCGCAGAAGATGAAGCCATCACCGGAATCAACAAAACCATTTACAACAAATATTACGTTGACGAATTGTATACTTTCTTAATTGTAAAACCTTTGAACGGACTTTCTAATTTCTTCAGAACCACACTTGAACCAGCTTTAGGAAAAGTAGTATTTAGTTTTGGATCTGCTGCAAATGGTATTGGAAATCAAGGTAAAAAATTACAAACAGGAAGTATTGGCTTGTACCTATTCGCTTTTGTTTTGGGTGTGTGTGCCATAATTATTTATTTATTTTTAGCTCAAAAAATTGTCTAATGGATGTAACTACTCTATTACTATTACTTTTAGTTGGTTCGATTGCTACGTTTCTTTCGGGAGACAAAGTAGCATCTAAAATCGCATTTCTTTTTAGCGTTGCGGCTTTCGGATTTGCTTCATATTTATTGTATCTTTTCACCAACGGAAGCAATATCAGCTATATCGGAAGTTGGATGGAAAATCCAAAAGTAGCCCTAGCATTTCAAGCCGATGGTTTGTCATTGGCAATGGTTTTACTGACGACGGCTTTAACTCCTTTAATCTTATTCTCCTCATTCGGTAATCAATTTAATAATGCCAAAAACTTTTATGCTTTAGTATTATTTATGGCGTTTGCGATGATAGGAACATTCTTAGCTGTCGACGGATTATTGTATTATGTTTTCTGGGAGATATCATTAATTCCAATTTACTTTATCGCTTTAATCTGGGGTCATGGCGATGCCGAAGAACGCAAAAAAGCAGTAGTTAAATTCTTCATTTATACCTTAGCTGGTTCTTTATTTATGCTAGTTGCTTTTGCCTATTTATACCAATTAGCTGGAAGCTTTTTATTAGAAGATTTATATAAATTAGACTTATCGGCTTCTGAACAATTCTGGATATTTTTTGCTTTTTTCTTAGCATATGCGATTAAAATTCCGATTATTCCTTTTCATACCTGGCAGGCAAAAGTATATCAAAAAGCACCTACAGTTGGAACGATGTTGCTTTCTGGGATTATGCTTAAAATGGGATTGTACAGCGTTATTCGTTGGCAATTACCAATTGCTCCTTTAGCATCAAAAACTTATATGCCAATGTTAATCGGATTGAGTATTGCTGGTGTGATTTACGGTTCAATTGTCGCATTGCGTCAAAAGGATTTGAAAAAATTATTGGCGTATTCTTCATTGGCTCACGTTGGTTTAATCGCCGCAGGATGTTATACTTTAACTCTTGATGGATTAAACGGAGCTGTTTATCAAATGATTGCGCACGGATTTGTAATCGTTGGATTGTTCTTCATTGCTGAAATCATTTTTAGAAGGTATGAAACCGGAAAAATTGGTGAAATGGGAGGCATCCGTTCGCAATCGCCAAAGTTCACTTCGATGTTCATGATATTGGTTTTAGCATCGGTAGCGTTGCCTGGTACTTTTAACTTTGTGGGAGAATTTACGGTATTGTATAGTTTATCACAAGTGAATCTTTGGTATGCTGTCCTTGGCGGAACTACAATTATTTTGGGCGCTTACTATATGTTGAAAATGTTTCAAAACGTAATGTTAGGAGAAACGAATGTCAAAGTTTTTGCGGATGTCACTTTAAACGAAACCATCATTTTAGTCATTATATTGGGCTTTTTATTGTTTTTCGGATTGTATCCAAAACCAATTGTAGAATTAGTGACACCAAGTATAAAAGAGATTTTAATCCATATTAATAGATAAATAAGATTTTGATTTTTACGGAGACATAAAATCCTAAATCTCAAAATCCCAAATCCTAAATAAAAAATGCAAACATTAATAGCCATATCAGCACTCGGTGTTTTCTGCCTACTAGCTGAAATCTTTAATCTAAGAAAAGCACTTGTTCCGGTAACAATTGTAGGGCTTTTTGCCATTCTTGGAATCACGTTAAATGTGTGGTCTTTGGGAAGTACTTTCGATGAGAAATACGTGACAATGATTCAGGCGAATTCGTTTTCAAATGCTTTCTCTTCGCTATTTATTGTACTTACCATCTTTTTAATTGCCTTAAGTCACGATGTATATAAAGACCATCAATCGAAGATTTCCGATTTTGTTGCGATAAAAATCTTCCTTTTAGCGGGAGCTGTAGCGATGGTTTCGTTTACGAATTTATCAATGTTTTTCCTCGGAATTGAAGTGTTGTCAATATCACTTTACATCCTAGCCGCCAGCAAACGATTAGATATCAAAAGCAACGAAGCCGGAATGAAATATTTCTTACTGGGCTCCTTCGCATCCGGAATTATATTATTCGGAATTTGTCTAATTTATGGCGCTACAGGTTATTTTAATGTTGTCGAAATATACGATTTATCGCAAGGTGCAGGTTTGCCTATTTGGTTTCCAATCGGAATAACTTTAATGATTATCGGAATGTTGTTTAAAATTGCTGCAGTTCCTTTTCACTTTTGGGCACCCGATGTATATGAAGGTTCACCAGCGCTTACAACAGCAACTATGAGTACATTGGCAAAAGTAGTTGCAATGGCAACTCTTTATAAATTACTTAGCGGATTGACAGTTGGCCTAACTTATAATTTCGAAATTATTATAGTGATTGTTTCAATCGCTTCTATGACAGTAGGAAATATCATGGCATTACGTCAAAGTAATGTGAAACGAATGTTAGCATTCTCAGGTGTTTCTCATGCTGGATTCATGTTGATGGCGTTGTTGAGTTTATCCACAGCGGCAAGTACGTTGTTGTATTATACGGCTGCGTATGCTCTTGCCGGAATCGCCTCGTTTGCCGTAATTATTTATGTTACCAAAGACAAAGACAACGAAGACATTATCAACTTCAACGGATTAGGAAAAAGCAATCCAATATTGGCAGCGGTGTTGACTGCTTCTTTGTTATCGATGGCTGGTATTCCGATTTTCTCTGGTTTCTTTGCCAAATTTATGTTGTTTACACAAACTATAAAAGCTGGTTATTTGGTAGTTGTAATTGCAGGAGTAATCAACTCGATTATAAGTGTGGGTTACTATTTCAAATTGATTTTAGCGATGTATACAAAAGACGTAACGGATGAAAAAACAACTACTCCACTTGTGTATCATGTTGTAGGAATTGTTGCTATTCTGCTAAATATCCTTATCGGAATTCACCCTGATTTGCTTACCAATTTATTGAAATAATTGCGCAGATATAAATAAAGTCTTGCCATTTTAAAAGCTAGCCACGAATTCACGAATAATCACTCTTTTTAAATTCGTGAATTCGTGGCTAACAACAAAAGCGATTTTAGTAGTTTTTTTATCAACAATACGAAATTTTAACTTTCTCCTACTCGACTATTCTGTAACTTTACATCATGTATGCTTTAGTCGATTGTAATAATTTTTATGCTTCCTGCGAACGTGTTTTTCAACCGCAACTTGTTGGAAAACCCATTGTTATTTTGTCTAATAATGATGGATGTGTTATTTCGAGAAGTTATGAAGCGAAAGATTTAGGAATTCCGATGGGTGCCCCCGAATTTAAATTTCGAAGTCAACTCAAGCAACAAAACATTCACGTTTTTTCTTCCAATTATGCTTTGTACGGTGATTTGAGTAATCGAGTGATGAAAATTTTAGAAGGTTTTACGCCCAATGTAGAAGTGTATAGCATTGACGAAGCGTTCTTGAATTTTGACGGAATGAAAATTTCTGATTATCACAATTATGGTTTGCAGATGAAAAAACGCATCCAAAAATGGATAAGTATTCCCACTTGCATTGGTTTTGCCGAAACCAAAGCATTATCAAAAGTAGCCAATAAAATTGCAAAGAAATACCAAGAACGCACGCAAGGAGTTTACCTAATTGACACCGAAGAAAAACGTATTAAAGCATTAAAATGGACTAAAATAGAAGACGTTTGGGGAATTGGTTATCGATTAACCCAAAAGATGAAAGCCAAAAATATTTTAACGGCGTATGATTTTACATTGTCTCATAACACTGCTTTTATAAAAAAAGAAATGGGCGTTGTTGGACTTCGATTGAAGTATGAACTAGAAGGCAAATCGGTGTTGGAAATGGAAGAACCAAAAGACAAAAAACAAATTGCTATTACACGAAGTTTTGATGGAAACATTAGCACGTTTGATGAAATGAAAGAACGCGTTTCGACTTTTGCAACGGTATGCGCTGAAAAATTACGAAAGCAAAATTCATGTTGCCATGGTATAATTTTATACCTTAGAAAAGACAAATATAAAGTCGACCGACAACGCTATAATTTCTATAAAATGGAAACCTTACCTTTTGCGAGTAATTCAAATATTACTTTAGGTTCGGTTGCTGTAAAAATGCTTGCAGCACTATTTGAGGAAGGCGAAATTTATAAAAAAGCCGGAATTATTGTAACACAGATTATTCCGCAAGACCAAAAGCAATTTCATTTGTTCGAAGAAGAAAATCCGAAGCATCAAAAACTAATGAAAGTCATTGACGATTTTCATAAAAAAACAGGTGAACGCAAAATTCGTCTGGGCAATCAAGATTTACAACGTACTTGGAAAATGAAACAGAACCATTTGTCTAAAAAATACACGACTGATATTAAAGAAATTTTTGAAGTAAAATGTTAAACCCTTTTTAAAAAACTTTGCGTCCCGAGGCTTCGGGATTGCGTCAAAACTTTGCCTCCCGAAGCTTCGGGAGTACGAAGGACTTTGCGCTCTTTGCGGTTAAAAATTATGATAAAAAAAATTAATTTCTTTGTTCCCGATTTTGAAAACACCAATGAACTTCCGTATATTGCTGCTGGCATAAAAGCAGGTTTCCCTTCGCCTGCAGCCGATTTTGACGAAAGCAAAATTAGTTTAGACAATGTATTGGTGAAAAACAGAGAAGCAACCTTTTACGCCAAAGCTTCAGGAACATCGATGATTGGCGCCGGAATAGACGATGGCGACATTTTAGTAATTGACAGAAGCATCGAACCACAAAATAACAAAGTAGCTGTTTGCTTTATTGATGGTGAATTTACGATAAAACGTATCTTAGTAGAAAAAGACGGTGTTTATTTGGTGCCCGAAAATAATGCCTTCAAGCCAATAAAAGTAACTGAAGAAAACGAATTGATTATTTGGGGAATGGTAACGTATGTGATAAAGAGCTTGTAAAAAACAAAAACCCTTCTTTTAAGATGAGGTTTGTACCCGAAGCAATAGCAAATTTGCCTATCGCTTTTGGTAAAAAATAAACGATACCTAAATCATCAAATTCAAAGTAATTGTGAAAATTAATAAAAATCAATATATTTGAGATAACTAATGTTTCTTTTTACTCCATTTAATTATAATTTATATTAAATGATAAATCACCAATTCATATGATACATCAAGCATTAATAAATAGTTCAACAGATCTTATGTGGAGTATCGATAAGAACTACAGAATTATTGCATTTAACGATGTTTTTCAAAAAAATTTAGAATTATTTACTGGTCATGTTTTTAATATAAACGATTTTATACTTTCTAAAGATTATTTTGAAGAAGATTATTTATCCTATTGGAAAGCATTATATGACAGGGGTTTTAAGGGCGAAAAAGTGGTTGTAGAAATAGATAGTCCTGTGAAAGATTTGATAGAATTGTCATGGTATGAAATTAATATTCATCCAATGTATAAAGAAGAGGAAATTTATGGTATTGCTTGTTTTGGAAAAGATATTACCGAGCGAAAAATTGCTGTTGATTCCTTAGCTGAAAATGAAAAAAGATATCGAGACATCTTAAACAATCTTGAAACAGGCGTTGTCATTCATAATCCAGACACTTCTATTCATATTAGTAATGCTAAATCTTCTGAATTATTAGGCTTAACTGAAGACCAAATGAGAGGGAAATTAGCTTTCGATCCTCAATGGAAGTTTATTTATGAAGACGGTTCTTCTGTAGCATTTGAAAATTATCCTGTTAACGAAATTAAATCAACAAACAGGTCCTTAAAAAATATCATTATGGGAGTTAATCGCCCATCATTTAATGACATAATTTGGTTACAAGTAAATGGATTCCCAGAATACAACAAAGAAGGTGAAATTAAAGAAATAATTATTACGTTCATTGACATAACTGCTCGAAAAGTAATGGAAATGGAACTCATTAAAGCCAAACTTCATGCTGAAGCAGCAAACAATGCCAAATCAGAATTTTTAGCAAATATGAGTCACGAAATTAGAACTCCTTTAAATGGCATTATCGGTTTTACCAATTTACTTATAAAAACGGAATTGGATAAAAACCAAATGGAATATATGTCGACCATTAATGAATCTGCAACTTCTTTAATGGAAATTGTAAATGATGTTTTGGATTTCTCTAAGATTGAAGCAGGAAAACTTGAATTGCATCCCATAGAATTGAATTTAATTGAACTGACTAATCAAGTTATCGAACTGTTCAAACACCAAGCACTATTAAAAAATATTTCCTTATCTGTTGCTATTGATTCTGATGTTCCTGTTTACATTTTTGCCGATGCCGTTCGACTGAAACAAATATTAGTCAATCTTATTAGCAATGCTATAAAATTTACCTCGTTTGGACAAATTGAATTGGATATACATTGCCATGAAAATAGTAATGGTAATGCCACTATTCAATTCTCTGTTAAAGACACTGGAATTGGAATTAAAGAATTCAATCAAGAAAAAATATTCTTGTCTTTTGTTCAAGAAGATAATTCTACTTCACGTAAATACGGAGGAACTGGTTTAGGATTGGCTATCTCAAATAAATTGTTAGAATTAATGAATAGCCAATTGAAGCTGATAAGTAAATTCGGCGAAGGAAGTAATTTCTATTTTGATGTTCAATTCAAAACTTCAAAAAAAATAATAAAAGATGCTATTGAAATATTAAATGAAAGTGGAACAGTAAAAAATAGTGTGACTTCATTTTTAAATGCTACTAAAATTTTAATTGTAGAAGACAATACAATAAATATGCTTTTAACTAAAACGTTGGTTAAAAAATTAGTTCCAAATGGAACTATTTATGAAGCTTTTAATGGTACTGAAGCTATAGAACAATTTAAAAATAACCAATTGGATCTTATTTTAATGGACGTGCAAATGCCTATAAAAAATGGTTATGAAGCCTCAACTGAAATTCGGACATTAGAAAATAAAAACCGTATTCCAATCATTGCATTAACTGCTGGAATTATGTTAGGTGAAAAAGAAAAATGCCTCGAAGTAGGAATGGACGATTTTCTATCTAAACCTATCCTACAAAATGAGTTAGAAGCTGTTTTAAAAAAATGGCTTAAGCTATAATTTTCACCATATTCTAAACTAATTAAAATGATTTTGGCAGACTAGACAATTATGATTTATAAGCTATGTCTGAA